>JBCDFA010000004.1:0-78769 GCA_039178835.1 Chloroflexota bacterium
GTCTTCTTATGGATAGTATTATTAATATATTAATATTAACATATTAATATAAAAAGTCAACCCTCTATCTCAATTGCGGGGATTGGCGGATCGCCTGTGTTACTATGTATACAGGCACAGATAGCAACTTATGCAGGAAATGAATGTTATGGGCGATCTCGATATCTCTTCTACACTACTATCTAAACTCTATCACTTCGGTAAACTGATCGATACAACCTTAAGTATCGAGCTTGCCCCACTCGGACTAAGCGCAGCGCAGTGGGGTGTTTTGGGACATATACGCGATTATCCTGGGATTGCAGGTGCTGCTATTGCGCGTGCTGCTCAAGTGAGCCCGGCAGCGATCACCACCATGCTCCAACGGTTGGAGCACGCTGGGCTGGTCGAGCGTCGTGCGCTGCCGCAAGGGCGAATCGTGGAAACCTATCTCACTCCAGCAGGACAAGCGATTGTTCAGGAAGCAGATCAGGTTGTCGCACGCGTAGAAGAGCGGGTACAAGCGGCCTTTGCAACAGATGAAACCCAGCGGTTATCTAACGATCTTGAGCGCGTATCCACAGCTTTAGGATCAAAGACCAATGCATCCACCCACACATCCTGACAGTATGATAGGTGTGAGCACAAATACTTGCTCGGTTCAACGAGACATACGATAGAAATGAGGGATGACCATGACGGTTGCAATCATTGGGAGTGGATGGGGCACACGGGTCCAGGTTCCGGCCTTCCGTAGTGCCGGGTTGACGATCACTGCGCTGGTCGGAAGCGACCAGGCCAAAACAGAGCGAATCGCTAGGGAGTTGGGCATTCCAGTAGCGCTGAGTGATTGGCGGGCGATGCTAGAGCGTGACGACGTATCTCTGGTCAGTATTGTGACGCCGCCAGATTTGCACAACGAGATGGTGCAGGCAACGCTCGCAGCAGGCAAACACGTATTGTGTGAAAAGCCCACTGCGATGAATGCCACCGAGGCCCAACAGATGCTGGATGCCGCCAATGCCCATCCCAATCAGATGGCTTTGATCGACCATGAGTTGCGTTTCCTACCTGCGCTTATCCACGCTCGTCGGTTGATTGTCGATGGTGCTATTGGGCAGGTACGCCACGCACTTGGTATGGTGATCGGTCCTTTCCGTGCCGACCGTAATCGCGAGTGGAACTGGTGGAGTGATGCGTCACGTGGTGGTGGCCTTCTCGGTGCGATCTCGTCGCACCAGATCGATACACTCCGCTATTTGCTTGGTACCGAGGTAACCCATGCTTCGGCGACACTCAACACCTTTATCACCGAGCGACCTGCATCGGAGGGAAATAAGCCAGTCTCCAGCGATGACTACTACAGTCTGCGATTGCAGTTTGCGAATGGGGCACTCGCCAACCTGGAAGGTAGCTCCGTGGCTCTGCTCGATGAGCCCAACAGCCTGACGATCTACGGTGATGAGGGAACATTGCGCTGGACTAATGGGCAACTGTTGCACGCAGCGGCGGGAGCAGCTTTTGAGGATATCACACCTGCTCATACCTGCGAGATACCAGAGGGGCTAAGTGGGGATTTTCCCCAGGGAACGGTATACTTAGGGCATGCGCTTCGTCAATTTGTGGCCGGCGATTGTATGGCGATTGCCACAGGCGCAACATTTACTGATGGCCTCCATGTGCAACGAACACTTGACGCTGCACGCACATCACACGCGCAGGGCGGTGGTGTTGTCGCACTATCGTGACTCGCATACAAAGAAGATATTTCGTCCTCAAATAGATCCCATAGTTTTTAATTGATATCTCCCACACACCATGTAAGTAACACTTGCATGGTGTGTGAGGTTATGGTATCTTAAGTGCAAGCAAGACTTGCATACATGGACACAATATGGATACACCTACTCATAAAGCGCTTCTCAAAGCGGTTCAGGATATCATTCTTGAGTATGGCTTTGAAGGAGCAACCACCAAGCGGATAGCAGAGCGGGCAGGCGTGAACGAGGTAACACTGTTTCGTCATTTTGGGAGCAAAACAAATCTGCTACAGGCGGCCCTACGATCTGAGGCAGAACTCTTTGAACAGATTGCTGTGGACTACACAGGGGACCTTGAGACGGATTTACTGAATCTTGCAACGGCGCATTTTGCTCTGGTGCGGCAGCAGGGACCACTCCTGATGATTGCGTATTTTGAGGTGGCCCGTCAACCTGAGCTTGCTGGACTGTTGGATGGGCAGATGGTGGCTTTGCAAAAAGTTATCGATCTCTTTGCACGCTATCAGGAGCGCGGGGTGCTGCGTCCAATACCACCAGAGGTTGCGTTGGTGCGGTTTATTGGACCGCTGGTGTTTGCATCGTATATCCAGCATGGTGCGCCTGGATTTCTGGAACTATTCAAAAATATGAATATGCAGGATTTTGTCAGCGCCTTTCTTGATGGACATCGCGTTGATGGCCCTCTAGGCGCTGAGGACAGTCGATGAAAAGAGGCATACGGCATAGACATGGAACGAATCAAAGGCTTTTTGCCTGATAAACGCATAAAGACAACAACGGTCCCTGGTCATTCTGGTGTATTTATGCGTTTTACTGGTCCTCAGCATGGGGAGTTAATCATTTTTTTGCATGGTCTTGGTTGCGATGGGAGTATCTGGAAGCATCAACTCATAACATTTGGGAAGCAAGGGTATCGTGCTATTGCACTCGACTTACCTGGTATTGCTACTGAGTCTGTACGACAATTCGACTCGTTTACCACGTACACTGAGTATGCCGTGGACCTGATCAAGGCTGTCGCTGGTGATCAGCCCGTTACGCTTGTGGGTAACTCGTTTGGTGGCGCATTAGCGATCAGCGTGGCGCTCCAAGCACCGACTCTGGTTCGTAGACTTATCCTGATTGATACTGCTGGTGTTGAGCCACCAGATATACCCCGCATGCATGCAGCACGCGCATCAATGCTGGATATGTTCGGGCGTATTCATTCTCGGCCAGTGTGGTTTGTGTTGAGTAACCTGTTTGGATTACGTCGCATGATGACACAGGGGGCACGGGGCCGTGCACTCGTGCGCCGAATGGGTAATCCTAATCTCTGGTCAGCATTACCACAGCTTCATGGCACAAATACGTTGGTCGTTTGGGGCGCTGATGATCAATTGATTCCAGCCGAAATTGGCCAGGCGATTGCCGCTGTTCTGTCTGCAGAATTCGTGTCGATGGTCAGTTCGGGCCACATGCCACAGGTCGAAAAGCCTGCAGAATTGTCGCAGGTGTTGCTTGAATGGATTGATGCGACCCAAAACAAACTCACTTAGTTCTGATTACCCTATCGGATTTTCCTGAAAGCATAATGATTATGAATACTCTTTCTACAACGACCGACGTTCTCATTGTTGGCGCCGGGCCAACAGGTCTGGCACTCGCAAACGTGCTTGCACAATATGATGTGAGCTTTTTTGTCATAGATCGGGAGTCCGGTCCTACCAACCAATCACGTGCCGCTATTGTCCATATTCGTACACTTGAATTGTGGGACAAGCTTGGTGTGGCCGATCCTGCTATTGCAGATGGTGTGAAAGTACATGGGGTCAATCTCTTGATCAATGGTAAGCAGGTTACACATTTTCCACTTGCTGCCAGAGAGGGAGTACCATCACCTTTTCCATTTGTCCTGGCTTATCCACAGGGCCAGACCGAACAGTTGCTATTGAAAAACCTGAATACGGATAGATATCCCGTCGTATGGCAAACGGAACTGATCGGTTTTACGCCCGCCAACAACGGTGTCCGTACCGTTATTCGTCGTTCAGATGGTGTGTTACAGGAGATCGATACACGATACGTTATTGGCGCAGATGGTGCAAACAGCCTTGTACGGCGTCTGTCCAATGTTGATTTCCCTGGTACTACATACGCTCCAACCGCTTTTCTTGCTGATGTCGTGCTTGACCCGCCTCCCGACGCAAGTACCATTCAGCTTAATCTTGCCAATGGCGGCTTTGTAGGTATTCTTGCGCTTGGCGAGGGGCGCTATCGTTTATTTGGGGCCCTCTCACCGAAATATGCAGCTGCGTTTCAGTCCCAGAATGAAGGTCGCACCGTCTCAATTGAGGATCTGCAACGGTGGTTTGAAGAATATTTCTATATGTCCAATCGGATTACACGGGCAGACTGGACCTCGATCTATCGGATTCACCATCGCCTTGCAGACCATTTTCGAAGTGAACGTATCTTCTTGCTTGGTGATGCTGCTCACATTCATGCACCCGCTGGAGGGCAGGGTATGAATCTCGCCATTGGAGATGCGTTTAATCTGGGATGGAAGCTGGCGCTAGTGTTACGCAACGAAGTTCACGAGGAGGTGCTCGATAGCTATGAGATAGAGCGACGCCCGGTTGCACAGACTATTTTGCGTGGTGCTGATCGTGGTTTTGAGTTGGAGGCCACCCAGAACTCGATTATAGAGCTGTTTCGGTTGTATGTATTACCGAGTATCATCAATGGAGTAGCCCGATTTAGGGCAGTACGGGGCGTCATTTTCCAACTTTTTTCACAAACCTGGATCAACTACCGCAGCAGCCCTGTGGTTAAGACCACACAGCGTGTCCGACAGCAAAAAGGCATATGTGCAGGAGATCGGGCACCGCATGGTATGTTTCAGGATGGTTTGAACCGAGGTCTTTCAATCTTCGCTCTACTGTGTGGCCCCGATCATCACCTGCTCGTGTTTGAAGGACTCCAGTCTGCTGTGCCACACACAGAGCTGGTCAATGTGCTACAAACATTGCTGGATACTTACCGCATCAAAATACAGATACATACTATTACTCAAAGCAACTGCGAGTTACATATGCGCTATCACATGACATCCCCAGGCATCGTACTGGTGCGGCCTGATGGACACATTGCCTATATTGGGGGTGCCGATGACCTTGTATCGCTGGGTCAATTTCTTGATCAGTGGTATGTGCGAAAAAGTGCTATCGTAGTGCACGATGATAGTGGCATAACAACAGCCAGTCATACGTAATTCGTTGCAACAATAGCTGCACTATCATACAATAGCCCATGCGCGAACATTGTCAGAATAGCAGACGATACAATAGCTGGCTCTTGCAACAGAGCTTTGTTTTGGAGTAAAAAATGAAAACAGAAGAACTTAAAACGCTACAAGCTCCCTTGAAACAACAGTATCGCGAGAACCCTGCATCGGCAATCGTGACGTTGCAGGCACGATCACGAGTGGGAGAAGGTCTCACGTGTAAAGTGGAAACGGGGAAGGGCCTGGTCGAAGCCGGATTGCATCCTGCGACGGGTGGTGATGGCTTGTCAGCCTGCTCAGGCGATATGCTGCTCGAAGCATTGTCGGCGTGTGCCGGCGTGACGCTCACGGCGGTGGCAACAGCGATTGGCGTAGAGCTTCGCGACGCAACGGTCGTGGCAGAGGGCGATCTCGACTTTCGGGGGACACTGGGTGTGGCGAAAGATGCATCGGTTGGCCTGACCGACATTCGCCTCATGTTTGAGTTGGATACCGATGCCGATCAAGAACAGTTGGATGCGCTGCTCAAGTTGACCGAGCGCTACTGTGTGGTCTACCAGACTCTGTCGCAGAGCCCACAGCTTAAGGTATCTTACACACTTGGACGCACCATCGAACAGTGAGTAGCATAGAACCGATCTTCGCTACGTGGCCTGAGAACCTTCGGGCCACTCTTACATCACACTATGGCCAGCCGACGCACATCGACGCACTGCGTGGTTTGAGCCATAACCGTGTCTGGTGTGTGTCGTTCGGCACGTTGCAACTGATCGTCAAAGCGAGTGTGCAGCCGAACGAGACACTCTTCTATCAGGATGTTGCCCCAAAGTTGGTGGTTCAAGGAATTGCTCTACCAGAATTTATCTGGGGTGATGCAGTTGAAGACATACACTGGCTGGTAATTGAGTATATTCCCCATCCACTTCCCCGTAAGCGCTGGCTTGCTGACCCCGACGTTATCACTCTCCTGCACACGCTCCACCACAGTACGCTGGCAGCACCATCCTGGGAGGTGTTTTGCCCAACCTGGACAGATCTGCATACAACCGAAGCACTTACGTTTTTTGATGAACCCGTTGATTCTGCAACTCGGGTAGCACTCGTAACATTGCAAGCACGTAGCCAGTCACTTTTGATACTGCGGTGCTGTATTTCGGGTGATCCCAATCCGTCAAATTGGGGATTGCGCGACGATGGCACAATCGTGTTGTTTGATTGGGAGCGCTTTGGCTATGGCACCCCGGCGCTGGATCTGGCCATTACCATTCCTGGTCTGGGCACAGTGGGTGATTTCACAGTAGTCGCAGAGCAGTATTTAAGTCAGCATACAACTACCCTGGAGAAATCATATTCGACAAAACCATTAGCAAACGACATAGCCATTGCGAAGGCGTGGAGTGTTGTTGAGTTTTTGAGTATGGTTTCCAGAGGCCAAGTCAGTGATGTGCGCAGTGTTCCGTCGTTGGTGCAGCGGTTGCCGGAATGGTTAGCAATGGTAGTGGGCCTGATTGGGTAGGTAGATTAATTGTATCGATGCGTGGAGAGCGGCATTGGTGATGGCACATCGTGCCATAGTTGAGAATCGTGTGTCTCGACAGTCATTTTCTCCTGATGAAAATCTTTCGCTATAACTGTAATGATACTATTTTCGGTATTCGGAATACCTCTGCAATGGTTGACCAAAAATTGAGTATTTGTACCTCGTGAAAGTTCCATCAGTTTGCTATCTTCTGAAGAACGTATCACCTATCACATTGCAGGAAGAGAGTTGCTATGCTTTATCGCTATCTTCTTACTGTCTCAATGCTTATCGTTTTCGTCACAGGATGCCTGGGAGCATTCGCGCATCCGCGTCAGGTCCATGCTGCTGTGAGCTATTATGTCGCGCCAGACGGAAATGATAGTAATGCTGGAACTATTGATACACCTTTTCGCACGCTTCAGCATGCAATCGACCATACCCCGACCGGTTCAACTATCTATCTACGAGGTGGTCGCTATGTGCTTGACGAGAATATAACTACGTGGGGAACATATCAGGGAACAGCAGCGACCCCCAATGTTATTCGTGCGTATCAGGATGAGACACCAATCCTTGATGGAAGTCGACTTTCTGCTGGTCAGACGGTACTGTTTCTAAAAAATGTTGAGCATGTTGAGATTCGTGGTTTGACTATTGAGCATTCCCCCGGACATGGCATCGAAGTTGTTCATGGTCACCATATGATACTGGCTGAGAACGACATCAACAAAACCCAGGGAATGGGTATTCGCGTGCGTGGCTATGCAGCGTATATTCAGGATGAAGGCGACACGACCCGGCGCAGCGAAGATGTGCTTATTACGCACAATCAGGTGTCCCAGACCAATTTGAGCAACAGCGGTGATGCCAAGGAACGGGGCAACTGGGGCGGTGCTATCCAAGCATGGAATGCTGAACAGGTGTCTATTCTCCATAATCATGTCTTTGAAAATTATGGTGAGGGTATTGGGTTGAGCACCGTCCGCGATGGCGTAGTGGCAGACAATCGTGTCTCGGATAGCTTTAGTGTCCAGATCTATCTGGATAATGCCAGTCATAGTACAGTAGCACGGAATTTTATCTACACTACAAAGAATCCCTCTTTCTTTCGGGGTGACTATCCGGCTCAGGGGATTGGTCTGGCCAACGAAGTTTATGACATTGCTCAACGTGAGCGCTATCATCTAAACCATAACACCATTCACAATAATATCGTTGTCGGTGGAGTCCATAGCCTAACCTATGGACTCCATGGTGGTATTCATCATGATGGTGATGGGCAGCCGCGTGGCGTCAAAAATACCGTTATTGCCCATAATACATTCTATGGTTCGCACTTTGAGATGATTAAGTTTGCCGAAGATCCTCATACGACCAATGTGATGTTTGCAAACAACATTTTCTATCAGACATCCTCGTCTGCGTTAATAGAGATTGATGAGATGTCTGGACTACAATTTACGCACAATCTGTGGTACGGTGGCGATGCAGAGGATGCAGCCAGTCCAGCAGACCAGACATCTGATCCATTACTCAACAACCCTGGAGGATATGATCCAGCGGATTATCAGATGCAAACGAACTCACCGATACGTGATGCTGGAATTGGTGATTATGCTCCTGACACAGACTATTTTGGCAATCCGCGCCCTGTTGGAGACGGTTTTGATATTGGCGCATATGAAGTGGGCTCTCTATCAGCAGATGATCCAGATGCTGGTTTCATTATGGGTATTTACCTTCCACTGATTTACCAGATGTAAAATAGCCCTTCTAGTGCAATTGGGTTATTCAGCATAGTATACATAAACAAAGCTACGCCACTGATTATTCAGCGGCGTAGCTCTTTCTACTAAGCAAGAGAGTCTAGCGGTACAGTAGAATGACAAATTCGCCGTTGGCGTTTCCATCTACCGCTACCGCATTTTGTAGATCGCTAACTTTGACATACTGACCAGGATTGTAGATAAAACCATTGCTATTTACATCAACAATACGATAGGTTGATGAGTATATAAAATCTGCATCAAGAATTCCAATATCAAAGGAATTTTGTCCCTGAACAAGTACTCGATCTACCCACTGTCGTGTGTTGATATCTTCGCCACGAACCCCAAACTGGACACTGGTGTTGTTCTGCACCGTTGCGCCAGAGCAGATGTTGGTCCAAGGAATGCATCGTACTGCGTCTGGTGTAGGTGGTGCAACGGGAGCGGCGGCAGCAGGTGTGGCTATTAAACCTAGAAGAGCAATACCGATGATTAGCAGAATTGAACGACTAAAACGTGTGACCATGTTTTTCAAACTCCTTTAGTATAACAAATATTTAGTCGTATAGTAGCAATGAAATATAAATATCTCTATATCTTTTAGTTAAATTATTTATTTAGTAAGGTTATGATTGTGTGTTCACTTGGTATACTACGTCATAATGAGACATGTTCTTATGTGTAGTTGTAGATGCTCGTAATACAAAATGGGGGTAGATTATGTTACAGAGGTTGCATATGCGGCAACGTAGCACATATGTAACTATATGGGATTACGGATGTTATAGCCAAGGATATATTCTGCGCTTTCAGAGGCCCAGAGTATGAGATGCACTACTCGTTACGTATCTTCTTGTCTACGGTAGTAGACGTTACAACAATGCCATGTGTTATCTAATACATAGGCAGCATCTATGGCCTGAAGCATTTCGTCAGTCCAACGTTCGTGGATGACATATTCTGAAATATTCTCAATAACGATGAAATCGAAAGCTTGCATTTCGATATCTTGAACTACCCGTGCTTGATCCCAATGTCCGTGTCGAGCCATTTGTGAAAAATCGAAGGGCTCAAAGAGGATTGGATAACCCTGTTGAGCAAAAAGACCCATCTCAACATCCGTGAGCACATTGCCCTCTGCGGCTTGAATTTCATCTTTCATCAAGCGCCATTCCTCAGTTTTTATTATCTGCTCATTGCGCGGTATCCAGTGTAGAGATGTTGTTTGGAAGCTAAATATCCCCACCTGTACAATTAGTGCAGCAAACAACAGCTGTGCTTGCCATACAGACCATTGTCCTCGCAATACTTGGTTGATGACTATACCTACCATGAGTGTGAGCGCAACATATAATTCGATCACGTAATTGAGATTTGCACCGGCTTTGGTCATGCCGAGAAGTGCAACGACACTACCGAGCATATATGCCAACACGAAGCGATTCGTGGGACCACGCCAGAAATAGAGTGCCATACATCCAAGCAGTACTGGACCTATATGGTAGATAGCATATGGCCATTTCTTGAACAGAAGCATAGGCCAGGGTTCTGGCGTCCCACCTGAGAGATAAATGGCGGCAACATGAAACCAGAAGTTATTGTTGGTTAGATGGTTGATCATAAAGAAGAGCGTTAGTCCCAGCACACCAATGAGGCCTACAAAGAGCATAGCGCGGCGTAATGAGTAGTATGACAGGAATGCAAAACCTGCCAGCGGAGCACAGAAGACATAGGCCTGGCGTGTATAAGCTGCAGCAACGATAAGCAGAATGCTCAATAGCAAACCAACAGAACGATCATGCCAATAGAGGAGTACAGCAAGTCCAGTCGTACTCAAAGCCAGTGCCATCGCATCAACCCGAAGCATAGAACTCCAATCGGTAATAATGGGATTGGCAAGCAGCAACAGGGCACTTATGATGGCTGCATAACGATTACTGGTAAGTTTATAGGCAATGAAGTATATATTGATTGCCGTTATGAGGCCACACACAATTGAGAGGAGTCGGCCTATTGCATATGTAGAATTGTCTGCATTGATAACAGGAGCAAGTGATAAAAACAACAAAGGTGGATAATTGACGATGCTATAGGGATATGTAGCGGGATATCGATAAATGTCTGGTAGGTTTTCGCCATTGTGCATACGCATAGCCCGATCAAGCAATGGCCCTTCGCCATAATCAAGCTGGTATGGTACCTGTACACGTTGCCATCCTATCATTAGAAAGAGTATTGTACTTGCAAGTAACATAACCAGTAGTGTGAGATAGAAGTACTGTAGTGATTTGTTGAGCTTCAATCTGTGCATCAAAACGCTCATACTGTCCCGCTCGTTTCATCAAGAAGTAATTACGGGCTATAGTATATGCGATCTGGTCAATACGTTAGCGAAAATTTCTTAACATATTCTATTGTCTGTCAACTACCCTGTAAAAAGATGGCCACCATACACACCATTGTGCAGGTGACCATCGTTGGGATGCAGAATAATGCGTTTGTCTGCTGAAGTGAGCAACATTCATAACTAGTATAGTGGGAAGCGTAGTACCTGTAGGTCTGTTGACAGATTGTGTTCAGCGACAAATGCATCGACGACCGGATCTTGTGGTGGTGTCATAATAGCAGCAAAGCGTTGAATCATTGATGCAATTCCACAGACTACAAAGAGTTCCACGCATGTCTGAGCATCAAAATGCTCCATCACGGGTTGAACAAATCGTCGTGGTGTAATCAGTGGTGTTTGTGCTGAGAGGTACGCCAAACAGAGGGCGGCTCGTTCTGCCTCGCTGAAGAGGGCCACATGGACACCCCGCCCAGAAGCAACTGCAAAACTGTGTTGCAGGCGTTGGAGTGTACGAGGCCGATCCGCTGCGACATGATGAGCGATACAAGCTTCGGTATGTGCCAGCGTCACATGTCCTTTTTCAATATGTGCGACATAGGCAAGCAGATGCTTGAGTTCTGGGGTAATGCTGCTGTCCTCTTTCTGGCTCATCATCGCGCCGTACAAAGCGGCTTGTAGCGGACGCATCTGCGGTGGATACCCCGATAGCCACGACGGTATCAAGCCAAAGTGTGTTATTGCATACGCCGTGAGATCGCCAACTTCAGCCGCATACTTGCCCATCATCTGTTCCATGGTAGGACCACCAGTCGGTAGTTCGTGGGACAGGTTGTCTGGGTTACGATCCTCATTGACCGCGTGCCGTCCAAAATCGAGATCCAGCCGCTCTTTGGCACGTGTAGCCCACCCGCCTTCGATATCCATCCCCATCAGATCATTGAAGACATTGAGAAAGCCAAACGAAGCACTGATAAGAGCAATAGCCATAATCTGTTCATTAACATTTGCCGGTTGGTGCTCGGAGGTTTGCGCCAGATGGCGCAATCGGTCAAGATAACCCTCAGGCACTGTATTGAGTGACGCCATTGCGGAGAGGTCTGCCAAGGAAACCCAATACTCATCAAAGGGGTTATCTTCGCTATGCTGGCCAATGCGTGCCAATCGTAACTGTTCAACCGCATCCATTGACTCATCACCAAGTGTAGCAACACTGTGCACCTGACAGTAGTTGCACCCATGGGCATTGGAGGTGGTGTAAGCAACCGCACTGAGCAATTGAACATCCAGAATGTTCTTCCCCATGCCAATGGCTGCGGCATTCTGGCAATACACGAATCGTTTATAGGCTTCAGGCCAATGATGCAAATAGACAAAGGTGTGTGGCCAGAAACCGAAGAACTCCCGATACATATAGAGAATCGGCCATTGTTCTGAGTCTTCTGTGTGGGTACCATCACTGGGGGGAATGTGCTCGGTGAACTTGATATCCTCGGCACCACGTGCCAGTTCTTCATCGCTAAGTTCGGCAAATTCCGGCCTGGTATGAGGATCGACTGTGGTGGCAATATCACGGAGACGGCGAGTTTGCCATAGTGCACCCACATCATCAGCTCCGCCAAGAGGATAGTCTCCCATAAAGATTTGTGGAACGGTGACCTTGCCACTCAAGTAGACGGCGGCATCGGCATTGTGCTGGTCATCATCGGTATCGTGTTTGGTAAAAAAGGCCATGCCAGCGTCGCGCAAGGTTGCTTTGGCACGTTCACAATGGACACAATCCTTTTTCACAAAAGCCGTTATAAGTGGTCGGGTAGTCATAAAATTGTCTCTTTTCTATCTAGATATTAGGCTGCTTTCTCCGCAGCTACAATGCTTGTCTCAGAAATAACAGCAGTATCCCCGATGCGAAACTGAGGAGCGTTCGGATTGCCTTTGAATTTAGCCTTGACTTTGTCATAGCCCACCTGACTGAAGGGGCAGACAATGAGACATACGCCACAGCCATAATTGGCCGTAAAGTAGTTGCGACAGGTCGCATGATCAATCGTTTGCATGCCACCATCGCCACGGGGCTCCGGCTGATCATAGATGGCACTAACCGGACACTTGCGAACACATTTCTTGCACATCGCACAGAAGTCGCGTACCCAGAGATGTTCGTTTTCCTTGCCCTGAGCTTCAAGTGTTGGGAGATTCGTGATGTTGGTGTAAATGACATTGATGCGTAATCGTGCACCATCGCTGGGGGAGATGAGCAGGCCATGATACCCGATAACTCCAATGCCTGCGAGTTCGGCCAGGTGTGGGTAATCAGTAACGCCCCCAAGGGCGGTGCCAGGATAGGCCGCAAAACCGTGTTTGTGCAGGAAGCGCGCCATTTTATTCCCAATCAATCCTAAGCTCTTGTACCCATGCATAACTTCATGCATAGCCTCAAAGCTTGGTGCAGTCTCAAGTGGTTCTTTATCCATCTCCACTGTATAGACAATGGCATACTCATAAGGTACACCCTTATCCTGGAAGATAGCATTGCGTGGTACCTTCACATAGCCGATGTCTTTTACACCTGACTCACGAGCTAGAGATTCCATTTCAGTAATAAACTCAGGACTGGCCTCGCTCTGGGTCGGTTTATATTTGTCTCCGTACATATGGGCAGCGCGGTTCATTGCTATCATGAGCGGTGCCATAGCTGGAAGGACTTTGAGCAGTTGTCGTGGTGTGAAGTTAAGTGAGGAAACTTGCTCTATAGGGAGATCAGTCCTAAACGTAGTACGCGGTTTGGACTCTGGGAGGGGCTTGATCAGTGTTTCAAAGTTCTCTAAGAGTTGGTCAAATTTCTGTAGCTTGTCTTCCGTCGAGGGGTTTTTGCCTTCAAGCCGCATGACCTTGCGGAAAATTGTCTGTAACATATAAGTCTCCTTATTGCTAGGATAAATCTTGAATTCATCCATGGGAGAGGTCTTTGCAGTAATGGCTAAAAATTTTTTGATAGTTATTACTTGCAAACAATAACATGGAAAGTACTTACTGTCAATAGTGTGGTATACTAGATACAGATATCTATATGCACAAAGTATGCGTGCCGTTTTGTGGTTTTGTTAAAGCTGATAACTAAGGAGTTAGCGACTATGCCTGCCCCCCTGAAAGAAGAACCGATCCTCGAAGCAACTCTCAGAGTCATGACTGAGCGAGGCTATGTGGGAGCGACGACCAAACTGATCGCTGAAGAGGCTGATATTGGCGAGATTACGCTGTTTCGCAAGTTTGGGACCAAGGATAATCTTATTCTTGAGGCCATGAAACGGGAGGCTGCCAAACTCAAAGAAGATGTTATCTACTATACCGGTGATCTCAAGGCCGATATAACACGATTTGCCTACGCGTACAATGCGCTCCAGCAATCTCGCCTAAAACTAATGCTGACATTTGCCATTGAAGTGATGCGACATCCTGAATTGGGTGGAGTCATCGAACTGCCCTATCAGGTCATGCAAGCTATGTGTCAGGTAATAGAGCGCTACCAGGACGAAGGCCAACTCAAACGAGAAGAACCATTTCAGCAGCTTACATCGTTGCTCGGACCAATTCTTATGTTCAATATTTTGAAAACGGTCAAATTTCAGGAAATGACTCAGGGCGTTGATGTCGAAGCACAAGTGGAGCGCTTTCTGAATGGATGTATGCTGGTCGATACACATAAGACGTAATCGATACAAGCATTTCTGAGTAGCTGGCAAACCTGTTTGCGATGGATACCGCAATAGACCTATCGCGATGCTGCTCACACATATGAGACTTCTGCTGTCGAATTGAGAGATGTACGTGGTTTTTGCAAGCTCAAGAGTCTTGACAGCAGCACGTCACTCTTTTACTATTTATGTAACCACTTACGTAATAAATGACATAAAATGCAGGTATGGCTCATGAACTTTTATGATCAAGCTGGAAAAATGGTTATTGGTAGTCGTTTACGTCGTCTCAATGACATGTTTACCGAGAGTGCCAAGCATATTTATGCATTGTATGACGTCCCGCTTGACCCCAAATGGTTTCCCGTTTTTTATGTGCTCTCACAGCAAGAGTCTTTATCCATCACCGAGATTGCACAACGTATTGGCCACTCACATCCGTCAGTAAGTCAGATCGTAAAAGAAATGACTAAACATGGTATCACGTCCACTGCAAAACATACCGCTGATGCACGCGTGAATGTCGTGCGGCTGACCGACACCGGGAAGCAACTTGTTCCCCGTATCGAGAAGCAGTATGGTGATGTCACGGATGCAGTCGAAGAGCTGTTGTCTCACACACAGCACAACCTGTGGAAAGCTATCGAGGAGGTGGAGTTCCTTCTGAAAGAACAGGATCTCTTCTCACGTGTCCAGGCACAGTACAAGCGACGGGAAAGCCAGGATGTTTCGATTATCAACTATACCTCCGAGTTTCATGCCGCGTTCAAGCGGTTGAATTGTGAATGGATTGAAACATACTTTACGCTTGAAGAACAGGATCTCTTTTACCTCGACCATCCGACAGAGAAGATCCTCGCGCCGGGTGGGCATATCTTTATGGCACGGTACCAAGGCGAAATGGTTGGCACAGGTGCGTTGGTGAATGTGGACAACGAGACGTATGAGTTGGCCAAAATGGCTGTTACTGAGCGCGCTCGTGGCAAACACATCGGGTTGTTGCTTGGCCAATCGCTTATTGCCAAGGCACGTGAGCTTGGTGCAAAGCGACTCCTCATCCAAAGCAACACTGCGCTGGAGGCTGCCATCAATCTCTACTATAAGCTTGGTTTTCAGCGTATCGTTGGCAAACCTTCGCCATACGAGAAATGTAATATCCAGCTAGAACTTTGGTTGTGATGGGATGTAAACGAAATCATGCCTGTGCATTGGCGTGCTGCACCGCGGTTCGCTCACTATCGACATCGTAGTCGTGATCGGGCAGAATGGTTTCGACATTGCGGATTGCAGGAATAAGGTACCCCACGAGGCCGATCATGACGCCGAGCACACCCATGAGCAGCATGATAACGGCCATGCCGGCCCCTACCCCTGTGCCAACGATACCGTCAAAGATCGGTGCCAGGAGCCCTTCTGGTCGCATGGCTGGTTCAAACACATAATCGGCAAGAGGACCTGCTGCCAATTGTGCGATGGGTACGGATAGCGCTGCTATCATACGCCGTGCTGCAAAGACGCGCCCTTGTATGGCTGGGGCGACTTTGATCTGCCAGATCGCCTGACTTGATCCCGTTATGATTGGGCTGATGGCAAAACCAAGAAAGAGTGCCATGGCCCAGACTATGGGTGAATTCCCGATCCCCAGCATTCCTGGCATAAACAAACTGCTCACTATGCATCCAAGAAGCACACCATGGATACGAGACTTTGGACCACCCCAGATGCTCATAAGTATGCCTCCAACAACGGCACCAAGCCCTGCTGATGAAGACACCACACCCAGAATCTGAACATTGTCGCCGGTACGTGCCAGAACCATGGGAGTGAGTAGGATACCTGAAAGGCTAGCGACGAGATTCATACCTAGGAAAATAAGGAGTAGTCCCAATAGACTTGGATGACGCATAACAAAGCGAAGTCCATAGACGGAGTCGCGCCAGAATGAATCAGGTGCATCTTCCTTCTCTGGTATATGTTGTATACGTGGTATATACACAATGCTTAATGTCAGCAATGCAAAAAGAAATGTGGCGATGTCGATGAGCATAATACCCTGAATACCTACAAACCCAAGCAATGTCGCGGCGAGTAGCGGGGCGATTGCTACCGATGCGCCTTCTGCGAGAGAGACCATGCCGTTAGCACGGCCATACTGCTCCTTGTTCACCATCGTGCTGATCGCTGCGGCATAGGCAGGCCACTGAAATGCCTGTGCTGTGCCTGCAAGCAAGCCTGCCACACCCAAATGCCAGATCGCAAGCTGTTCAGTGGCGTAGAGGAACACTAGCAACAGCGTTGACAAGCCTGCCATGAGATCACTCAACAGCATAACGGTCTTTCGACTCCAGCGATCAGCGAGAGACCCGGCAAAAGGGCTGACTAACACCATGGGTGCATAGGTGCAAGCGGCTATTATCCCGAGTGCTGTAGCGCTCCCAGATACCTGCCACACCCATATCGCGACTGCAAACTGGGTGAGTTGTGTTCCCAGAAGCGAAATAAGTTGCCCAAAGCAAATGAGTGCGAGAGCGGGCATGCCAGCGACACGCTTCGAGTGTGATTGCATACGCTTCCTCTTAATAAACCGTTTAACTTGAATAAACCGATTATTTGGATCGTACCACATAGTTGGTTTGTTGACAAATTACACTTTGGGGGAAGTGTGGTACTCTGGAGTCTCACACACAAACAGATGTCTCAACACCAGAGGTTATGTTTTATGACCGTTGATTATGAAATGGCAGATGTGCTAGAACTTACAACACCCGAACAACTCAAGGCCCTTGGTGACCCATTACGGCAGAAGATTCTGCTACTCCTGCTTGAACGGGCAGCCACAACCAATCAGCTTGCCAAAGCGCTGGAAAGCCCTACCAGCACCATCGCGCATCATCTGAATGTGCTTCACGACGCAGGGTTGATAACGATTGTGCGTACACGGCAGGTTCGCGCCATCACCGAACGATACTACGGGCGGGTAGCGCGGACCTTCTTTGGCGTCTCAAGTGGTGCAGAAGATAGACAAACCTTGGCACGGCAGCTTTTGCTGCATATGCTTGAGGAGTTGCCTCATATGCAGGACGATGATGATTTGAATGCAGTCTTTATCATGCGTCTTACCAAAGCACACGCACGTGAATTTGTCCAATACATAGAAAACCAATTTCCCGACAAGGCGTCTGCGCCGCAGGCTGCTGGGGAGGAACGCTACAATCTGGTGTCTGTCATGTATCGATCCGATGCACCACAGTTCCCCTCTGATGAGGAAGAGCCAGCTCAACCAGAGTAAATGTAAACTTGATCTGATGATGGCTACATGTTTTCAGGAGAGCCCAGGGGTAAGAGAAAATAAGCACCGTCTTTTCACGGGGCAGGTATGAGCGGATGGATGGTAAAGCCCAGTGACAACTTCAGTTGCCAGTTTGCAATGTTGGCTGTGTAGCTGTACGAGCGTATCTGAAAGCAATGCTGTGTGCGGCATGCTTGGATAAGGTGTTCTTGTAAGGCTCGCCCAATACCCTGGCGTTGCCGGTTAGGTGTCACACCAACGGCGATGACCTTTGCCTCAAGTAAGGTGATATCCTTGCGTGTCACAGGTGCTCGATCCTCTTCTACCCCAATGTTCTGAATGACATAACGCAAAAAGCCAACGACGTGACTAGGTGTAGCCGCAACTAGCAGGTGCGTACTAACGTGCCATACGGCATTGAAGTCAACCCAATGAGTCTGTCCAAGTTGTTCGATCAACGTGGATACCTCAGTCCAGCGTGGATAACCCGAATGCCACTCTTCGATATGAACTGATGTTGGATGCAACCTTGAGACCTCCTTACTTGACATTTTGTGATTCAAAACGTTGTGAGGCTAGTATAAAGGTAGTGCTCCAATAATTTCATTGGACCATTGTTTGAGATATCTCTGAAACTGCCAATCATACTGGCACCAAATGCTAAATTCATGGCATAGATGAGCAAGATTGCGAACCTGTATGTGGTGTACACTTCTGTCATAACGATATGTTTTGCATACATCAGGAGCAAGATTATAATGAGTGGTAAGCTTTTTCGTCAACTCGCACGCGCTATCCACACGGTTGGCTCAGTTGTCATCGCTACATACATTTATTCATCATGGAGCAGTGATCCCGTATTTACCATGATGGTACAGTTTGTGACTATCCCGCTTTTAGCCCTCACAGGTATCGCTATGTGGCAACAGTCACGGCTGCTCAAACTGTTTCAGCGTAATAAAAAGGTTTTGCGATGATCAACGTTCGTGAGATCCTGCTTAAAAGGGGCTCTGTGTTAAAAAGAAAGGGGCCTTACGAATGAAAGCTCTTCCGAAAGTATTGGAGCCACTCGAAACAGAACGGCTCTATCTGCGCTCGATGAATACAAATGATGTTGAGGTGATGCGATACGCAAGTGATGATCCATTCCCAGAATCTGCCACTATTATGGTCATGCTTGCAAGTGTCGAGCAATTGTTGTCTGAGGGCCGTTCACTCGAATGGGGCATCGTGGAGAAACACTCCAGCAAACTCATTGGGACCTGTGGTCTGCATAGCTTTGAGCCGGAAATCGGTTCAGCCGAAGTGGGATGTATGCTGGCCCGCAAGGCATGGGGCAATGGCTATATGCGAGAGGCTTTAGGCTCAGTTCTGGCCTATGCACACCAGATTCTTGCTCTTACTCGTTTACGAGCAGACATTGATCACCCAAATACACGATCAATCCGTCTCTTCAAGTAGCTTGGTTTTGTCTACATCCAGAATACGTTCTACGAGTACACATTCAATACATGATGTTCGCTGCTATGTGTATGTTTGGAGTTCAATTTGGGAGAAAGCAGCTCTACCACGCACTATGTACTCCTGCCTGGCAAGCACCCATAGGTGGTGTACTGTTGTCTATACAGTGCAATACCAATAAAAGTTCGTGTACGATATTATTGTCACGAGATGAAAGGAGGTATGCACATGGCACCTACACAGAAACCCGGTGAATTACCAATCCAACCAGGAGAGTATGAAGAATGTGGCCCCAATGGGGGACATCTATCTCACCCCAAAAGGATAGTTACATAACCAGGTGGCCCCCCTCTTCCCCCCACTCAAGCACCAGGTCGGAAATGGCGCTACAATGGCCCACGAAAATCATAAACATCTTAGATCTATTCAGATGTATTATGTTACCTGGAATGCCAGGAATAGCAATAGGGCTATTGTTGATGGAAAAGGTTTGTATCAATCGTGATAAGTAAGGGTGTATGAGCGATACACCCTTGCTCATGTTCACAGATGTCAAGAGCTAACGTCACATAATACAGGTTGAATGCAGAGTTGGACGAAGCCACTTTGTTATTTTCTTCATTGAGCGTACGGCCTATACCTTAAAGCACCCATCGTTGTACGGGCAACGGCATAGTAGAATTTCTTGATGGCATGAAGTAGTGTCGCTAGTAATTGACTTAATGTTATAGGGGTGCTATAGTGCTTCAGTACGAATGTCTCAATTCCACTCCCCCAAGAACATCAGTTAACCACAGGTTATCTATAGTAAGTAGAGCTTATGATAAATGTATGGTTATCGCCTGCACAGTAGGAGTCTAATGATGCAGAATGGTTTTCCGTTCCGCCAATGGAGATATGATGACAAAGAAAACCCCAAAGCACGCTGCTAATATACAAGGACTTACCCGATTGACAACTGCTGCAACGGTTGGCCTCACCGATCTGGTTGAGGCTTTGCATCATACCGTAACCCGCAACCCAGAGACGCTCAGTACACCAACGCCGAGCACCGTACACCAAGTGTATGAGAGCATTCGTAACATGACCAATTTAGGGGGTAAGGAAACCGAGGCATTGTTGGCGTCACTTGTGCCCCTTCTGGATACCCAACATACATCGCCCGAACAAGATGTTATACGTGCTGCGCTGAACGGGGCTCTAGGGGATTATCTGGCGGCGACTAACAACCCCCTTGCGGTTTCTATGCACTTGCGCTACGAAGGGCATGCTCTTGATTTGGCACCAACGTCATTGGTCACAGCCCTCCCACAACCCCGCCGTACCATCATCTTGTTCGTACATGGGTTGTGTTTGACAGATCAACATTGGGAGTGGCAGGGTTATGATTACGGTACGCTGCTAGCGACCGATCTTGGGGCTACCGCGATCTATCTGCAATACAACACGGGGCTTCATATCTCAACTAACGGACGTAAGTTGGCAGATATACTAGAGACACTACATCACAATTGGCCTGTACCTTTAGACAATATCATCATCATTGGACATAGCATGGGAGGATTGGTAACGCGGGGTGCGTGTCACTATGGTGCAGTGGCCCAACATACTTGGCTGCGCTGCCTTCGTCAAATCATCTTCCTTGGTACACCACATCACGGCGCTCCGTTGGAACGGTACGCTCACGAGGTACAGCGCCTGCTGGATAGCAACCCATATACAACGCCGTTTGCACAGCTAGGGAGTCTGCGGAGTGATGGTATTACCGATCTTGGCTATGGCAATTTGGTAGACGAGGATTGGTCGACACCCAGTCGTCCGATGTCCATGGGAGATCAACGGCATCCGGTGCCACTCCCACGTGGTGTGCAATGCTACGCCATAGGTGCCACCACAGGATACACTGTGGGTGATTTAGGTGATTACCTTTTAGGAGACGGCCTCGTTCCGCTCCAAAGTGCACTTGGTCATCATCACGATCCTCGGCACATGCTCCTGTTTCCAGAGTCGCACCAATGGATTGGCTATACCATGCATCACATGGATCTGCTCCATCGGCACGAGGTCTATACGCAGATGCGTTACTGGCTAGCCGGTGTATTGTAGGAGTGCCCTCAGATTATCAGTGACGTACACTGGAAGGATAGTCGGTCTTTCCAGTACAAGAACTTTATACAAGGAGGGCATTATTACTGATTCACAGGCGCTGCGGCGTACGATCACCCTGCTTACTGATATACTCCTTACCAACACTGTCACAAACCCAACACGCGACCAACTACAACGCCTCGTGCGTCTGTGTGGGTCAGATCAAACACTCACTTGGTTGGCCCAGGCCCAAGCCATCGTCGCAAACGAAGGATCAGGTGGGGCAGCGATAGCTCCACTGGGTGAGCTTTTCATGCAGATCGTTGCTGATGACCTTTGGCAGACTACAGATCCGCTACCCTACCGACTCATCTTTGAACTTAGTACAAGCGTACCGGTCCTTCCTTCATCTCCACCATGGCCCACTACCGACCTTTGGGTGAGCATACAGCAGATACAGCCTGGAAAGATTACGACTATGGATGTAACATTGATTGGTATGCCTGCACAAGTGGTGACCCGCCCCACGCTGACGGTCGTACGACTAGAGAGTTCCAACACCCCACCACGATTGCCTGCAGGGGTACCGGTCCCCCAGAATATGCCACCAACGACCTATCTAGTCATTGTAAGCGCCGCCCAATGGCGCCGAGTCGCAGTAGCAGTACGCCGTGGCGATGACCCCCTCATTATCCAGGGTTGGCAGTATTATGACCCTGCACAGCAAGCAATCATGGTGTTGACTCAGCAACTGACAACCCAACGACAGCAGGAAACACAAGACCAATTCTATCAGCACCTCATCCAACAGCGTGATCGGCCTGACAAACCGTCATGAGAGGCTCCACCCTCAATGGAGGCACCCTACCAATGAATGGAGCGACAAGAATTCCGCCATCTTGTTTTCAAGCATCCGGCACAACCAATGTTTCTGTGGTAGGATGAACAGGAGCGTTAGCACCGCAACCTTTATACGCATGTCCAGGGGTGGGATGTACACTAGACACCCCCATAGGCATGGATGCACAGCGACGATGCCTGGGCTTATTCATGAAAGGACCTGTTCATGCTCTTCCCCACACCCGCTCATACGCTTGTCGCCGCCGCCGATGCCCTCCAACACAACCAACCGCAAGAGGCGCTTAAGATGGTGGACCACATGCTTAGTACCCAACCGACGACCCATGTGACGGCGCTGCTCGGGATGCGCGGGGTCATCTGTACGGAACTGGACGACCATGTCGGAGCACGGGCGGCCTTCCGCAAAGCCCTAAAGCAACACGACAATGAAGGGACGGCTACAAGTTTGCGCTATGCACAGACCCTCAACCTCCTCGCTGCTGCTCTTGACACCGAAGATATCTTCCAAGCACGTCAGTATCATGAACGTGCCTTAGCCATCTACACCAACCAACGGGCTGTAGTGCTCACCAAGAAAACGTATGCGTTAGACTACATTGCGACCTTGCTCATCTTAGGGGTCGTAGCTGAACAAACCCAACACTGGCTCGCTGCCAACCACTATTATGCCCAAGCCCACTGTGCATGCACGGATCTCCCGTTGTCTCTCACTCACCGCTTCTGGTGTTTGGTGACAGATGGGCAGGAGCGCGTAGGCACAAAGTTGTGATCCAGAGGCTACGTCACTGTTAGTCTATACCAAAAAAACAATATCCTCTTCTGTGTGTAAACTTTTCTTGTGAACAATAGAGAAATATACATAGCTTTTTGCGAGTTAAGTGTCACAGTTTAGCCTTGCTATCGCCCCAAGAGGGCATGCGTGACGATACATAGGAAGCGACCAGATTACTTGAGCAATAATAGTGGAGTAGCTCTAGTAATTTCCTTATTCACACAGAGCGTGATCAAGGTCTTTCGACCTTGATCGTACCGCTATATACACATGTCATAAACCATGCTATACTTGTTTTAGATACAAATACCAACCTCATAAATTATAGATATCTGCCACAAGACATATTCCCTGATCGTGTGTTTGTATGTACGGTGTTTCTACCATCATCCTTGTGTTATGTGCTCTTTTTGTACATGATGTGATGATTGGTTTTCTTGATCACCAACGACACTTATGTGTTGTTCGAATGTTTGTGTATCTATCGGCACTGATAAGTATTTGGAGTTGGGCAATGGACTTTTTTATGTGGTATGATGATACCCCGCACATGACAGCAAAGGACAAAATAAGTGCCGCTATCGCCGCATATGTGGTGCGTTTTACGATAAGACCGACACTCGTGCTGGTCAATACAGTTGATTTTGTGACAATTGCTGACATACAGATCGATTGTGACCGCCACGTTCCACCTAACACATTCTGGGTGCGTATTGAACGCACTACATGATTAGAGGAGTATCCCCATGCCTAATCGCACTAAAAGCACCGTTCGACAAGGACGCATCTACCACTTTTCAATTGATGGCACTGATTATGATGCCTTTATCTGGTCGATCAACCAACAATTTTGTGGGCGAGTCCTCGGCCAGCCGCAGGTTCCTCAATGCACTGCACGGACTGCATCGCTAGTGTGTAACACGCTGGCAGACTGGATGAAAACAGCGCACACTGATAACAGTGGTAGTTGATGTGTGTTGTGCAGCCAATAACGCAGAGGGAATTTATGAACGGGTTTCATACACTGCTACATTGCAAGTAGGAATGAAGCCTGCTTTGGAATAAATACTAATGCCATCCGGTGATGCCTGTAATACGCAGTATTTTCTACGAAATTGTTTGGCCTGTTCAAGAAGGTGGTAAAACATGGCCGTGCCAAAACCTTGTTTGCGCCATTGTCTCCTCGTAATAAGATCATAAATACCAACAGTTTGTTCATCAACAAACAAGGAGCCGATTGCAACTACCTCACCAGCGTAATACCCTAAAAAGAAGGGCATGTGTGCCAGTTTTTGAAGCGGTAATCCGCCAAGATACCGATAGTAGGCATAAACGTGAGTTGCTTCTGGTCTATTGCCAAACAACCCACTAAGTACTTCCCCATATTGTTGGATCATGGCACTATCTGATGCTTGCACGATTGTAAACTGTTGTGGCAGTTCGATCTGTGATACAACTGTTGTATCATCCATATACATTGCAATATTTGTCTCTGTATGAACCAATCCTCGTTGTAACAATGCTTCGTGAACTCGAAACTGCCGTACCGACTCCCAACACCAGAGCGCGATAGGAAACCCCTTCACGGTGAAGTGATCGACACCATGTGCCAGCACATGGGCAATGTTGTAGTCGTCACGCAATACAACCACGTTGAAAGTGTTTGAAGGAATCCCACAGTCGATACGCAAAAAGGACGTGAAATCGGCCACTTGCATCAAAGGAAGTTGCCGTGCAATAAATACCGCTTTAGCGATAAAGTTTTGTCGTGTTAGATTACTAATCTGTTTGTTCACCACACCTGTTCCTTCTATTGGCACCAAATACTACATCATTGACTTCTTCTGCTAAGACTTAATGACTTTATATATCATAGACTCATGTTCATATGTAGCTACAAGCATCATCAGATACAACCAGTATAGGTATTAGCGCCGTTGGTTGCAAGGATAATCATTGTGCCCTGTACAATAATCAAAAAAGGAAATGAGATGTATCACTTTTTTGTACGTCGGCTGGCCTACTGGGCCTTTGAACAACTCAACGTCGGTCATTATAATGCGCTTCTGAGTCGCTGTGCTCCCCAGATACGTAACCATACTTTGGGTGGAACCTGACAGAGTATTCCGGCGCTGCGTCATTGGTTTGAGCGACTCTACCATTTGTTCCCTGACCTACAGTTTGAAGTAGTTGATATGCTGGTGCGAGGTTGGCCATGGAATACCTCTATTATAGTATGTTGGGTTGATCGAGCACAACTCGCAGGTAACCTGCGTTATGAGAACACAGGTGTCCCTGCACTACAGCTTCGCTAGGGGCGATTGACCAGACTGCGTGCGTATCTCGACACACAAGTTATGGCTGCTGCCTGCGACCACATGGCGAAACATGGTATTGCTGAAGCGAATGCACCGCCCATTACTGATTAAGTCAAAAGAAAGGAACATCCACAATGACGAGACGAGGAATTGCCGCTGCTATTGCGTATAGCATTGTTGCGTTGAGCAGCTTATTGATGCGTTGTATCTATCTTTTCTCACCACAGTTTATGCCGTACCATGCTGTTGCTGTGGGCTCTCTCTGGCCAGCTCTAGTACCAGCACAACAAACCCTTATTTTGGCATTAATGCGTGTAGGGGGTGGTGGTTGGCTGGCGGTAAGCATGACAATAGTGGTGTTGGTTGCCATCCCTTTTCGTCAAGGACAAGCATGGTCGGTCTGGTTGATCCCTCTCTTTGGGCTTGTGTTTCATGTACCCAATCTTTATGCCACCGCACGAGTGACACTTGATACGCCTGCTATGGCGCCATAGTATGCCAATCTAGCGGTTGTACTGGAGCTTGTATTAGGTTTTGTAGTGTGTCGTAGCGCTACCACTCTCCGTTCTCAGAAACGTGGGAACTTTTCGAATAAAGTAAGAACTGATTTGGGCAACACATAGAACCTAAACTCATAGATCAGGGTTATGGTAGATTAGAGAGCCATTGTGGCTCGTTGAGCACCTCTTGCACTTGCTCAAAATAGCGACCAGCGTGGAGACCATCCATCAGACCGTGATGTGCTTGTACCGAGAGTGGCATCTTCCAAAGGTTTTGCTCCTTGAATACTTTCCCCCAGGTCAATCGCGGGATGGAGTCAACTGGATTCATATGAATCGGGTGCATCAGTCCTGTAAACGATACCCACGGTAGCGATGACATAAACAACAGATCATCCTGACCTGGTTCATCTTCCAGTGTCGGGTGTTCTTTAATCCATGTCATTCTGTCCGTGGCATGGATTAGAAACGTGGAAAAATCTTCCGTGTACGTGAAGGTACAATAACTGAAAAGATCGTCCTCTGCAAGTAATGTTATTGATGGATGAACTAACTCATGTTCTACGACTTGATTATCGCGAATGCGGTAGCGAAACTCTGGTATGGTATTTGCAACGTGGGCAAGCACATAGGTTGTAGCAACAGTCAGAGACACTTCTACCATTTTGACAGCCGGATAAAAAGTGGTAACATCAACAGTACTGCACACATTGAAATGTGGATAATCAAAGGCATTAAAAACGGCGAAGTGCTTGCGTCGTGGCCATGTGTCCAAATCAATATAGCGCATTGAGCCCTCTCAGGGTTATATACAAGCGTTCCTGCTTCATTGTACCAATCTTATGAGAGTATGCCAGTCACACACTTAATCTGTGCTCTGTTGAGTCGGTGTTGATGATTCGGTGATCCTATTGCCCTATCCTGATCGATGCCTTGAATTCGGGTGATCGAAACAATCATATCTAAGGGGATATGTTATGGATAAACCACTCAAGTCACGTGTTTGGATAAGCAATGGATTCGACTATCGATTTCCTGAGTTAGAGCTTGATGAAGTTACCCGCAAGCCATCGATAGGCGTGTGCTTCTCGGGTGGTGGTACACGGGCGATGTCTGCCGCCATGGGGCAACTGCGTGCACTGAACCATCTGGGAGTTATGCCCAACATACGTTATATTTCGTCGGTCTCAGGGGGCTCGTGGGCTGCTACGATCTACACCTATTATCGTGCTGGAGCCACAAGCGATGAAGAGTTGCTGGGGCCGATCACGTCACCAGAAGACATTACCGACGCACATCTGCAACAGAGCCTTACGCCTTCACGGCTGGCACACAACGCAATGACGTGGCTACTGGGCACCGTTACGGGTTGGGAATTGAGTCCCGACTTTGCCTACACCTCGCACGATGTGTGGAACTATGCCATTGGACAAGCCTACCTCGAGCACTTTGGTTTGTTCGACACCCACATAGCCACTTATCGCCCTCAAGATTTACCCTACTTTAGCTATGATGCACAGGTCGTAGCTGAAATCAAAGATTGCAACCCTTTTCTCGCCAACCGCGATTTTCTCACCGTACGAGAAGATCGACCATTTCTGATCGTTAACTCCTGTGTGCTCTTGCCAGAAGCCGATCCGAAACAAGAGGATCTACTCAACTTTGAGTATACTCCTCTGACGGTAGGTCGGCCATTCTTGACCAGGTCAAGCTCCAACCAGCGTACCTATGGTGGTGGCTTTATCGAACCATTCGCCTACCGTGGACAGGCACCGACAATGTCTCCTGATCCAGGTGAGTGTTCACCCGATCACGGATGCAAATCCCCCTCGCGTTTGTTGGGCAGTGCAGGCTGGGTCAAAGTTCCCAATCAGGACCGTCCATTTTCCCTGACCGAGTCGACGGGTACGAGCAGTTCGGCGTTTGCAGAAGAAGCCATCCACGACTTCGATATCTCGCGGTTTAATCCACAGGACTTTTACTGGGCGGTGAATGGCAGTGGCCCCTATACTGGGACAGAGACACTTCTTGGTGATGGTGGTCTGCTAGAAAACAATGGCATTATTCCGCTCATTCAGCGTGGCATCGAATTGGCTATTGTGTTTATCAATACTGAGACCAAACTTGATCTGACCTACACAGTCACTAACGACCCGCAAGACCTTGCAAACGATCCGAACGGGCGTTGTGATGTCTATCTGCCAGCGTTGTTTGGTTACTCCAACCCGAACTGGACATTTTACTATCCTCATAACCAGGTCTTTCCAACCAGCGATTTTGCAGTGGTACTACAACAACTCCAGCGTCGTAAACACCGTGACGAGCCGCTGATCGTCAACACTCAGCATCAGGTTGTAGAAAATACACACTGGGGTGTGCAGGCGTGGCACGACCCAATGTGGGTGACCTGGTGCTACCTTGACCGTGTTGAGGAATGGGAAAATCAGCTTTGTGATCCGATACGCACAGCGATTCAGCAAGGGAATCCATCGTCTGGTACAACACCGGCTGGCCCCTATCAATATTTTCCCAATTACAAAACCATCAATCAGAATGCTTTTGACTTGGTGGCGCTGACACGTGAACAGATTGTGCTACTTGCCGACTTGACCAGTTCAAGCATTTTGATGGACGATCAAAACCTGATCCAACAGGCAATCAAGCAGGTGATGCGCTAACGTAAAGCTTTCCCTCTGTTCAACCGTTGCCTCTGCGAACCATGCCGAGTGAGAAAACCATGTGTGTTTTGTTCTCACTCATCGTTCGTGGAGGCACCCTCCTCTTCTTGCAGAAAGCTCTTAACAACGGTATGATTATCTCCATCGAATAAAACACCTATCAAAGGAGTAGTTCAGTGCGCTTTTCAGCAGAAGATCGCCAGTTTCTGCATGGTCTTGCCCAGCGCTATCAGCTCAGTGATGCTGCGGTAGAAGCTCTGTTTGTCGCTGTCCAACAGGGCAATGGCACTGCCGCCCAGTTCAATCATCCTGATCTCGGTGGCATGGGGCAATGGATGGCCAGCGGTATGATTATGATCGGAGATTTTTCCAACCACCGTCTCAAGGCTACTGTTGCTCAGGTTTGTAATGATGTTGCGGCATACCTGCGCCAGCAGCCAACCGCGAGTGCCAATGCATCATCGGTTGTTAATACGATGTTCTCATCATCTGCGGGATGGTGGCCAGAGCAGTTTGGTGCACCAAATGCGAGTGGTTCGCAGAACGAGATGCATTATGCCTACTTTGCTGCTCCTAAGCGATTGGCTATTCGTTCTCAGCATCGTGTGGCGCTGTACGACACCGCAGTACATCAGATACAGGGCGTCTCGCAACAACAAAGCACTGCTCAGTCTTTGGTCTTTCGGAGTCAACTGGGTAGTGTGGCTCTTGAGACACTCACGAAGGTTGGAGAGTATGAGGTGTGATGGCAATACATAATGCAGAGTCGACCCTGCTTACCGTCGCTGATCTGCGCTATACCTATGGTGGTAGCCCGGCTATTGATGGGATTTCGTTTACCCAGCAGACACATCAGCTAACGGCTCTGGTTGGTCGGAATGGATCAGGTAAATCTACGTTGCTGCGCTGCCTGGCGGGCTGGACACGGGCTAAAGAAGGCACCATTCTGCTATTAGAAAAACCACTTGCTGAGTATCGACATGCGAGTCGGCATCTGGTGACGCTGGTACCGGACACGCCGCCGTTCTATGATGACCTGAGTGCGTGGGAGCATATTCAGTTTGTGGCCCAGGCGCATCGGCTTGAAGGGTGGCAACCTTATGCGACTGAACTGCTTGAGCGGTTTGGATTACATTCCTGGCGTAATGCTTTTCCCCTGAGCTTTTCACGTGGTATGCGCTACAAGCTAGCGCTCTGTCTGGCACTGTTGGTTAAACCAAAACTCTTGTTGCTCGATGAGCCGTTTGGCCCACTCGACCCGCTTTCTGCCGACCACCTGTGGGATGAGTTGTCGCGGATGCGCGATGGTGGCATGGGTATTCTGCTCAGTAGCCACCAGCTTCCACCACAGGCCATTCCTGACTATTATCTGGTGTTAGAGCTTGGCCGTATCACTGCACTGGGCACGCCTGATGACTTGCGTACAAAGCTCGGGTTAGGGGCGACTGTGTCGCTAGAAGACCTGCTCCGCACCACAGTAGGAGCAGTGGAGCCACACGATGGGGCATGATCTTCGGCTGCTAGCTAGGCTCCGTTTGCACCAGTTTCGTGGTTCGGTGACCTACTGGCTTGGCACAGTCGGCTATGACCTCGATGATCGTTCACTGATGAATCTCCTCTATGGTGTCTATCTGGTCATAGCGCTGTGTGGATGGGTGCTCCTAATGTGGGCGTGGTGGGTGTTTGAATTTATAGGGATTGGTGCCACACTCACGCCGGAACTGCATGCACAGTTGCTGACCTGGATGCCACGGGTCGTGCTGCTCGGTCTGGTGCTAGTTTCGATGCGTGCTTTGCGTAGTTCGCCCCTCAAGCTGACAACGCCTGATACTGCTTACATTGCGGGAAGTCCGTTTCTCAGTGCAGCAGTAGCATTGGTTGGTTTTGTGTGGTCGTCATTTCCCGTGCTGGCCATCTCAGTGTTTGCCGCAACCCTTATCGGGAATGCGATGGCGCAACTGGTTGGCCCGACTGCTACAGCCAACATTGATTGGCGTATGATCGTGATTGGGTTGCTGTTGGGCTGGCTGATATGGATTGTGGCGTGGGTGTTAGGGCTGCTGCGGCTGGCTTTTACGCGATTGTACGAAACTCGGTTGATTGCATTTGCTCCTCTCCTCCTGCTGTTGCCGATCCCGATCATAGCAGATATTTTGAACTGGCCTGGACAGGTGCTGGTTGCAGCCATTTTCAACGAAGGCTGGTTGTGGCAGGCCGGTGGGTTGCTCTTACTTAGTAGTCTGCTGGTTGCGATACTGGTGATCGTGGCCCAGCGTGTGAGTTTGACCGATGTCAATGATGAAAGTGTGCTGTATGCTCAGCTCAAGTCGTTAGGGCTAATGGTGTTTGTCGATCCGTCGGTGGCCCAGCGGTTGCGGCGACAGGCACAGCAGGCACAGCGCAGACCTCGACCACCGCTGCCAAGGGTGTCGGGCTACGCGACATTCGTTGCACGTGCGGTGGTCAGTTTTGCACGACAACCAGGTGTATTAATCCGCTCGCTGGTGTGGTCGGTCGGAATTACACAGTTTGGTGCGTGGCTCATTGTCCAAAATGCGGGTGTCTTTGCACTATCTTCGTGGTTGTTGGTGATTTTGCTGTTCCCACCACGAGGGCTGTTGTATGTGTTCCAACTCAATGCTGAAGAGCCATTTCTGCGTCGACTCTTACCAGTCAACCCGTTGATGTTGCTGCTGGCTGATATAGCCCTCCCCTTGTTTTTGGTGGCACTGAGCAGTGTTGTTGTCTGGAGCATTTTTGATGTCACACTGCTTACTGCTCTCTTTGGTGGACTACTGGCATTCTCGATCAGCGCAGTATTGATGTTCTCACTTGGTGCAGTGTTGGCAGGAGTACGGGTGGCGTCTGTGCGTATGCCATATGAAGGCTTGGCACTTGGCGGTGTTGGGAGTATTATTCTTATGAGTTTCCTGTCCAACTCACCTATTATTCCAGCAATCCATGCTGTGTTGTTGGTAGGATTACTTGGACAGTTAATAGCAGATGATAGTGAGGCGCTGGCGATAGATTGATGTGATGTACAGCGTGCAATTGTAGGAGGTGTGCCTGTACCAGATACAACGACTCTTCTGTTTTTAGTATTGCGGCCATTGCGCTACTGCTTGTTCCTGGTCCGGTCGTATTCTACGTTATGGCCCAAAGTATCAATCAGGGACAACGTGCGGATCTTATGTCCGTATTAGGATCTGGGGTCGGAGATTTTGGCCACGTGCTCGCGGCGACGCTGGGCCTTTCTGCCATTCTCTTGACATCGGCACCGGTATTTAATGTGGTGAGGTATGCCAAGCCGTGTACCTGATCTATCTCGGTATACGGACATTGTTATCAAGAGACGAGCAGATAGAACTAACGGTTGGGTCTGGACGGCGTCTGACACGCATTTTCTCCCAATGGGCCATGGTTAGTGCGATCAATCCCAAAACTGCGCTCTTTTTTCTCGCGTTTTTGCCGCAGTTCGCCAATCCAGCCTACGGCGCAGCAACCGTCCAGATCCTGTTTTTGGATATGCTATTTGTTCTTCTGGGCATCTGTACGAATAGCGTCTATGCGTTAATTGCAGATGCAGCGAGGTCATTGTTACAAGAGAGTCGCATATTTCTCAAGTTACAACGCTACCTTGCAGGAAGTGTGTATGTGGCGCTAGGTATAACGACAGCACTGGCGGGGGCGGAAAAGAGCCAGTAGTGTTATACGAATACGCATTCTCTACCTAGTAACGATCACGTGGTCCACGCTTACGGTTAGGGTTGGAGTTACCAGAATTATTACGTTTCCCATGTGGGTCGCTCATACTGCGGCCTTCGCGAAAAGGACTCCCAAAGCTATTGCGCTTTTGCTGATGGCGATGAGGATCGCTGGTGCTCCGCCCCTCACGATACGGACTGCCAAAGCTGCTACGCTTTGGTTGGTTTCGATGCGGGTCGCTGGGGTCACGGCCTTCACGATACGGACTACCAGAACTACTACGTCTTGGCTGATGACGATGGGGGTCGTTCATACTGCGCCCTTCACGATAGGGGCTGCCGAAACTGTTGCGTCTTGGCTGATGACGGTGGGGGTCGCTCATGCTGCGTCCCTCACGATAGGGACTGCCGAAACTCGTACGTTCGTGGTGCACATTAGTTGCACGCCGACGATTGTTACCATTGTTGTTACGTCGCTCGTAAGCCTCGTTGACACGCAGTTCCTGGCCCTCGACCTCACGACCATTTAGCTCACCAATGACGGTGGACATGTCATTGCCTTGCATTTCTACAAAGCCATATCCGCGTGACATACCTGTGTCTTGATCTGTAATAACGCGTGCACTCTGGATTTCACCCAGGCCATCAAAAATTTTTTCTAGCTCAGTGTCACCAAAATGTTGGGGCAGATTCCCAACAAAGAGCTTGAATTGCATAAAGACACCCTCCTAATACATGCATATGGTGCATGTATCAAATACTATATCAATTGACTCAATATGTGAGTCATCACCAATGTACTAATTTAACCGTCTCGTTACGCAAATGAAGTGGAGTAGTACTTTAGATTGTCCCCTCTCTTGCGCTCACAGTAAACACTAAGAAGAAGATTTCGCGAGCACACAGAGAAATAGAGGTTTCATATATGCTAGTCACGTAGTGTTACATGTGTATATCTAGTATACCATATATAATACATTCGTGCTTATCTTCCTGCTAAATAACGCGGTCTGTGCTATCATGAGAGCAAGGTGGCGTGCATACAAGGAGGCATATATGACGATACCTTTTCCTGGAATGGACCCCTTTCTTGAGGCTCCACATTTGTGGCCTGATGTGCATAACAGTCTCATTTATGCCACTCGTAGTCAAATTCAATCTCAGTTAAGTCCTAATTACGTCGCAGTGATTACACCATATGTGACTTTTGAGAGTCTAGAAATTACACCTGTGCGGACTGCTGTCGCTATTCCTTATGTTGGTATCCTCGAAAGTGATGTTTCATCAGAACACTCTACTACAGTAACAATTGCACCTGCACCACTCCAGGCCACCGCAACAATGGAAGTTCCTACTCGCTATGCCCGCCTTGAGATACGAACGGTAGAAGATGGTGTCCTCATTACCGCCATTGAGGTGCTGTCACCTGCCAACAAACGCTCTGGTGCCGATGGTGCTGATGCCTACGAGAAGAAACGACAAGAACTATTTCGTAGCGAAGCCCATTTGCTTGAGATTGATCTGCTTCGTAATGGACAGCGTCCTCGTTTTGCGACCACTCTACCTGACAACTCCTACTTTGTCTTTCTTGGCCGAGCGGAGTATCGCCCTCAGTTTGATGTCTGGCCATTAAGTCTTCGTGAAGCTATTCCTCGCATTCCAGTACCCTTGCGCCGCCTTGACCCCGATGTTGTGCTTGATCTAACAGCAGCTCTACAGCAGATCTACACGAATGCACGCTATGAGCGACGCATCAACTATCGTGATAATCCACCACCACCGATATTGTCAGAAGAAGATGCGACATGGCTTGATGCTCACCTGCATGAGCGCGGACTTCGTTGGTAACTCTTCCCTCTATACGCACAGGATTGTTTGGTAGATCTTTATTGGTCGAGAGGGTTTTAGAACAGATTTATCTAGGAATGGGTCATTGTGTCTATGAGATAGGCAAATCAAGCCCTAGCGCATAGAATGTTCCCGGCACCATGAGTTGTTGCACCCAACTGGCCATCTGTTGTGGTGTATAAGGAGTGCCATTATCCAACCACCAGATCAACGCACCTAGAAAAGCCGATGAACAATAGCCCACGATAACCTCGAATGGTACACGGGGTTGTTGACTCGATTCCCACATAATCTGTAGTCGCTGCTCAATCTGTTTATCTATCAGTCTGTGAAAATGCTTGTTAAGTTGATGTTGATGCATGCCGCTTTGAGTAAGGAGTAATCGATAGAGGAGCGCATGTTCTTGTAGATATGCAAACAACTGTATCCACGCAACTGGTGGCTGACCAAGCGTGAAGTTGTCCACATCAACAGGTGGTGGTTCCATCTGTTCCAGCAAAGTGTACAACATATCATCCGTGATACGAACAACGAGATCGTACTTGTCCTGATAGTGGCGATAGAACGTTGCACGGTTCACCATGGCCCGATCAGCGATGTCCTGCACTGTTATGGCTTCAAAGTCTTTCTCTATCAACAATGCCAGGAAGGACTCTCGGATAAGTTTATGTGACCGCCGTACGCGCATGTCTTTTTGTGACATTTTCTTGCTCCTGTTGCATATGCGATACAGAGCCAATCATTGATTCTTGTGCTACTTTATATCCCCGTTTAGACTGATTGTAACAACAAATGATTGTTATGCAACACTCAACGTAAAATCATAAAGGAGGAATTGTTATGGCACGGAAATCACCAGCCAATGAGAAAATGTGGCAGCGCTCATCAACTCGTATTCGGTTTACTGATAAAGATATGAACTTCAGCTGCGTGGTACCGTTAGCATTTGGATCTGAACTGGGGGTACCATTGGCGAAAGTTTCTTTATTGCTTCACATGTTAAAGAAGGTGATCCAACCATCTGGGTGCAAAAATGGACGGCCTATGCAGAACGCCTGCAATCAATAGCGGAGTCTGCGGAAGCCCAATGGTGGGTGCACGTGCTGCTGTTTGCTACGTAAAGAAGGTGCGGCTGCCCACTGTCAGCACAATGATCTCGCAATCTCACATCAGTACATGCTTGACTGGCTGGATCATACCTTTACGCAGTTGTCTACAACGAACTTAGAGAAGGAATATACATTATGAATGATCAGCTTACAGACAAAGTTGCGATTGTCACAGGTGCCGGATCAGGCATTGGACGAGCCATTGCATTGCGTTTTGCACAGGCAGGTGTCCGTGTTGTCGCCACAGATATCGATGATAGTAGTGGTCAGGAAACGGTTCGCCTCATTCAGGAGCAACAGGGGGTGTCAAGTTACAAACATAGTGATGTTGCCCAGTCGGATGAGGTACAGGCGATGGTGCAACATACACTCGACACATATGGGCGACTCGATTTTGCGATCAACAATGCGGGAATTCCTGACAAAGGCCCACGCCCGCTTGCGGAGTATGAAGAAGGAGAATGGAATCATGTAATCACGGTGAATCTTACCGGTATCTTCCTCTGTATGAAATACGAAATTCCAGCTATCCTTCAACGTGAGGCAGGAGTGATTGTCAACATTGCGTCTATTGGTGCGTATCGTGCCGGCCTTGGTTTTCCGGCATACACTGCCAGCAAAGCCGCAGTGCTGAATCTGACACAGACGGCTGCTGCTGAATACGGCCCAACGGGTCTGCGTGTGAACGCAATAGTCCCAGGACAGATCGAGACGCCTGCTCTTGAGAAACTTATCGAAGTACACATGGCCTGGATGAAGAACAGATGCGCCAAATGGGCATACAACGCATCCCGTTACGGAGGTATGGTGAGTCAACGGAGATTGCCGATGTTGCATTGTGGCTATGTTCTTCCGAGTCTTCGTTTATCAATGGCCACGATCTAGTCGTTGATGGCGGGCGGATAACGGGCTAACTATCTTTGCTTCTCGAGCAATGCTGATCTGTTCAGCAACATGAGTATTTTCACTGAACAGATCAGCATCTCCTTCGATTAGATTAAGCATGCTATAACGTCTACAGGAATAGATATCTTGTGATCGTTGAGCCCCCCCTGAAAGCAGCTAAATTGTGACTTGACTTTAACGGCTTTTTTGTGATACCATCAATGATGGTTAAGCTCTGTAACTAAGTTATATTATCACTCTGGAGGGACTCGGTATGCATCGAGAGGACACCGAAGATACTACAATCTACAATGTGGTTCTTAATCACGAAGAGCAATACTCTATCTGGCCTGCTGATCGTGACAATCCCCTCGGTTGGAACAGCGTTGGGAAAAGCGGTTTGAAGCAGGAGTGTCTGGATTTTATCAATGAAGTGTGGACGGACATGCGTCCGTTAAGTTTACGAAAGCATATGGAACACGCTGGACAAACGACGAAGGCCGTTGGCGAATAGGATTGATTGAAGTTGGTGCTATACTGAACACCAATGTCATATGATATGGTAGTGTAAAACGACAAACTTGCCCAAAACAAGTTTCAGTTGGTTTAACAGTAGTGGTCGTTTGTGAGATGGCAGCTTACCCAACTCATTTTATCTCTGCTCTCATTGTACTAATACACGACCCACGAAGGTCTCCAAGAACATCTATCACACTACATCTCGTTCTAATAAAATGTGATTGGGATGTGTTGTGGTGTCAAGCTACATAGTTGTAGGTTTGTAGTGTGTTGAATAGTATGTTTGTTGTGTAATACAAACATATGTGATCTGTTATGCCCACTATGTGGGGTTATCCTGTACTATCACAGGTACTACCTAATGAAAAAGGATGATAAGCTTATGTCGTATGCTGTCTATTTGTATAATATCCCACAAGTGTCAGAAGATGGCACACAGGCGTTACCTGTTCCAGAAAGCCAAACGCAAACCTTTGAGAATGTTGATCAGGCCAAGATGTTTGCGCAGGAACAGAAACTGACCTTTGATCGTGTTGTTTTGATGCAAGAAGAAGAAGAACAACGCCTTGTTGAGCGCTATGTAGATGGACAACACGAAACACCTGAAACTATTGTACGTCGTTAGGTTAGGGCAAGTTGGTTTGGCTGTAGTACGTGCATTTTGGTCCTATCGCAACTAAAATACCTTGTTAGAAAGGGTGTCGAGGTCTTTCACTATGCGGAAATATTGTAAAGCCTATAAACTGAGTGAACTCCGTCAGTTCTCTGGTTGGACAGAAAAACCACAAGCAGATGGTGTAGCCTTAAATGATGATGATATTTGTTTTATCTGGGATGACTTTACGGTTCAAGCCAAAAGCCCATTCCCGGAACAAGGTACGCTTTTTGATGATGTAACACCAGAGTGGCGGGCTTTTTGTACCGACCAACTCCACTTTGCCATTCCAGACGATCTTCAATATGCCTATGAACAAGACACGAATGGCTCCGCTAACACCGCAAATATATCCTAATAGAGCTTTGTGTGAAGGGACATATGTAGTATGGATGAGTTAGTACAACGGTTGTCAGAGGGAGATCATCCGGTTACAGCGGGTGGTCCCAATCCATCGGTAGAGCAGTTCAAACAAAGTATTGATCGGGAATACGTGCATATCAAATTTACAGGAACCCGTGGTGGCACTGATTTAGGTGTAAAGCTAGACACAGTTGCTTCTCGGCTTGATGCAGATTTTGAGCAAGGTGTAGGAACTATCCATGTCGAGGGTACACTGACACTGAATTATGTGCCGGTTCGATGCGTCGCTGATATCGACCTGGCGACTTTAAATGGAACAGGCCATCTTGTTGTGATGGAGACACAACCAACATCATAATTGAAAAGACTGTTGTTGTGAGATGAGGCTGCTGTGTAGAATCCACGAGACTTTGTCTCGCTATGCAGCAGTTTTATGTGTTTTTTGATATATAATAAGATATAAGTATATGTTTTGTGCTCTATCATCATGTTTGACAATGTATACTAGACTTAAATAACCTGTGAGAGGTTGTTACGAGAAATGAGCGTATACCGCATAAGCAACGACTTCTAGTCTTACAACTAAACATGGGTAATAGAGCCTTGTGTAGTATGTTGAGGTAATGAGGAATCTACCATGACCACCGATGTGGAAACTTTTCAATTCCAAGCTGAAACCAAGCAGTTGCTTGATTTGATGATTCATTCGTTGTATACAACGAAAGATATTTTTCTGCGTGAACTAATTTCCAATGCATCAGACGCACTAGATCGATTGCGTTTTGAGGCTCTAACGACCCCTGATTTATTGGATAGTGATGAGCAACTTGCTATCCGCCTAGATTTTGATAGTGAGGCTCGTACACTGACCATTTCCGATAACGGGATTGGCATGAATCGTGATGAGGTAGTAACAAACATTGGGACCATTGCCCGCTCCGGTACGCGTGAAATACGTGAGCGGCTGGAAGCAGGTCAATCACCAGAAGCACTGGCCGAATTCATTGGTCAGTTTGGTGTTGGTTTTTACTCGGCCTTTATGGTCGCCGATCAGGTCACCTTGGTTACGCGTCGCGCCGGAGAAACGGGTGCTACTCGCTGGGAGTCGAATGGCGATGGTACTTACAATATCTCTGATACCACACAGTCACGACGTGGAACTTCTATTACATTACATCTGAAACCAGTTGATGCAGACAATGGGATTGAGGACTATACCGACAAGTGGGTGCTCTCGCGTATCGTCAAACGTTATTCGGATTTTGTGAATTATCCAATCGTGCATCAGGATGAGCGAGAAGAAGTCGAGCAAGATGAGCAGGGTAACCCAATACCAGATGGGAAAAAAACCACGATTATTGAAGACAAAGTCCTCAATTCGATGAAACCGATCTGGACTCGTTCACAGTCCGAGGTGACCGATGAGGAATACACAGAATTTTACCGTCATATCTCACATGACTGGACGGAGCCGATGAAGACGATTGTCCTTCGTGCTGAAGGGCGTCTTGAATATCAGTCACTGCTCTTTATTCCTGCAACAGCGTCGTATGATCTGTTCTACCATGGGTCTGAGCCTGCTATTCGTTTGTATGCCAAACGGGTGATGATTACGGAGCGTAGTCCTGATTTGCTGCCACATTACCTGCGTTTTGTCAAAGGTGTGGTCGACTCCTCAGACCTCCCGTTGAACATCTCCCGGCAGATGTTGCAACAAGATCGGCACATTACCCAGATTCGGAAATGGCTGACTCGCAAACTGCTCGATACATTTAAAGATATGTTTGATAAGGAACACGACCAATATTTGCAACTCTGGGATCAGTTTGGTCGGGCACTCAAAGAGGGTGTAAGTGAGGATTATGAAAACAAGGAGCGGTTATTACCTTTACTCTTGTTCGAATCATCGCACGACTCTGAAAAGAAAACCACATTAACGGACTATGTGGCTCGCATGAAAACCGATCAAGAACAGATTTATTATTTGACGGGTGAATCACGGACAATTGTGGAAAACTCACCGCACTTAGAAGCATTCAAAGAAAAAGACTACGAAGTGCTCTATTTGGTCGATCCGGTTGATGAATTATTGGTACAATCACTGAATGAGTTTGATGGGAAACGCTTGAAGTCGATTGGGAAAGGAACTGTCACGCTGGGTGATGAAGAAGAGCGTGAGCAGATGAAGCAAGAGCTTGAAGAGAAACAACAAACGTATCAGGATTTGTTGACATTTGTTCAGAAGCATTTGGATACCCATGTCAAAAATGTCCGTCTCTCAGGGCGACTATCAACCTCACCCGTATGTTTGGTAGGTGAAGAGCATGATTATAGTCCGCAACTGGAACGCCTGTTGCAGAAAGGCAAAGGTGGTGGGTTAGCGCAGCGTCGGGTTATGGAGTTGAATCCAAATCATCAAATTTTGGAAAAAATGCACGAGAGGTTCCAACAGAATCAAGAGGATGCTCGACTGGGTGACTATGCCGATCTCTTATTTGGCTATGCACTGTTAGCAGAAGGTTCGGAGTTGCCAGATTCGGTACGGTTTAACCAATTGGTCGCGCAACTCATGACTGAGACATTATAAATACGAGGAACTACGCCATGACTGCGCCTTCTCCTAATCGACGTTGGTTTGTTCTCGCGCGGGCCAATCCGCAAGCACGTCTACGTTTATTTTGCTTTCCCTATGCAGGTGGAGGCGCTTCTGTATTTCGCCTATGGGCAAGCGAGATGCCGTCACAGATCGAGCTTGTGGCTATACAGCCACCTGGTCGTGAAGCACGCTTATCTGAAAAAGCGTTTACCCAGATGGAGCCATACGTTCAGAGTCTTGCACAGCAGATGCATGTTTATGCAGATAAGCCTTTTGCCTTCTTTGGGCATAGTCTCGGTGCGCGAGTGAGTTTTGAACTCGCGCGCTATCTACGTCAAAACAGCATGCCAGCACCGGTACAACTCTTTGTTTCAGGTAATCCAGCACCACAAGTGCCGAACCCTGACCCACCGATCTACCATTTGCCAGATGCAGAATTTATTCGGGAATTACGTGGATACAATGGTACTCCAAATGAAGTGCTTGAGCATGAAGAATTAATGGAGCTCTTGTTGCCCACTTTACGGGCCGACTTTGAGTTGCACGATACCTACACTTATATGTCAGATGAACCATTGGATTGCCCTATTTTCGCGTTTGGTGGATTGCGTGACTCAGATGTAAGTCAAGAAGATCTCACTGCTTGGCGTAAACAAACACGGGGATCGTTTAATGTGCGGATGTTCCCTGGAGATCACTTTTTTCTCCATACCGAACGTACACAACTCATCCGGGCTGTGTCACAGGATATCTTGATGTGGTTAAGCCGTTCTGGGGGGCACCGATGATAGAGGGTGAGGATGTCTGGAGATTACCACACGACGAGATGATGCTAGCACCTGATGCAGTGCATGTCTGGTACGTGCCACTCAAGCAACCAAGGACCGTCATACAACAGTTTGCATCTCTGCTTGCACCAGATGAACGGCAACGCGCTGAACGGTTTCATTTTGAACGGGATCGACATCACTATACTGTTGGTCGTGGTGTCCTGAGAACACTGTTAGGCCAATACCTCCAACGTGAACCTGAACAGCTGGAATTTCATTATGGTGAGCGAGGCAAACCAGCACTCGTGTCTACACAGCAATCTCGACAAATCTGTTTTAATCTCTCCCACTCACATGAGCGTGCAGTATATGCATTTGCGTGGGATCGTGAGCTTGGTATCGATATCGAATATATGCGACCGCTTGATGATGCCGAGTCTATTGCTGAACATTTCTTTTCAAAGCGTGAATATCAACAGTTGTGTGCATTGCCACACGAAGCTAAAAAACGTGCTTTCTTTACTTGTTGGACCCGTAAGGAAGCCTATATCAAAGCCTGTGGAGATGGGCTATCATATCCGCTTGATCAATTTGCAGTGTCCTTTGTTCCAGAAGATATGACACAGCCGCTTGAAGTCTATAATGATCCGCAAGAAACAGCTCGTTGGTCTGTATGTGCGCTACAAACAGAAGCCGATTATGTGGCTGCAATCATAGCTGAAGGTCATGAATGGCAATTAATGTGTTGGCGTTGGCCGGAGCATTCACACGTTTAGCACGGAGAAGAGCAGGCAGTTTCTATGGACACACCAATTAAACCTATTTTTCTGTTGGCCGATAGCCAGTTGCTCTTTTGGAGTCCAGAAGAAGGACCATTTCTGCAACGCATTTTAGCTCTTTTCGCATCTGATGAGCTTGCCATACCTTTGAAAGCGGCCTACATTGGGGCATCAAACGGTGATCTCGCTGAATTTTACGAGATTTTTGTGGCAGCCATGGAGCGCATTCAAGTCGTCAACTGCCGTATGATTCCGTCTGTTCCTTCAACTGAAGACTGCGAGTACCTTCGTACAGCTCATATCATCTTGCTAGCTGGTGGGGATGTCAAGCAAGGATGGGACGTGTTACAGCACAATGGGTTGTATCAGGTTATTATGCAGGCATACTACCAGGGCTCTGTTCTGATTGGTGTATCTGCAGGAGCAGTGCAGCTTGGACTCAAAGGATGGCAGGATGATGTCACTGCTGACACAGCATTTTTTGATACATTTCAACTCATTCCCTATCTGATCGATGTACACGATGACCCACAATGGTTGCGCCTAAGGCATTTGGTGACGCACCAAGGATCGCTGATGCATGGATTGGGAATACCTGCTGGTGGTGGTGCCATACTTTATCCAGACTGGTCAATTGAGCCTATTCGTTATCCACTCACTGAACTACAGGTACAGGACGATATGCTACACCACGCATTGCTCTTGCCTCCCGATCCAGATAATCAGGATGGTATGTAGTTTGGATGAACACATTAATTGTAGGTACAGACGCATCGAATATAGGCACAAATATGTCGCAGTATATACCCTCTAGCTAAACCAGACACGTCGATACGATCAAAAGAGCTATGTGTTTTAAGAATGTATAGGGAGTTTCATCATTGAATAACCCCTTTAACTCCTCATCAACGTTTCTATAACAATATAATCCAAACCCTTGCCCCAAACCCACTCTTAGCCTGCATATCAGCTTAAGCACATTATCTTCCACATGCCTCGTGTAATAACAAAACTTGTAGATTTCGATCAAATAATAGGACGAAATTGGGACAATTGTGAAAATCGTTAAAATAATGTGAGCTTTACAAAAATCATAGGAAAAACGCTTACATGATGCCTCACTGCGGTAAATGGTTCTTCTTTTTTACCTTTTGGTTTCTTGGTATTTCTCAATAAAGAAAATTTGACAAAACGATATCACTTTTTTATTATTACATTAACAGTTTAATGACTATAATTAGCTATATTCAATAAATTGTTAAAACTGCTGGTATTCGAAATAGAAAGAGTTATGAAGCACTCAGAAACGCTTGATTTTGTTAATAAGAAATCTATAGTTGATATATTACGCTGGCGGGCACAGCACTTTCCTGAGAATAGAGCATATACTTATTTACCTGAAGCTAACAAACAGTTAACATCACTGACGTTCCAAGAGGTTGATCAACAGGCGTATGCTGTTGCTGTTCTATTACAACAGCATGGTGTTGCCGTAGGAGCGCGTGCGTTACTCCTCTATCATCAGGGCCTCGAATATATCGTAGCATTCCTTGGATGTCTGTATGCAGGCGTTATTGCAGTTCCTGCCTACCCACCAAGACCAAAACGAGGTGTCTCACGGGTTCGTGGTATTGCTGAAGATGCAGGTGTTGCATGTATTTTAACCACATCATCTATTGTGTCTAGCTTAGACCAATTAGAGGGTAATGCCAATCCATCACAAATTACTCCTCGTATTACGACCGATAACATCTTCATCTCTTTTAACCATACCTATCATTTGCCTGCTATTTCAGAAGAGTCCATTGCTTTTTTACAATACACCTCAGGTTCAACTTCTATCCCTAAGGGTGTTATGGTCAGCCATGCCAATTTACTGGCGAACGAGCAGATGCTCCAACAGGCTTTTGAAAATTCGGAAGACACCACTATCGTTAGTTGGTTACCGCTATATCATGATATGGGTCTCATTGCCAGTACACTTCAGTCACTCTATGCCGGTTCTCACTGTGTATTACTGTCTCCGCTTGTTTTTATGCAACGCCCCATTCGATGGTTAGAAGCTATTTCACACTATCAAGCTCATTGTAGTGGCGCCCCGAATTTTGCCTACGATTTGTGTGTGAATAGAGTGACATCTGAGCAACGCGCCAAACTCGATCTCAGTAGTTGGCGTGTTGCCTTTAACGGTGCGGAACCTGTACGGCAGCATACACTCCAAAGGTTTAGTGATGCGTTTCAATCTTGTGGGTTTAAGCCCAAACATTTTTATCCGTGCTATGGGTTGGCTGAAGCCACCGTATTTGTAACGGGTGGTCTGGTTGAAAATACTCCTGTTATTCTGAATGTACAAACAAATGCCTTAAAGCAGCATCGTATTGTTACAGACATAGCTGATGATACTATCACTCAGACACTGGTGGGATGTGGGCAGCCTCGATTGGATGGAGATATCAAAATTGTTAATCCAGAAACAGCTCAACCATGTGAGGATAACCAAGTTGGTGAGGTCTGGGTTTCTGGATCACATGTAGCACAAGGGTATTGGAATCGTCCTGAGGCAACTAAAGACACATTTGCTGCATTTCTGGCAGATACCATAACAGGACCTTTCCTTCGCACTGGAGATCTCGGGTTCCTTCACGAGGGAGAGTTGTACCTCACTGGTCGGATTAAAGACCTAATCATCATTGAAGGAACAAATTACTATCCGCAGGATGTGGAACTCACAGTTGAACAGCACCACCGCGAAATTCGCTCTGGATGTTGTGCTGCATTTGCAGTTGATATAGATGGGAAAGAACGTGTAGTGATTGTTGCAGAAATAGAAAGACAGTATCAACCACTGTCTGAACAACCACCACATGCGAATACACACATGACAACACGCACATATATAGATAAAACCACATTACTTCGATCCATTCGCCAATCTATTGCTGAGGAACATAATCTCCCAGTACACGAGGTCGTATTTATACGGGTGGGCAGTATTCCCAAAACGTCAAGTGGCAAGATTCAACGGCGGGCGTGTCGTGAGCAATTTTTACGGGGTACTCTGGATTTGTGGGGGAGATAAATATGTCCACTCATGTAGGATCTGCTCAGCCAGATCGCTCTAACGGTGTGTCGCCAAATGGTTCTACATTGCCAACTCAACCCGGCCTGGCAGATATCCGCGATTGGTTGATTTCTCTGTTGGCAGATCGGTTTGGTTTGCAGCCTGTGGAACTCGATATCTATACTCCATTTGCCAGCTATGGTATTTCTTCAGGTGATGCAGTAGGGTTATCTGCTGATTTGGAAGATTGGTTGGGTCAATCATTTGAGCCGACGTTGCTATGGGATTATCCCACTATAGATGAATTATCACGCTATTTAGCTGGTACCACTGTCCCTGATCCTGCCCCCTTGATTTCGTCAGGAAAGACTCATCAAGAACCTGTTGCCATTGTGGGTATAGGATGCCGTTTTCCTGGTGCATCTGGTCCTCGGGATTTCTGGCAATTGTTGTGTAATGAAACCGATGCGATTACGGAAGTGCCTGCTGATCGTTGGTCTGCTTCAGAGGTCCCAAAACACAATGGTTCAGCAGGGCTACAGTGGGGTGGGTTTCTATCAGAAATTCATAGCTTCGATGCCGATTTTTTTGATATTGCGCCACGTGAGGCTGTACGAGTCGATCCTCAACAGCGGCTTGTACTAGAAGTTGCCTGGGAAGCCCTAGATGATGGTGGGCATCCTCCAAAGTTATTAAAAAACACAAAAACAGGTGTCTTTATTGGCGTATCAACCAGCGACTATGGTACATCACAATGGAACGACTATCCTCACATCGATCCTTATGTAGGTACTGGTAGTGCGCTCAGTATTGTTGCCAATCGTCTTTCCTATTTCTTAGATCTCAATGGACCTAGCATAGTTGTAGATACTGCCTGTTCCTCATCACTAGTAGCGATTCGTTTGGCATGTCAAAGCCTGCAAAGTGGCGAATCAACGCTTGCCGTTGCAGGTGGTGTAAACGTCATTCTATCACCTGCAATTAATACCAATTTTTCACAAGCTGGTCTCATGGCCCATGATGGCCGTTGTAAAACCTTTGATGCGCGTGCCGATGGATATGTCCGCAGTGAAGGATGCGGCATGGTGGTATTAAAACCGCTTTCACAAGCCCGTGCTGATGGTGATCGTATCTATGCCATTATTCGTGGCAGTGCGGTGAATCATGATGGTCGTACCAATGGCTTGATGTCGCCCAATAGCCACTCTCAAGAAACGCTGTTACGTGAAGCGTATGCTCAGGCACAGGTTGATCTCAATCATGTTCAGTACGTCGAAGCACATGGTACTGGTACCTTCTTGGGTGATTTAATAGAGTTTCAGTCTTTGGCTCAGGTATTTGGTGTTGATCGCCGTGCCGATGCTCCGTGTACAGTCGGGTCAGTCAAAACGAATATTGGCCATCTGGAAGCTGGGGCAGGTGTAGCAGGATTAATCAAAGTGGCTTTATCGCTGAAGCATCAGACCATTCCTGCAAGCTTGCATTTTAAGACGCCTAACCCCGAATTGCCCTTAGACAAAACATCGCTGCGTGTACATGATAAGACAACGCCCTGGCCTGAGACACAAGGGACGCGGCTTGCTGGTGTAAGTTCATTTGGCTTTGGTGGTACCAATTGCCATATCGTACTGGAGGGTGTTGATCTGCCTGAGTCGCAATATGATGATTTCGAATCTGGTGGGGACATTGTTTCGACAGTTGCCAGCCCCTATGTGCTTCCTTTATCAGCCAGTAGTTCTGAGGCACTCACTACACTGACCCAGACGTATCGCACTTTTTTGGCTGATGGCGTTACAGCAAACAATTCACTCTACGATATGTGTTATGCAGCAAGTGTGCGTCGTAGCCATCTGGACCATCGCCTTGCGCTTGTTGCTAATGACTATGCAGAGCTTGATGCTGCATTAGATACATACATTCAAGGCAACACACATCCAAGATTTTCAACAGGTACAATCTCATCACAACAGTCTCATAAGATTGTTTTTGTTTTTCCTGGTCACGGTGGTCAGTGGTTAGGAATGGCACAACAGCTCCTCCGAAGTGAGCCTACCTTTTATGCCGCTGTCGCTGAGTGTGATCAACTTGTTCAAGAGATTGTTGGTTGGTCCGTTATTCAAGAACTCGTTGCTCCGCCGGAGTCGTCACAGCTTACACGTGTTGATGTCGTACAGGTAGTTCTGTTTACATTGCAGGTTGGTCTTGTTGCGCTATGGCGTTCGTGGGGAGTACATCCATCAGCGGTGATAGGCCACAGTATGGGAGAGATTGTAGCAGCACATGTCGCAGGGATGCTAAGTTTGGAAGATGCCCTGTACATTATTTGCCAGCGAGGTTTAATGCTTCGCCGTGTGAGTGGACAGGGTGGTATGCTTGCTACAGAGTTATCGTTTGAGCAAGCACATGAATTCTTGATTCAACAGGCATGTACAGATCGTGTATCAGTTGCTGTCGACAATGGCACTAATGCCGCTGTTCTTTCCGGTGACATTGAAACCATCAATCAGCTTGCACGTGTCTTTGAAACTGAGCAGCGTTTTTGTCGTCGAGTGAAGATTGGTTTCGCTTCGCACAGTCCGCAGATGGATCAATTCCACAATGAGCTAATCGACACATTAGCAAACATTCAGCATCAACCAGCAACACTTCCGTTTTATTCGACTGTTACTGGTGCACTTCTTGATCAACAACCACTCAGCACAGACTACTGGTGGAAAAATCTTCGCGATCCAGTATTGTTTGCTCCTTCTGTACAGCATGCTCTTAAGGATAAGCATACGATCTTCATCGAATTGAGCCCACATCCTATTCTTACAGGGGCGCTTGCACGATGCGCAACTGATCAGCAGGAAGATACGCTGGTCTTTCCTTCGCTACGTCGTGATGAAGCGGATCTGGAAGTGCTTTCACATACACTTGGGGCGTTGTACACCGCAGGTTATCCTATCGATTGGCAGCAACGCTATACGCAACCTGGCAAACCTGTTGACCTTCCTCGGTATCCTTGGCAACGCAAACGCTATTGGGTTGAACCAATCGCAAGCCGTGGAACACAGGCGTATCAACCGTTGATTGATACCACATCAGACGAACCACTCGTTGATATGTATACTCTCGCCTGGCAATTACAGGACCGTCGAGAGTCTCCTCAGCAGTCGATCTCGCCTCATCCATGGCTTATCTTTGCTGACACGAAAGGTGTTGGGCAGCGGCTTGCTACACTCCTTGAGCTACGTGGCGAACAAACCATTTTGATCGGGTATCAGCCTGATCAGCACTATTGTGAGCGCATTGTCGACCTTGACCAGCTACAAGACGCAACATCTCTGCTGTACGACTTGTTTTCAGATAGTCAACTAGCTTGTCAGGGTGTTATTTATCTGTGGGGATTGGAGGAAAGTACCGCTCATCAGCTCAATGATGAAGCATTGGAAGCATCCCAGCAACGTGGATGTATCAGCGTTCTGCACCTCATTCAGTCGCTTGCTACCCTCCAATGGTCTGTATCACCACGTTTGTGGTTAATCACACAGGGTACTCAAACTATCGAAAACCTGCCTACTGATGTATCGGTATCCCAGGCACCGTTGTGGGGCTTTGGTCAAACGATTGCTCTGGAATATCCCGATTTATGGGGTGGCCTGGTTGATATTTCACCAGATAGCGATAATGCTGAATTGACTGCATTATTAGATGGTCTCTGTTTACCCGATGGAGAAGATCAGATTGTATTGCGTAACCGTGATCGTTATGTTGCTCGTCTTACTTTCAGTGACGTGACTCCCACTCCCGTTAACCCATATCAGTGGAAGTCAGATGGAACTTACCTTATCACTGGAGGATTAGGAGCTATTGGTCTCCAAATGGCCAAGTGGATGGTGAGTCATGGTGCACGTCGTATTGTCTTGCTTAGTCGTCGGCAGTTGTTGTCGCGTCGAATATGGGCTCAAGTAACTCCTGAAAACTCTAGCTTCGACCAAATTGAAGCAATACGTGCTATGGAAGCATCTGGTGCCACGGTCATTGTTGCTCAAGCTGATCTAACCAATCGTGCCCAAATGACAGAAGTATTGGATCGTCTTGAACAGATGTTGCCACCTATTTGTGGGATTGTCCATGCAGCAGGGCTGCTCGATCAGACATTGCTGCGAGATATGGATGCCGAAACACTCTCGCGCATGCTGCGCCCAAAAGTATTAGGAACCTGGATTCTGCACGATCTTACGCAGCATTTACCAATAGATTGTTTTGTCTTGTTTTCTTCGATTTCATCTGTTTGGGGTGGTGTTAATCTTGGTCACTATGCTGCAGCCAACCGGTTTCTTGATACATTTGTACACTATCGACGTAGGCAGGGTTTGGCAGCGACGAGTATCAATTGGGGGGTGTGGGCTGAAGGCGGTATGGCAGCATCAGAAGAAAATGCACAAGCACTTCAGCGTCTTGGAACAATATCATTCTCGCCCCAGCAGGCTCTAAGAACATTAGATTACCTGTTAACAGCTGATATTTCACAACAAACGGTCGCTTTGATAGACTGGCCGCATTTTAAGGGTATCTACGAATCGCTCACTTCACGACGCATATTTGCACAAATCCACATTGGTTCTGTTGAGACCTCCCAAACAAACACAATAGCAAATGCTCTTCCTGCTCTGGCTGACATTTCTGCGGAGGAGCGTTTTGACCATATTCAATCTTACTTGCAACAACTGATTGCAAAAGTCCTCCGCTTACCTGCTGCACAGCTCAATCTAACCCAGTCGCTAAGTAGTGTCGGTCTCGACTCACTTATGGCTATCGAAGTAAAGCACCATATTGATACCGATCTTGGCCTAAATATACCACTGGTACAACTTCTTCAAGGTACCGATGTGAAACAGTTGTCAGAACACATTTCTGACAGGTTTGATCAGACTAACTCATCAGAGGTGTCTATTGATATTGCCCCATCTGTTAGTAATATTGATAGTTACACGTTGTCGTTTGGTCAAAAAGCCATGTGGTTTCTCTATAAGTTGGCCCCCAACAGCACAGCGTATAATGTAGCGGGAGCCTTACGTATTTATTCGCCACTTAATCTGGATACATTTGATCAAACAGTTCAACGATTAGTTGAGCGACATCCCGGTCTGCGAACTTCATTCGCAGCGCCAGATGGCACACCGACTCAACATGTTCACGAGAATGTATCTGCCTATCTTCATATTGAAGATGCCTCAACATGGTCTGAACAAGCTATCAATGATTGGTTAGTAGCGCATGCAGAAAAGCCCTTTGATCTGGAAATAGCCCCGCTTATTCGTTTTTATGTTCTTCATAAATCGGCAACAGATCATATATTGTTGATTGTAATGCATCATATTATTACCGACTTTTGGACGATTGGCATCTTGCTTAATGAGATTGGCCAACTATATGCATCTATCCAAAATCAGAATACTGCGGCGTTGCCAGAGATTGAATATACCTATATTGACTATGTGCGGTGGCAAGAACAGTTGTTAGATAGCGATGAAGGTACCCGTCTATGGGATTATTGGCGCCAGCAGCTACGTGGAGAATTGCCAACCCTTCAACTACCGACAGATCGACCACGGCCTTCCGTTCAAAGTTATGAAGGGCAATCATTGCCTTTATATTTAGACGTTCATCTTGCACAAGACCTGAAAGCGCTGTGTGAAAAACATGGTACAACCTTGTTCACCACGTTATTGTCAATCTTTCAAATCTTACTCTATAGATATACGAATCAATCAGATATTATTGTTGGTGCTCCCACGAACGGTCGTGGTCGTACTGAGTGGTCACAATTAGTGGGATACTTTGTCAATCCGGTTCCCTTGAGAGCCCAGTTTGGGCAGAAGTTCTCCTTCAAGTCGTTTTTAGAACAGACTCAACAAACGGTGCTTGGGGCACTGGATCATCAAGATTTCCCTGTGGCTTTGCTAGTAGAGCGAATCTGCCCAGAACGCAATGCAAGTTATTCGCCATTATATCAAGTGATATTTGCCCTACAAAAAGCCCCGACTGTCTATGGCGAACAGTTGGCCCCTTTTGTATTGCGTGAGAAGGGATTCCAGATAGAACTCGAAGGATTGCAGCTTGAATCCATGGTTCTTGATCGACGTGTATCACCTTTCGATATTGTGCTCACTATGGCAGAGATACCCGACGGTCTCGGGGCATCGTTTGAATACAATACTGACATTTTTGATCGAACAACTATCGCCCGGATGGCGGACCATTTTACTGTTTTAATTCGCAGTATTCTTGATGATCTGTCTTGTTCCCTTGAGCACATATCATTGCTTACCACAACAGAACGTCACCAATTGCTAGTAGATTGGAATCAAACTGCTGAAGGTATGACTCCACCAGTTGGTGTACATACATTGGTGTTGGAGCAAGCGCAACAAAATCCTGATCGAATTGCTATAGTTGCTGGAGATTGTCAAATCTCGTATGCCCTGCTTCGTCAGCGTGCATCGCTAACCGCACAGTATTTAATGACACTGCATATCAACCCAGAAGACCGTATTGGTCTGTTTCTAGATCGCTCAGTGGATATGATCGTGGCTACTCTGGCAGTGCTGATAGCTGGTGGAACCTATGTGCCGCTGGACCCTGACTATCCTATTGAGCGTGTTGCTTTCCTCCTACAAGACGCACAGGTGGCGGCTGTACTCACCCAGGAACATCTGCATTCTCGTATACCAGACATTGCTTGTCCATTGTATTGCCTTGATGGTGAACGATTGTTGGAGTCCAGTCCATCCCAAACACTGCCATCACTGCTCCACCCACAGCAGTTAGCATACGTGATGTATACCTCAGGATCAACAGGTATCCCCAAAGGAGTAAGCGTACCTCATCAGGCTATTGTACGGTTAGTATGGAACCCTAATTATGTCACACTCTCGTCTGACGATGTCTTTCTTCAGTTAGCGCCGACTGCCTTTGATGCAGCAACACTAGAACTTTGGGCGCCATTAGTGCATGGCGCTCGCTTGGTACTAGCTCCTTCAGGACAGCAAAGTTTAGCTGATATTGCCAAACTGCTTCAGCAACACCAGGTGCAGGTATTGTGGTTGACTTCAGGTCTCTTCCAACAAATGGTGGAGGAGCATGGTTCGGAGTTGGCGACAGTAGGACAGGTGTTGGCCGGAGGTGATGCTTTATCTGTATCGCATGTAAAGCAATTACACACAATGGGCGGACAAGTGATCAATGGGTACGGCCCAACAGAAAACACCACCTTTACCACATACTATCGGGTGTCGCGTGAGACATCAGAATTACATGGGGCGGTTCCGATTGGAAAACCAATAACACAGACACAAGTGTACATTGCAGATCGTGCCGGGCAATTAGTGCCGATTGGTGTCCCCGGTGAGCTGTATGCTGGAGGGGATGGTCTTGCCCGTAGTTATTTGGATCGCCCTGTGCTGACAGCCGAGTCTTTTGTTCCTGATCCATTCAGTGAAAACCCAGGGACACGACTGTATCGTACCGGAGATCGCGTGCGTTATCTGTCTGATGGTACCATCGAATTTCTCGGACGTGTCGATCAGCAAATCAAACTGCGAGGGTTTCGCATTGAGCTTGGCGAGATTGAAACGGTTATCCAATCATACCCGCTGGTTCAATCTGCCCTGGTCATGTTACGTCAGGATACTCCTGGTGACCGACGCCTGACTGCTTATGTTGTACCAAAGTCTCGGAATGGTTTGTCATCCACGGATACCGATAGAAATATTGTTGATGATCATATTGATCAATGGCAAACGTTGTATGAGGAAACGTATGATGACATTGCACCAGCAGCCAGTATAGATCCAACCTTCAATATCATTGGCTGGAACAGCAGTTACACGAGTGAGCCGATACCAGAACAGGAAATGCGTTCTTGGGTTGACACTACCGTTGAGCGAATTGTAGCATCAAAGCCCCAACGTATATTGGAAATTGGTTGTGGTACCGGACTGCTATTATTCCCCTTGGCTAAACAGACTTCCCGCTATGTTGGTACTGACTTCTCTGCTGTAGCGCTTGACTATGTGCACCGACACTTGGACCCGACCTGGGATCATGTAACTCTTTTGCAACAACGAGCAGATGCCTTGGATATATCGGATGAGGAACCGTTTGATATGGTGGTTCTGAACTCGATTGTGCAGTATTTTCCCAGTGCTGAATATTTGGTACATGTCTTGGAACGGGTCCTACCAATGGTCGCTCCAGGCGGTAGAATTTTCGTTGGCGATGTACGCAATCTAGCGTTGCTCGAAACGTTTGCTACTTCTGTAGCACTATTTCAAGCAAGTGATCACACTGGAAGCACTACATTATGGCAACAAGTGCAACAATTGCTAACGCAGGAACGCGAACTATTACTGGACCCACATTTTTTTGTAGGGCTATCTGATCGTTTTCCTGAAATTAGCCAGGTCCAATTGGAAGTGAAACGAGGATGGGCCCACAACGAGTTAAGTCAGTTTCGTTATGATGTGATCTTAACAATAGGTAAGCCAGATGTAGTAGCACCACCTCTAGCATCTGAGGCCTGGGGAACTGGTGGTTGGAGCTTGGCACGGTTGGAGGAAACACTTACCGATGTGCATCCCGATAGGTTCTATCTCACCCAAATCCCCAATGCTCGGGTACAGATGGCGGCGCAGGCTGGCGTTCACCTCGCAGACTCGGCTGGCCCAAACACTGTCGGTGATCTGCGAGAAACGTTGAATACGATTACCGGTGTGGAGCCTGAGGCCCTGTGGGAGCTTGGGGCGGCATGTGGCTATCAAGTTTCGGTGATGTGGTCACCGGAAGCACCAGACTGGTGTGAGGCACTCTTTCAGCGCACAGAGATAGCTACAGTGATATCCGCAGCGCAAATGGGCTGGACTCCAAACTCGGAGGTGGAAGCGTATGCCAACCAGCCAGTTTGGGAAGGCACTCAACGAAATCTTGCCCTATTGTTGCAGGAGTATGTGAGCACACATCTGCCTGAGTATATGGTGCCAGCAACAGTACTCGTGTTGGCACGGTTTCCCCTAACACCCAATGGAAAAATTGATCGGGTAGCGTTGCCAGCTCCTGATCAAACTATTTTACGAACAGGCGAGGTCGTAACGCCTCGCAATGATATGGAGTCAACACTCACAACGATCTGGCAAACAGTATTGGGAATCGCACCAATTAGCATAAGAGATAATTTTTTCGCTATTGGAGGACATTCCCTGCTGGCGACACAAGTCATCAGCCGTATCCGTACAACATACCACGTTGAGCTGCCCATACGAGCGCTCTTTGAGACCCCAACGATATCAGAATTAGCCCAGGTAATTATTGCTGCCCAGGGTAGTGCTCAATCGGATATACTGCCGATCTTGACTCCGCAGAAACGCGAACAGGCGATCCCTTTGTCCTTCGCCCAGCAACGGCTCTGGTTTATTGAACAGTTGCATCCAGGGACAGGTGCATACCATGTATTTGCTCGATTACGGATACAGGGTCAGTTAGTAGTTCAGGCTTTTATAATGAGCCTGCAAAAGATAGTTGCACGACACGAGAGCTTACGCACCACATTTACCATCGTAGATGGTTCGCCTATACAGGTAATCCATACGGAAGGAAGTATGATGTTACCTGTGGTCGACTTATCAGGTATTTCTCCAGATCAGCAGGAAGCAATCGTAACCACACTGGCCCAGCAAGAAGCCCTGCGACCTTTTGACTTAGTTACGGGACCACTCATTCGGGGTATGCTGATATGTCTAGATTACGAAGAATATGTGCTCTTTCTCAATCAACATCATATTATTACCGATGGATGGTCATTGAACATCCTCATTGAGGAATTGTCGATCCTATACAAGCAGTATATGGCGGGTACTACGCCAAATCTTCCAGATTTAGCGCTCCAGTATGCAGATTATGCGCTCTGGCAACAGCAGTGGTTCAATGGATCCGTGCTGGCTGATCACCTGGCATACTGGAAGAAACAACTTGCTGACATCGCTATTTTAGACCTTCCAACAGACTATCCTCGTCCACCGATGCCCACCCACCATGGCCGAAACATCTTTTTCACGGTACCGGGATCTATTCTAGAGCAACTGCAGTCACTCAGTCAGCAGGCCGGAACATCGTTGTTTATGACGTTATTGACAGGGTGGCAAGTGCTTCTCGCACGGTACAGTGGACAGACAGATATCGTAGTGGGTTCACCGATTGCTGGTCGAGTCCAAACTGAACTAGAGGATTTGATTGGCTTTTTCGTCAATACACTGGTGTTGCGAACTCGGCTGGAAAAGAAACCTACGTTTCAGGAGGCCCTGACCCGAGTGCAAACGGTGACACTGGATGCCTACGCGCACCAAGAACTGCCGTTTGAGTATCTGGTGGCGCAGCTACAACCCGAGCGAGATTTGAGTCGGCAGCCGTTATTCCAGGTGTCGTTTGCGCTGCAAAATATACCTCTAGGGGCTCTGCAATTGCCAAATGTAACCATTGCGCTTGAACCAAGCCAGATCATGGTGGCACAGTTTGATCTGGCCTTACATCTTCAAGAATCAGCAACTGGATTATTTGGTTGGCTAGAATATACAACAGATCTGTTTGATGCATCGACCATTGAACGAATGATCGGTCATTTTGTAACACTCTTACAAAGTAGTATTGCCTATCCAGCACAGGAAGTACAACATCTTGCACTGCTCACTTCTGCTGAACGGGAACAGATTTATAGCTGGAATGTGACAACCCAACCGTATCCTCAAGGATGCTCATTAGGGGAACTCATTGCAGAACAAGCGCAAGCAACACCTGATCGTATTGCCCTGCGATTTGAGAACGATGCACTGTCATTTCATATGTTGCATCAACGGGCCTATCAGGTTGCGCTGTATTTACAAGCACAAGGCGTACGGGCAGAAACCCCAGTCGGTTTATATGTTGAGCGTTCACTTAATTTGCTTATTGGCGTGGTAGGTGTGCTGTATGCGGGTGGTGCGTATGTCCCGTTGGATCCTGGTTATCCCAAAGAACGCTTATCTTTCCTCATAGAAGACTCAGCAGTTCCTTTCATACTCACCGAAACACCTCTGTACACACAACTCCAGCAGTCAACAGAGGTCACTGATAGTCAGATTATTTGTTTAGATGCTGTATGGTCTAAGTCTGGACAGCCCGAGTCATCGTCCATATCGATATCTTTACGAGACGATCATTTGGCCTACATCATCTACACATCTGGTTCAACGGGTCGCCCCAAGGGGGCCATGAACACCCATAAAGCTATTGTTAATCGTTTGATGTGGATGCAAGATACCTATGAATTAACACCAGATGATCGAATTTTGCAGAAGACACCCTACAGTTTTGATGTGTCCGTATGGGAGCTATTCTGGCCTCTCCTGACAGGTGCATCACTCGTTATTGCTGCGCCAGGAGGCCATCAAGATCCTCTTTATCTGGGCAATCTGATCCAAAATGAACAGATCACAGTCTTGCATTTCGTTCCATCTATGTTGCAGGCCTTCTTGGAAACAGCAGAGCCAAACCGATTGGATCAAGCACGACATGTTATTTGTAGTGGTGAAGCATTACCTCTGTCATTACAAGATCGCTTTTTCGCGTATACCAAAGCTCGTCTCCACAATCTCTATGGTCCGACTGAAGCAGCTGTTGATGTCACTGCCTGGGAGTGTATATCTGCCTCAGATCGTTTGACTGTACCAATAGGTCATCCCATCGCGAATACACATATCTATACTCTGGGGCCTGCCAGAGATCAGATGCCCATTGGTGTACCGGGAGAACTTTATATTGGTGGGATTCAACTTGCCCGAGGATACCACCAGCGTCCTGGTTTAACCGCAGAGCGCTTTGTCCCTGATCCATTTAATCAGGCAAGTGGTAGCCGTATGTATCGCACCGGGGATCTGGTACGTTATCAGTCAGATGGGGCAATTGAGTATTTGGGACGGTTAGACCACCAGGTTAAGTTACGTGGTTTCCGCATCGAGTTGGGTGAAATAGAGACGGTGCTTCGCGAACATCCAGCTATTCAGGACACCGTTGTCGTATTGCAGAAAAACGGCACGCATGATCCATTGATTGTCGGTTATGTAGTTTTTTCAGAGGACTCTTCTGTAGAAGAACAAACATTGCGTGCTTATTTACGAAAACGATTGCCCAGCTATATGGTTCCATCATCTTGTGTGGTGCTGGATCAATTGCCAGTAACACCCAATGGAAAACTAGACCGTGCTGCTCTTCCCAAACCATTTAGCGACAGATTAACTGTGTCTGGCAGTTATGAGGCACCCCAAACGAAAATCGAGCAAACAATTGTGTCTGTCTGGCAAAAGATTTTAGGAATGCAACGTATTAGCATTCATGACAATTTCTTTGATCTGGGTGGCCACTCACTCGCACTGACACGTGTGCATCAATATTTACGTGACGAGGATCTGACAAGCATTTCGCTGGTTGATCTCTTTAGATACCCCACTGTTTCTGCACTCGCAACATATATGAGTGTGGATCATACCCAGTCTCAAACAACTGAAAAAAGCCGCATGCGGGCAAACGTTCGCGCTGAACGAACCCAACAACAACATCAACGTAAGATGAAACAGCGCAAAGAGTGAGGCAGATAGTTGAGTCGCAATGATGTTTTCAATGCATAAAGGTAACAAAGAGGGATATTCATGCAAGATAACACGACCTACGCGAATGATATTGCCATTATTGGGATGGCTGGACGATTTCCAGGAGCATCAGATGTTGAGACATTCTGGGAAAATATCAAAAATGGCATTGAGTCTATAACTTTTTTTACTGATGATGCGTTACGTGAGGCAGGTGTGCCCCAGGAACTACTGGCTCTTCCTGAGTATATCAAAGCACGAGGTGTGCTGGCAGAAGCTGACCTCTTTGATGCCTCTTTTTTCGGATACAGTGCTCGCGAGGCCGAAATTGTTGATCCACAGCATCGTCTCTTCCTTGAAACGTCATGGCACGCTTTAGAACATGCAGGTTACGATGCTCAACGTTATGATGGGCATATTAGTGTGTATGCTGGTGTAGGACAGGGAAGCTATCTCCTGAATAACATCATTTCCAATCCTTCTGTGTTGCAAACATTTGGCATGATGCAGGTCTCACATGGAAATGACAAAGACTTTCTGGCGACCCAGGTCTCTTACAAATTGAATCTGCGCGGTCCCAGCCTGGCAGTTCAAACGGCTTGTTCGACCTCGCTTGTTGCTGTCCATCTTGCCTGCCAGAGTCTGTTGTGTGGTGAGAGCGATATGGCTATGGCGGGTGGCGTGACCATTATGTTTCCGCAGGAAACAGGCTATCCCTATCAAGAAGGTGGCGTGCTTTCGCCCGATGGTCACTGTCGTGCCTTTGATGCACAGGCGCGTGGCACGGTGGCTGGCAGCGGTATTGGTGTTGTCGTACTCAAACGTCTGAGTGATGCGCTAGAGGATGGTGATTGTGTCCACGCTGTCATCAAAGGCTCTGCTATCAATAATGATGGCTCAGGAAAAGTAGGATTTACTGCGCCTGCTGTGCAAGGTCAGGCTGATGTTGTTGCCGAAGCACAGGCGATGGCCGGCGTAGATCCTGAAACCATTACCTACATCGAGTCGCATGGGACTGGCACACCACTCGGCGATCCTATAGAAATAACAGCCTTGCGCGAAGTCTTCCGTGATGGAACCGATAAAAAGGGATTTTGCGGAATTGGTTCAGTGAAAACCAATATTGGCCATACTGATGCAGCGGCTGGTGTAGCAGGCTTAATTAAGACGGTGATGGCACTCAAACATAAACAACTTCCACCAAGTTTACATTTTGAACAGCCTAATCCTGAGATTGACTTCGAAAATAGTCCTTTCTACGTTAATGCAGCATTGCAAGAATGGACATCCAACGGTTCTGCTCGACGGGCCGGGGTAAGTTCTTTTGGTATCGGCGGAACAAATGCCCATGTCGTACTTGAAGAAGCTCCTGTTGCAGCAGAGTCCGGCGATGTGCACCCTTGGCAAGTACTTTTGCTCTCTGCAAAGACAGAAGCTTCGTTAGATGCAACAACTGATCGACTTGTGACTTATCTCAAAGCCAATCCACAATGTAACATAGCAGACGTAGCCTACACGCTTCAGGTTGGTCGCCGCGTCTTTAAGCATTGTCGCTTTGTCGTCTGCCAGAGTGTCTCAGATGCAATAGAAGCCCTAGAAAATCGCGATCCACAGCGGGTTGTTACCTATACCCAAGAGCCACAACGCCACTCGCCTATCTTTATGTTTTCTGGCCAAGGGTCGCAGTATGTGAATATGGGTCGTGAATTATATGATCACGAAACAGTATTCCGCGATTGTGTTGATCGCTGTGCCGAATTACTACAACCATACCTCAATCTGGATCTTCGGACGCTTCTGTTTCCCGAAGATACAACGGACCTGGCAACTTCAAATGGTGCTGGCTCACAATCTCAGACCAAGAATGGAATGCTTGATCAAACCCAGTATGCCCAACCAGCCCTCTTCACAGTTGAGTATGCGTTGGCCCAACTATGGATGGCATGGGGTGTACAACCAGAAGCAATGATTGGCCATAGTATCGGTGAGTATGTGGCTGCCTGTCTTGCAGGAGTGTTTTCTTTAGAAGATGCACTCAAACTAGTTGCGATACGCGGAAAACTGATGCAAGAATTGCCTATGGGTGAAATGTTATCTGTCCCGTTGTCAGCGCAAGAGTTGCAACCAATACTCAACAGTACTGTCTCTCTAGCCGCAGTCAACGACCCTAACCTGTGTGTTGTATCCGGCCCACCTGAAGCGATTAGTGCCCTGGAGACAGAACTCACTCAGCGAGGTATCTCTGGTCAACGATTGCATACATCTCACGCCTTCCACTCTGCTATGATGGATCCAATCCTCGATACATTTACCGAACAGTTTGAGTATATCAGTCTTAATGCGCCACAAAAACCGTTTATTTCCAATGTAAGTGGCACTTGGATTACTGAAGATCAAGCGACTGCTCCTGAGTATTGGAGCACTCACCTGCGCCAGACCGTGCAATTTGCAACGGGTATGCAAGAATTGCTTCAGGACTCCTCTCGATTTTTTATCGAAATCGGCCCTGGTATGACTCTCAGTATCTTTGCACGGCGCAATGAGGAAGGCGAAGGCCAACGACTGATTATCAATTCGTTGCGGCGCCCCAAAGACCAAGCAAGCGATATGACATTTCTGCTAGCACGTGTCGCACAGATTTACTTTGCGGGTATTGCAGTAGATTGGGCGACTCTGCATCACAATGAGCGTCGTCATCGTGTTCCGTTACCAGGCTATGCGTTTGATCGCCAGCGTTACTGGCTTGATCCCCAACCGACGTTCAGTAGTGAGAGCTTGCAACAGATGATGCTACAACCGAAGGCAGATATGAGTGAATGGTTTTATCTGCCTTCGTGGAAGCTGTCTTTGTCGCCGCGTGAACCCAAAGCGGCTGATACCGAAGCACAGCCACAATGCTGGATTGTTTTTACAGATGACCAAGGGTTGGGTGATGCACTGACACAGCGCCTCCAAGATAGGAATGAAACGGTTGTGACTGTGCGTCCGGGAAGCGTATTCGAGCATGATGCAGAGACCCAGAGCTTTGTTATCAATCCTGAGCAGAGCAGTGATTATGATGCCTTGTGTACATCATTACAAACACAAGAGATAGTCCCACAACGTGTCTTGTATCTCTGGAATATGTCATCATCAGATGAGGCTATGACGCAATCAACGATTGCACAGATACCGCATAATGGATACTACAATCTTTTATTTCTGGGTCAAGCCCTCGATAAAGCACTTATCACCACGCCGCTGCAACTCACTGTGATTACCAATCGTCTCTGTCAGGTGAGCGAAGCGGATGCTGTTCTTCCCGAAAAAGCGACTCTTCTTGGGCCATGCAAAACCATTGCCCAAGAGTATCAGCATATCACCTGTCGCTGTATCGATGTTGGAATATCGCAAACCAACAGAGCTACCACTCCATTTATTGATAACTTGCTGGCTGAAGCAACCCACTCTACGAGTGAGAGTGTCATCGCCTATCGTGGAAAACAGCGCTGGGTGCAAACATATGAACCAGTTCGTCTTGACGAAGAGGTTGAGCCAGTGCGTGAGTTTCGCTCACAAGGTGTCTATCTCATCACTGGTGGTTTAGGAAATCTAGGACTGCTGTTGGGTCGTTCACTTGCAGAACAGGTACAGGCTCGATTAGTGCTGGTCAGCCGTTCTGGTCTTCCAGAAAAAGAAACGTGGCAAGATTGGCTGTCAACACATGATGAGGCAGATTCTACCAGTGCCAAAATTCGCCAGGTTCAACATCTGGAAGAGCTTGGTGCTGAAGTGCTTGTAGCACGTGCAGATGTTGCTAATGAAGATCAGATGCGAGCAGTCATTGAGCAGACATATGAGCGGTTTGGTGCGCTGCATGGGGTTATTCACGGTGCCGGATTGGTTTCCACTTTTCACTTCTTCCGTGAGACTGATCGGCAGATGTCAGAATTGCAGTTTCAACCCAAAGTGTACGGAACGCAGATTCTCGACAAGGTTTTGCAACCATACGATCTCGATTTCTGTGTCCTGATTTCGTCGAACGCTGCGACACTTGGTGGTTTAGCAATGACAGCCTACTCGGCAGCCAATTCATTTTTAGATGCCTTTGCAACTGCCAAGAGTGCAACAAGCGATGTGCAATGGATCAGTACTAACTGGGATGGCCTCTTGTTTGAGACAGATACATCTCACTTCCAGACCAGCATTGATCAATATAGTTTGCATGGCTCTGAGATATCTGAAGCGTTTTCTCGCATTGTAGCCAACGGTAGTACGCATCAGGTTGTTATCTCAAAAGGTGATCTGCGTGCCCGTATTGATATGTGGGTCAATAAGCGTAGTGCTGACCTCGCCTCAGAAGATGATGCAGGAGGCGAAACAACAAACTTCTATGCACGACCACAATTGAGCACTGCCTATGTGGCCCCACGCGATGAGATCGAAGAAGCTGTGACAGAAATCTGGGAACGTCTATTAGGAGTTCAACCAATTGGTTGTTTGGATAGTTTCTTTGAACTAGGCGGACACTCATTGTTGGCCACTCAGATTATCGCCCACGTGCGTGAGGCATTTCAGGTAGATGTTCCTATTCGACAGTTGCTGGAAAAACCCACTATTGCTGAGATGGCTGTGTCTATCGTTGAACAAAAAGCTTTAGATATTGATGAGGATGTCTTAGCACAGTTACTCGATGATCTTGATGATATAGATGCATTGTCTGAAGAGGATGTTCAAAAATCGTTAGCTGAAAAGCATTAATCTTGATCCGAGGATATCTATCACCATGAGCAATATCACTGATCGTATTGCAAACCTTTCACCAAAACAACGTGCGAAACTCTTGCGTCGGTTACGTGAGAAAGAGGGGAATGGAACCTCGTCTATTATTGAGTCGCAACCGCGGACATTGGCTCATTTCCCGCTTTCCTTTGCCCAACAACGTCTGTGGCTCATTGAACAACTGCAACCAGGTCTTGCAGCGTATAACATTTCCCATGCATTACGCATGGCCGGTTTGATCAATACTGCCGCAGTCAAAGCTGGTTTTCAAAAACTCATCGAACGGCACGAGGTGTTACGAACGACATTTGCCATAATCGATGATCAGCCAGTGCAGGTTATTGCACCAGCATTGCATATAGAAGTTCCACTCATCGATCTTTCAATGCTAGATTCTTCTCTTCGTGAGGAAGTCGCCACAACGTTGGTGCAGGACGAAGCGTTGTGTCTCTTTGATCTTGAGCAAGGACCGTTGTTTCGGGTCAATCTTATTCGTCTCGATCCACAACAACATATATTGATACTGTCTCAACATCATATTATCACTGATGCGTGGTCGTTAGATATCCTGAGCCGTGAGTTTGCTGCCTTCTATGATGGATTACAGAATCAACAAGCTGTAGAACTGCCACCCCTGCCCATCCAATATGCCGATTATGCGGCATGGCAACGGCAGTGGCTCCAGGGCGCAACATTGGAGCGACACCTCAACTATTGGCGCGAACAGCTACATGGTGCTGCACAGCTGGATATGCCAACCGACTACCCGCGTCCATCTGTGCAGTCTCACCGAGGCGAAATCGTATCCTTTCGTTTTGGTGAAACGCTCACAACACAGCTTACTGCGCTGAGCCAGCAGGCCAATACCACACTATTCGTGACGCTGATGGCTGCGTGGCATACCTTGTTAGCACGCTACAGTGGCCAGAATGATGTAATGACCGGAATGGGTATCGCGGGGCGCACACGTAAAGAAGTAGAAGACCTGATCGGTTTTTTTGTTAATACGTTGGTGATACGTACCAGTCTGTCTGGGAATCCGACTGGCTTGGAGCTATTAGAACGGGTGCGTACCGTTATCTATGATGCGTATACCTATCAGGATTTACCATTTGAGTATCTGGTAGAGCACTTGCAACCTGAACGCGATTTGAGCCGCCATCCGCTGGTTCAGATTATGCTGGTGTTACAGAATACCCGCATAGCTACAGCCAAATTAGCTGGTCTCGATATCAGCACCGACTTTGCACCTACCAATACGGCTAATTTTGATGTATCGTTGAGCGTTGCGGAACACCCTGATGGCTTGTCTGGATCGATTGAATTTGCGACTGATCTCTTTGAGGGCGAGACTATTCGTCGTCTCTGCGAACATTTCCGTCAACTCCTTACTGATCTGGTAGCAGATCCCACACAGCGTTTGTCTGAACTCTCACTCTTAAGTGAAGCTGAGCGACACACGCTTCTCGTTGATTGGAATGCAACAGCACAAGCAGTTTCAACGCAACAGATGGTTCATACGCTCTTTGAGCACCAGGTAGATCGAAATCCCGAGGCAATTGCGGTGGTAGCTGGTAGTGCTGCACTGTCGTATAGTGCACTTGATGCCCGGGCCAATCACTTGGCGCTCCAACTCCACAACTATGGTGTGACGACGGAGATACCAGTGGTGGTGCTCATGGAGCGTTCTCCTGAACTTATTGTAGCGCTACTGGCTGTGCTTAAGGCTGGCGGAGCCTATGTTCCCGTCGATCCAACATATCCGACAGAGCGTGTTGCATTTATGATCGAGGACACACAGACGCCGGTGGTCCTGACACAATCGAGTCTGGCAGATACGCTCGGATCTCATCTGCAAACTCGTGTTGTCTGCCTCGATCAGGTTGTGCTCACGCCAACCAGCGTGCGACCCGCGTTCTCTGTTGCACCGCAACAGGCAGCCTATGTCATCTATACCTCGGGCTCAACAGGTACACCCAAAGGGGTAACTGTTGCTCACGAAAACCTGTGTAATCTTGTGTTCTGGCATCAGCGGGCCTACGAAGTTGATGTCACTGACCGCGCGACTCTCGTTGCGGGCCTGGGCTTCGATGCTACTGTCTGGGAACTCTGGCCCTACTTGCTGGCCGGTGCACGAATGGCACTCCCAGATGAAACCATTCGTCTCGCAGTCGAGCCTCTGCTGGAGTGGTTGTCTGCTATGCAAACCACCATTGGATTTTTCCCCACGCCACTGGCAGAAGCTATTTTGGTGCATGGGCAGTGGCCCGCCGATCTTGCCTTGCGTATGATGCTCACAGGTGGCGATGTCTTACACCGCTGGCCTGATACAACCCTGCCATTCACACTCGTGAACAACTATGGACCAACTGAGAACACCGTGGTGACGACTTGGTTGCCGCTTACAGAAACGGGTGCAAAAAGCCGACCACCCATCGGGCATCCCGTCGACAACGTACAAGTCTATGTATTAAACGATGACAAACATCCCGTTCCAATCGGTGTCGCTGGAGAGCTGTCTACTGGTGGCGCAAGCCTGGCACGCGGCTACTATCAACGACCAGCGCTTACTGCAGAACGCTTTGGACCAAATCCATTTGGTACCGCACCCGGCGCTCGTCTCTACCATACTGGTGATCGTACCCGCTGGCGTTCCACTGGTGTTATCGAGTATTTTGCCCGACTGGATCAGCAAGTCAAACTCCGTGGTTTCCGCGTTGAGCTTGGGGAAATCACCGCTACTCTCCAGCAGCACCCAGCTGTGCAGGAGGCAGCAGTAGCGATTCACGAAATCTCTACAGGCAAACATCTCATCGCCTATCTTGTGCCTACTCTTGATACAGAATTGCCCGATGAGACAGAGCTACGTGTGTTTCTCCGCACCACACTGCCTGATTACATGATACCCACAGCATTTGTACCGCTGGAAGCCCTTCCATTAACGCCAAATGGGAAATTGGATCGTGCGGCGCTCCCCAAACCTAATCTGGCTATCCAGTCAGGCACGGCATATGTAAAGCCCCGCACGCCACTCGAGACACAAATTGCAGCTATCTGGACGACAGTGCTGGGGCAGAAACGTCTGGGTGTTCACGACGACTTCTTTGCCAGTGGTGGACACTCCTTGCTTGCCACTCAGGTTGTGAGTCGTGTTCGCACCATCCTTAAGATCGATCTGCCAGTACGTACACTATTTGATCATCCAACCATTGCCGAACTTGCAGCAGTGATTGCTCAGGCACAACACGGTGCTACTGACACTCCCGAACAGGTACCATTGGTACCAGTACCACGAACCGCACCGATGCCTCTTTCCTATGCTCAACAACGCTTATGGTTTGTTGAGCAGCTACAACCAGGCACTTCAGCCTATCATACGTTTGTTGGTTTGCAGCTCCAGGGGCGTCTACAAATCGCAGCTCTTGAGCAGAGCTTCCAGGTGCTGCTGGACCGCCACGAGAGTCTTCGTACTGCACTGGTGGTTCTGGCAGATGAGCCACATCAGCTCATTGCTGACCATGTAGCAGCGACACTACCAGTCATCGATGTAAGCGGGCTGCCAGAGGCTCAACGTGAAGAGCTTGCACAGTACCTGGGGGCAGAGGAACTACGCCACCCGTTTGATTTGCGACAACCTCCGCTATTGCGCACAGTGCTGGTGCGCTTACAGCCTACATTGCATTTATTGTTGCTCAACCAGCATCACCTAATCACAGACGACTGGTCAATTGGGATATTTGTACATGAACTAACAACTATCTATAGCAGTCAGGTACGTGGTGAACCAGTAGTGTTGCCACCACTGCCAATACAGTATGCCGATTATGCTGTTTGGCAACGTACATGGTTACAAGGTGCTGCCCTTGAGAGTCAGGTGGACTACTGGCGGAAGCAACTGGCCGATCTGCCAACGTTGCAGTTACCGCTGGACTATCCACGTCCCGCTGTGCATTTGCATGAAGGCGCCGAAACCTATTTCACTTTTGATACAACACTTCGAGATAAACTCTATGAACTAGGCCAGCCAACCGGTGCCACACTCTTTATGGTATTGCTGACTGGCTGGCAGGCACTCCTGTCGCGGTACAGTGGACAGACCGATATCGCAGTAGGGGCACCGATTGCCAACCGCACACACGAAGCGCTTGAAGGGTTACTCGGTTTCTTTGTCAATACCCTGGTGTTACGAACAAATATGGATGGTGATCCAAGCGGCGCAGCCGTACTGGAACAGGTGCGCCAGACCGCGCTCAATGCCTATGCTCATCAGGATGTTCCTTTTGAGCATCTGGTGGCACAGATCCAGCCAGACCGCGATGTAATGCGGCAGCCATTCTTTCAGGTTTCGATTGCGCTCCAAAACGCGCCGATGGGAGCACTGGATTTGCCAGATGTTCAGATTGGCTACGCGTCGATGGGAACCAAAACGGCCCTGTTAGAATTGGTGTTACAGTTGTATGAAACACCAGATGGTATTAGTGGAAGACTGGAATATGCCGCAGATTTGTTTGAAGCTGCTACGATAGAGCGGCTTGTACAACATTATGAGCGGATGCTCACTGGTCTGGTAACAGAACCAAAAACCGCGCTGCTGGCAATTCCCTTACTGACACCAGCTGAACAAATACAACTACGCGCATGGAATGCAACTGAGCGCTCCTATGACGCTGCCCCGAGTCTGGCCCACCTGATCGCCCAACAGGCTGAACAAACACCAGAGCGTATTGCTCTGCGAAGTGCCGATGGTGTGCTCACTTTTGGCCTGCTCCAACAGCAAGCCAGTCAACTTGCAGTATTTCTTCAGCAACAAGGCGTTGGGACAGAAACGCCCGTGGCCGTTTGCCTCGAACGATCACTCGATTTATTTATCTCCCTGGTAGGAATCCTGTATGCAGGTGGTGCGTATGTTCCGCTCGATCCAGAGTATCCTGCTGATAGATTAGCCTTTTTGATACAAGATGCAGCGACGCCGTTTATCATTACCCAGACAACACTCCATGATCGTTTGGCCACTGCACTGACAAATCCGGCATTACAGGTCGTCAATCTCGATACAGACTGGCCCACGATCGCGGTATGTTCTCCATTAGCGCAGTTGCCTGTTATTCATCCACAACAGTTAGCGTATGTCATCTACACATCTGGTTCGACCGGCAAGCCCAAAGGGGCCATGAATGCTCATGTAGGTATTGTCAATCGGTTGTGTTGGATGCAAGAGGCCTATACGCTGACTGAGGCTGACCGGCTTATTCAAAAGACTCCCTATAGCTTTGATGTATCGGTTTGGGAACTGTTCTGGTCTTTGCTGACGGGAGCTTCGGTTGTTATTGCTGTACCGGGTGGACATCAAGATCCGGTGTATCTGGGTGATGTAATCGAACAGGAACGGGTTACGATTGTCCATTTTGTTCCATCTATGCTCAACGCGTTTCTCGAGAGTGCACCAACCAATAAGTTGGATGGTGTGCGTGAGGTGGTGTGTAGTGGTGAAGCGCTTACGCTCGATCTTCAGACACGTTTCTTTGCTTATACACCATCAAGTTTACATAACTTATATGGTCCGACCGAGGCGGCAGTAGACGTAACAGCCTGGGAGTGTTGTGCAAGCGAGTCATTGCAGACCGTTCCTATTGGTTATCCTATTGCCAATACACAGATTCTTATTTTGGGGCCATCAGGAGACCAAGTTCCTGTTGGCATCCCCGGTGAATTGTACATTGGTGGTGTTCAGGTAGCACGTGGGTATCATCGACGCCCGGGGCTCACCGCTGAACGGTTTGTACCCGACTCGCAGAGCAACATACCAGGAAGCCGCGCCTACCGTACTGGCGATCTGGTGCGCTATGGGGCTGATGGCGCGATTGAGTATCTTGGCCGGTTGGATCATCAAATCAAAATGCGTGGGTTACGGATTGAACTGGGTGAGATCGAAGCAGCACTGTACCATCACGAATGGGTGCAGACTGCAGTTGTGTTAGCACGTGAGGATATTCCTGGCGACATGCGTCTGACCGGCTATCTTGTCCCCCATGCGAACGAGATAGAAACCAACGAAAATGGTGCCAATGGGGCATCTGCGGAACACGTCGATTATTGGCAGACATTTTATGATGAAACCTACAGTGAAGTTCCTGTAGAAGCATTGGACGACCCCACGTTCAATATTGTTGGATGGGCAAGTAGTTATACCAACCAACCTATTCCGGCAGAAGAGATGCGTGAGTGGGTACAGACCACCGTGGCTCGGATACAGTCTGGGAAACCTCAGTGTATCCTTGAGGTGGGATGTGGCACAGGGCTGCTCCTATTCCCGCTTGCCCCTGATTGTCAACGCTATGTCGGGGTCGATTTCTCTGCGACAGCCCTTGATTATATTCGTCAACATCTTGATCCAACCTGGTCGCATGTGGAGCTATATGAGCAACGTGCCGATGATCTGACTGAACTTGCAGGTCAGATGTTCGATGTGGTAGTGATTAACTCGGTTGTGCAGTACTTTCCCAGTGTCAATTATCTGCTTGACGCATTAACAGCAGCCCTGCCATTGGTTGCGCCAGGTGGACGAATATTTCTGGGCGATGTGCGGAACCTAACCTTATTAGAGTCTTTTGCGGCTGCTGTCCAACTCGCACAGGCACCTGCCGGATTACCACGCGCAGAACTACGACAGCGTGTATTACAGCATATGGCCCGTGAAGAAGAGTTGGTCATCGATTCACAACTCTTTTATCAACTCCCAGCCCAGTTTCCCCAGATCAGCGGGGTGCAGGTTGAAATCAAGCGTGGTTGGGCCCACAACGAGTTGAGTCAGTTCCGCTACGATGTTACGCTCTGGGTCGGGGAAAACACTGCGGTTCCGGTCGAACCACAGGATTGGAATGCGAATAGTTGGACAGCCGAACGAGTGCAACGAATCCTGGCACAGGAACAGCCGACCTGGCTGGCACTGTGTGGGGTGCCCAGTGCTCGACTGGTAGGGCCTACTACAGCAGTGAAATTGCTTGTTGATCCGACAGGCCCCGCGACGGTTGCTGGGGTGCGTGAGGTGCTCGGACGCACCAGTGGGATCGAGCCGGAAACCTTCTGGCAACTTGGTGAAGAACTGGGTTATCAGGTACTGGTGAGCTGGGATGAGACGAACATTGATGGCTCGTATACAGTTGTGTTTGGCCCTGCCGATACAGGCCCATTTGTTTTACCTACCTTAGACACAGGTTCAACTAATCAGGTAGATTGGAACAGCTATGCGAACCATCCAGCGTGGGAAGCGGCCCAGATTGCCCGGTTACCACACTTGCGGCAGTATCTGAGCACCCGACTGCCCGAGTATATGGTGCCGAGTGCACTAATCCCGTTGCAACGTCTGCCCCTCACGCCCAATGGCAAATTGGATCGGCAAGCCCTTCCAATGCCCAGTAATAACCTACGAGGGAGCAACATGCCATTTGTTGCTCCCCGTACACCGACCGAGGACGTGGTGGCAACCATCTGGGCTCGTTTGTTGAATCAGACACAGGTGGGCATTCACGATGACTTCTTCGATATGGGCGGGCATTCCTTGTTGGCCACGCGGGTGATCGCTCAAATCCGTGATGTGTTTGGGGTGGAATTACCAGTCCGAGCACTCTTTGAGACACCTATCTTGCGGGAGTTTGCACAGCAGGTGGTGGCCGCGCAGCGTGCGCACACTACCCGCGTAGCGCCCCCATTGGTCGCACAGCCACGTACCGGCGCCGATTTGCCGGTCTCCTTCGCGCAGCAACGCCTCTGGTTTGTCCAGCATCTCGAACCACTAAGCATTGCCTATCATATGCCTAATATCGTGCGATTGCGTGGTGCTATTGATTTAGGGGTGCTCATACAGAGTCTTGGCGATGTGGTTACACGCCAGGAAAGTCTGCGAACGGCTTTCCCCGAAGTGAATGGACAGCCGGTTCAGCGTATTACCCCACCAGGCCCGGTATCAGTACCGTGCATCGATCTTCGAGAACTTGAGGGAAATATTCGTGAACAGATAGCTCGAGAGCAGATTCATACTTTTACTCAGAAGCCGTTTAATTTGGCCCACGGACCATTGTTCCGAACTGCAATATGGCGTATAAGCAACGATGATATCATCTTAGTCTTTATCTTACATCACATCATCGGGGATGGCTGGTCACAGGGTATTTTGTTAAGCGATCTATCAGCTTTTTATACCAGTCGTATACAAAAGACAGCTCTTGAGATCGTGCCGTTACCTATTCAATATGCCGACTATGCCGTGTGGCAGCGTCAGTGGTTGCACGGTGCCGTCCTCGATAGCCAGGTAGCCTATTGGCGGCGCCAACTCGCCGATCTGCCCACACTCCAATTGCCCACCGACTACCCCCGCCCAGCCGTTCCCAGCTATCGTGGGGCCGACTTGCGGGTTTTGCTCGAACCAGATTTGGCAAACCAGGTTCGAGCGCTGGCCCAACAAATGAACGGCACGCTGTTTATGGTCGTGCTGGCGGCCTGGCAGCTATTGTTAGCACGCTACAGTGGCCAGGACGATATCGTCGTTGGGATGGGCATTGCCGGACGAACTCATGTCGAGACAGACCCTTTGATTGGTTTCTTCGTCAATACGCTGGTTCTGCGAACTGATATGTATGGCCAGCCGACTGCTTGGGAGGTCCTGGAACGGGTGCGAACGGTTACGCTGAATGCCTATGCCCATCAGGATGTACCGTTTGAAGAGGTGGTCACTCAGGTGCAGCCCGAACGTGACTTGAGTCGTCAACCGCTGTTCCAGGTGGCTATTGTTTTACAGAACACCCCACGCCCGACTGCAGAAGTCAGTAGTGTGCAGATTCTCCCGATGGCCATCGAGAATCAGACGGCGAAGTTTGATCTGACGCTTGACCTGACAGAAACACCGTTAGGGTTGATGGGCCGATTGGAGTATGCCACGGACTTGTATGAGGCCGCCACCATCGAGCGGTTGTGGGGGCATTATCGCACCTTACTGACTGGTCTGGTGAGTGACCCGGAAATGGCCATTACGACACTCTCGCTACTCTCCAACACTGAACGACAGCAACTACTTGTCGATTGGAACCGTACACATCAGTCTTATGAAGTGTCCTGTATCCATGAACGCTTTGCGGCACAGGTTCGGCGAACGCCTGATGCGATTGCCTGTGTCGATGGGACACAACATCTTTCCTATGCAGCACTTGATGGTTACTCTAACTATGTGGCACAACACCTACACACATTTGGAGCAAAGAATGAAGTGCCCATTGCTGTGCTGATCGAGCGTTCATCATATCTATTGACAGCTTTACTAGGTGTTTTAAAGTCTGGTAATGCGTATATTCCACTTGATCCCAATTATCCGGCTGAACGGGTAGCTTTTATATTACAAGACACACGTGCACCAATCATTCTGACTTCCTCAACCATTATGGAGCAATTTACAACGCTTCCTTCAGCGACTGCTGCCGTTTGTCTTGATCAACTGCTCCAGAGGGGAACACCTACATCACTCTGTCCATCTGTTGATGTGTCGTCCAATCAGGCGGCATACATTATTTACACATCTGGTTCGACAGGAACACCTAAAGGAGTGGTGGTCTCACATGCGAACCTCCTGAACTTAGTAGAGTGGCATCAGCGTGTTTATGCGGTAACGTGTGCTGATCGTACAACTATCGTGGCTGGTCTGGCTTTCGATGCCGCTGTCTGGGAACTCTGGCCATATCTTTTGGCAGGAGCGCGTATTGCCCTTCCTAACGACACCACGCGTACTACAGTTGAACCACTACTCACGTGGTTGGCAGCAGAACAAATCACGATTGCGTTTTTCCCCACACCATTAGCAGAAGCTATGTTAGCTCACGAAGAGTGGCCTGTAGGTGGAAGGCTGCGAATGTTACTGACTGGAGGCGATGTTTTGCATCGCTGGCCAGATCAGTCTTTACCTTTCACCGTTGTGAACAACTATGGTCCAACTGAGAACACCGTGGTGACGACTTGGTTGCCACTTACAGAACCTGATACATCAGGATTGCCTCCTATTGGCCATCCTGTGGACAATGCACAAGTGTACATTCTAGATCAGTACCTGTCTCCTACGCCGATGGGTGTGCCAGGTGAATTGTATATTGGTGGCGCAAGCCTGACTCGTGGCTACCTTCTTCGTCCTGAATTAACCGCTGAGAAATTTGTTCCTGACTCTTTCGGTAGCGCTATAGGCTCACGTCTCTATCGTACTGGTGACCTCGTGCGCTATCAATCGACAGGGGCTATTGAATTCCTGGGGCGTATCGATCATCAAGTCAAACTGCGAGGGTATCGCATCGAGTTGGGTGAGATCGAAGCCACACTTCAGCAGCATCCGGCTGTCAACGATGCAGTCGTACTGGCCCATGAAGATGTACCAGGTGACAAGCGTTTAGTTGCGTATCTCGTACCAACATCGAAGAATACGGATACAAATGGCTCAGAAGATGCCTACGCAGACGAACATGTGGCTCACTGGCAGAGTCTGTACGATGAAACCTATGAGGATACTACTCCTGTCGCATTAACAGACCCGACGTTTAATATCATTGGGTGGAATAGTAGTTACACAAATGCTCCTCTCCCTGCTGAAGACATGCGTGAGTGGGTTGACACCACAGTGGCGCGAATTGCCTCTCGTAACGCCCAACGTATTCTTGAGATTGGATGTGGTACCGGTTTATTGTTGTTCCCGCTTGCCCAACAATGTACCCAGTATGTCGGTGTCGATTTTTCGGCAACCGCCATTGATTATATTCGTCGTCATCTTGATCCTGAATGGCAGCATGTGACTCTCTATCAGCGGCGTGCTGATGATCTGCCGAATCTCGGGCAACAACAGTTTGACACAGTTATCCTCAATTCTATTATTCAGTATTTTCCATCAATAGATTATCTGTTGACTGTCATTGAGCAGGCCATACCATACATTGCTCCTGGCGGACAACTGTTTATTGGTGATATTCGTAATCTCCCGCTACTGGAATTGTTTATCACTGCGACACAGACTCATCAAGCGACTCATGGTCTTCCAATCGCACGCCTTCACCAACGCATACGCCAGCAGGTGGCCATGGAACGTGAGCTTGTGATTGACCCCGCTTTCTTCTATGCGCTTCCACAGCGCTTTCCGCAGATCAGTGGGGTGCAAGTAGAACTGAAGCGTGGGGTGGCACACAACGAACTTACGCAGTTTCGTTATGATGCAACTCTTACCATAAACGGACCTCCGCCATCCTTTGCAACTGGACCCATTCATGAGTGGAGTGCAGATGAATGGACTATGGAGCGCGTCTGCATGACCCTTCGTGAGGATGCTCCTGCATACATGCAATTGCGTGGAGTGCCCAATAGACGCTTGAGTAGCACTATTCACAATAGGGATTTGCTCAGTGATGTAGTTGGCCCCACCTCTGTTCGAGCACTCCAGGAAGCCATAACTGCGTGTGAGGGTACTGGTATTGATCCTGAGCAGTTCTGGTACGCCGCCGCGGCAACTGGCTATCAAATAATGGTTACCTGGAGTCCGCATGACTTCAATGGAAGCTATGATGTTTTGTTCTATCCAGAAACCGAGACCAGTGTACAGTTAGATATGACGGATACAGCGATGGAGTGGTCGCACTATGCGAATCGTCCTGTTTGGGACGACTCTCAGCACGATCTGATACCACAACTGCGACAGTATCTTGCCACACAACTACCAGAGTATATGGTGCCATCAGCCTATATGGTCTTGAACACATTGCCACTGACTCGTAATGGAAAGGTGGATCGACGTGCACTGCCAGCCCCAGACCAGACTCAGATCGATAGCGGTCAATATGTCGCTCCACAAACGCGACTAGAAACAGATTTGGTAGCTATCTGGGAGGAAGTCCTGGGAATTACACGTATCAGTGTAACAGATGATTTTTTCATCCTGGGGGGACATTCCTTGCTAGCAACGCAAGTTGTGAGCCGTATTCGCTCCGCGTATGGTACAGATCTGTCTGTTCGCGTCTTGTTTGAACACCCAACTATTGCCCAATTGACACAAGTTATGCAAGAAGCGCAGCATTCGGATCAGACTGTGGCGCTGCCACCGCTGGTGCCAGTATCTCGCGCAGAGCCCATTCCGCTGTCGTTTGCTCAACAACGGCTTTGGTTTATTGACCAACTACAACCAGGGATGGCCAACTACCATATCTTTGCTGGGCTACATCTTCAGGGAGAACTCAATATTGCAACTCTGACTCAAAGCTTCCAAGACATTGTCCAGCGTCACGAAAGCCTGCGCACGACCTTTACTGTAGTTGATGATCAACCTCTACAAGTGATTGCGCCTACGCTGATACTTGACATACCAGTAGTTGATGCATCTGGGCTTTCTCACGAAGATGGTGATGCGCTTATTCTTGCACTTGCGCAACACGAAGCGCTACGTCCATTTGATCTCACACAAGGGCCGCTCTTGAGGATTATGCTGATACAGGTTACAGCACAAGAGTGTGTCATGTTGGTCAATCAGCATCATATCGTCACCGATGGTTGGTCATTAGGTATCTTTATTCGTGAGTTGACGACCCTGTATGCCAGCAAACTTCAGCAGGTATCACCTGCGCTACCGTCGTTGCCGGTTCAGTATCCTGATTATGCTGCATGGCAACATAGCTGGCTCCATGGCGATATCTTGGCAGACCAATTGGCCTATTGGCGACAGCAGTTGGCAGGCCAACAGGTCCTACAATTGCCAACCGATTACTCGCGCCCGCCGATGCCAACCTATCGTGGTGATAGCGTGCCAATTGTATTTGAGCGAGCCTTTGTCGATCAGTTGCAATCACTGAGTCATCAATCGGGGATAACTCTTTTTATGACTATGCTAGCGGGATGGCAGGCCTTACTGACACGCTACAGCGGGCAGGATGATATTGTCGTTGGCTCACCCATCGCCGGGCGTACACACGCAGCATTGGAGCATTTGATAGGTTTCTTTGTCAATACTCTCGTATTGCGAACTGACCTTCATGGCAATCCGACCGGATTGAACCTCTTACAGCGAGTACAGGATGTTACACTCGATGCGTATGCCCAACAGGATGTGCCGTTCGAGTATCTGGTGGCTGAATTGCAACCGCAACGTGATCTGAGCCGACAACCACTCTATCAGGTGATGTTTGTCTTGCAGAATATGCCAACAGCGGATCTCGATTTACACAACATCCAGATTAGCCCACTCAATGTGGGCACGATGACCACACAGGTCGATCTCACTCTCCATTTGAATGAAGTCGATACCTATGTGGTTGGGCGTCTTGAGTATGCCCTCGATCTGTTTGAGCACGCTACGATTGAGCGCTTCGTCAAACACTACCATACGCTCCTGCAAGGTTTAATACACGATCCGACGTGTCGCTTGTTCGATCTGCCGTTGCTTACGGCAGTTGAACGACAGCAGATGTTGGTGGCCTGGAATGACACCTATTGTGCTGTTGATGCGGCCTATGTTCACGAACAGTTTGCCAGCCAGGCAAGACAAACTCCTAACGCGCCTGCGGTTATGTTTCGTGATGAGATTCTCTCATATGAGGCATTGGATCAGGCAGCGAACCAGCTTGCATGGTATTTGCTAGCACATGGTGTGGGGCCAGATGTGTCCGTCGGAGTCTGTCTGGCGCGTCAGCCAGCGGTTCTAATGAGCATTCTGGGCATTTTGAAGGCTGGTGGCACGTATGTTCCGCTCGATCCGACTTACCCGAGTGCTCGCTTGTCCTTCATTATTAGCGATACGCGGATGCCTGTACTACTCACCGACTCAGTTCTTGAGCAGCAAATACGATTAACAGGGGCAGGCCTTGATGTTATTTGTGTCGATACGATGCAAGACACGCTGGCGATGTATTCGTCGCATGTACCAGAGCTTGCTGTTGTTCCCGAACAATTGGCCTATATTATTTATACCTCGGGTTCGACCGGAACACCCAAAGGAGTGATGGTTACCCATAGTGGGCTACGGCACTACCTCACATGGGCAACTCAGACCTATCCCTTTCGCCCTGGTCAACAGGTACCAGTCCACTCATCGCTGGCCTTCGATCTAACAATTACAAGCTTACTAGCGCCCTTAACGATGGGCGGGACTGTACGACTACTCCCAGAAGGTAGTGGTGTGGAAACACTGGGTGCGTTATTACAAGACGAGAACGATTTTGGGGTCATTAAGATCACCCCTGCCCATCTCGCCGTGCTACAACATCAGCTAGACGCATCGCAGGCAGCTACCAAAGCATCCGCGCTGGTGATCGGTGGCGAACAGCTGACCAGTGAGACGCTCGCCTTCTGGCAGCAACATGCACCAGCAACGCTTTTGATCAATGAATATGGCCCGACTGAGACAGTCGTAGGATGTTGTGTTCACGCGGTTGCTGCAACAGAGCAGTTGACAGGATCAGTTCCTATTGGGCGGCCAATCGCTAATACCCAATTGTATGCTCTTGATGTGTTTGGTCAGCCAGTCCCCATTGGGGCGGCAGGTGAACTCTACATTGGGGGTGCAGGCATCGCGCGAGGCTATGTACAGCGTGCTGGTGTAACCGCCACACACTTCGTCCCCAACGGATTTAGTGATCGACCGGGAACGCGCCTGTATCGCACGGGTGACATGGTCAGGTACCGGGCTGATGGGGTCTTGGAATTCCTGGGCCGGACTGATCAACAGGTGAAGGTGCATGGCTATCGGATTGAATTAGGCGAGATTGAAAATGTTCTACAGCAACAGCCAGCGGTGCGCGACGCTGTGGTACTCGTGTGGGATGACACAATGACGGGACCTCAACTTGTGGGGTACGTTGTTCCCCAGGATACGGTATCGTGTACCACAGAAACATTGCGTGAACATGTGCAATCACATCTTCCTGAATATATGACACCACACACATTTGTGATGCTAGAGGCGCTTCCCTTAACTCCGAATGGCAAGTTAGACTATGCAGCTCTCCCGGTGCCAGTGGTAGATCGCTCCCGTGTTGTGGCAGCATATGAGGCACCACGTACCGCTGTTGAGCAGCAACTGGCTGAGATTTGGCAGGACGTATTGGGGATGGAGCAAGTTGGGGTTGATGACAACTTCTTTGAACTGGGTGGCCATTCGCTCTTGCTGACTCAGGTCCATCGGCGCATACGTGAGCAGATTGCACCAGAACTGCTGCTGGTCGATCTGTTCCGGTATCCCACGATTGCGTCGCTGGCTGCGGCAATCACCCAGGCAACAGACCATCAGCGATCCCTGGAGAAAAGTCGTACACGTGCAACCGTGCGTGCGGAACGGACGCAACAGCGGCAACAGCAGCGCCAGACAAGGCAGCAGGGAAGAGCTAAAGATCGTAAGACATAAATATATCAAGATGCCAAGACTTTTGATCGTAGTTATTAAGTAGTTCAGCAATACAGTAAACATGTAGCCTTGATTGAGGATAGCAATCTTTATGAGCAATATTACTGATCGTATCGCGAATCTTTCACCAGAACAACGTGCAAAGCTTTTACGGCGTCTGAGTGAAAAACAGGGGAATGGGTCCTCGTCAATCATAGAACCACAGCCACGGACATCCCCCCATTTCCCGCTCTCTTTTGCTCAGCAGCGCTTATGGTTAATTGAACAGCTCCAACCTGGAACAGCCGCCTACAATATCTCAAAAGCGTGGCGTTTAGCTGGCTCAATCAATGTCGCTACATTGAAGACCGCTGTTCAGAAGATTGTCGAACGACATGAAGTGTTGCGAACCACATTTTCAATGATTGACGACCAACCTGTACAGGTAATTATGCCCTCTCTGGACGTGCCGATAGTCACGATTGATCTTTCAACTGTTGACCATGATGATCGCGAAACAACTGCAAATGTCGTGATACGCGAGGAGGCTCAACGCCCATTTTCTCTTGAGCAGAGTCCTCTCATGCGTGTGTATGTCATCTATCTCAGTGCCGAGGAGCACATTCTCCTCCTTACACAGCATCACATCATTACTGATGGTTGGTCATTGGATATCCTCAACGATGAATTTTCGCAACTGTACACGGGTCTACAGGAAAAGAAAGCCATCGATCTACCAACATTGCCCGTGCAGTATGCTGATTACGCGGTTTGGCAACGGCAGTGGTTGCAGGGGGCAACGTTGGAACGTCACCTACATTACTGGCGTGAACAGCTACAGGATGCGGCCCCTCTTGATATACCCACCGACTTTCCACGCCCAGCAGTGCAAAGCTATCGTGGTGGCGTTTTGCCGGTACGTTTTGGGAAGGATCTCACAGCACAACTTACTGCTTTGAGCCAGCGTACTGGGACAACGCTCTTTGTCACGCTTATGACGGCTTGGCAGGCCCTTCTGGCTCGTTACAGCGGTCAGGATGACCTGATGGTAGGTATGGGGACAGCCGGACGAACGCGCAAGGAAATCGAAAACCTAATCGGTTTCTTCGTCAACACATTGGTGATTCGTACACAGTTGACCACAAATCTAACCGTCATGGACATGTTAGAACGGGTACGTACTGTTGTCTATGATGCATACACCTACCAGGACCTCCCCTTTGAGTACTTAGTCGAACATCTCCAGCCTGAGCGTGATCTGAGTCGACATCCACTTGTACAGATTGTGCTTGTTTTACAAAACACACCAAAGGTACAAACAGGAGCAGTTGCTGCAGAAATTGATACGGTATCTGA
>JBCDFA010000005.1:0-74605 GCA_039178835.1 Chloroflexota bacterium
CACCACGATGCGGTCGGCAACGGCAAGTACCTCTCTGAGTTTGTGGGTGATAAAGATAATCGAAGTGCCCTGTTGTGTGAGCGAACGGATCACATCAAACAGTTCATCGGCTTCCTGCGGCGTCAGCACGGCGGTTGGCTCATCAAGGATCAGAATGTCGACATTGCGATAGAGGGCTTTGACAATCTCAACCCGTTGCTGCTGCCCGACCGAAAGATCTTTGATGTAGGCATCCGGGTCAACATCCAGATTGTAATTTTGTGAGAGGTCGTGAATACGTTGGCGTGCGTCGGTTAAGTTGAGAAGTGGCCCATTAGTTGATTCGGCACCAAGGACAATATTCTCCGCGACGGTGAAGACGGGAACCAGCATAAAGTGTTGATGGACCATGCCAATCCCACGTTGGATTGAATCGCTGGGGTTGTTGATTCGGACGGACTCGCCATGCACCAGAATTTCACCCTGATCTTGATGATACATGCCATAGAGGATGTTCATGAGCGTGGTTTTGCCTGCGCCGTTTTCACCTAACAGCGCCAGCACCTCACCACGATGTAGTTTCAGACTGACATCACGATTGGCCACAACGCCTGGGAAGGTTTTGGTCACCTCGCGGGCTTCGAGTACGACTGGTTGGCTTAATTGAGCGTTACTCATGCTATTACTCTTTCTCGTAGGTCTTACCAATTGCTGCAGGTGGACGGGCGCGACCAACGAAACCAGCTAACACGACAATGGTGAGGACATACGGGAGCATGCCGATAAACTGAGTTGGAATCTGCCCCACCCACGCCAGCCAGTCCGGGAGTTGGTTTTGCAGGAACTGAATCTGGGTTTGTAGTCCGTTCGCGAAGCCGAACAACAACGCCCCACCCCATGCGCCAAAAGGTGTCCACTTCCCAAAGATCATTACGGCCAATGAGACAAAGCCACGCCCATTGGTCATACCACGTTCAAAGGTACCAACGGCCTCTAGTGTGAGAAACGCACCAGCCAGACCAGCAAGCATACCACCGATGATAACATTGGCATACCGCATCCGGTTCACGCGAATACCGACGGTGTCTGCTGCACCGGGATGTTCACCGATGGCACGTGTCCGTAGACCCCAGCGGGTATGATACAGCAACACATGTACACCGATAACAAGGCCCAGTGCGGCGTAGGTGATGGGCGGATTGTCAAAAAAGACCGGGCCAATGATTGGAATGTCGGCCAGCAGCGGAATGCGAATGGATGTAAGCTTTCCTTCGGTTGTCAGGCCCTGTTGGTAAAAGTAGCCGGTGAAGCCCACCGCCATAATGTTGATAACCGTGCCGCTGATAATCTGATCGACTTTGAGGGAGATCGACATAGCGGCGTGCATGAGACCGACAATGCCACCGACCAACACGGCGCCAGTGACCGCCAGCAACAGATTTCCGGTCCATACGCTAAACATAAACCCCATAAACGCTGAAATCAACATCATGCCTTCGATGCCAATGTTGATAATCCCAGAACGTTCACACATAATCCCGGCCAGCGCCCCCAGGATAATGGGTGTTGACTGGCGTAGTGTAGAGATGAGCACAGCATTGGTAATACGTGCGTCCCAAACATATGCGATCAGAATGAGTCCAGTGATAACCACGCCAACGGTGATGGCAACCCATGGGATGCGTACGCGTGTTGGGCGTGCAAGCGTGCCCGTCGCCTGCATGACAACTCCTTAGCTTATGACCCCCATCCGCTGCTCAGGGTGACTTTATCACCCTCGCTTGCACGGATTCGGAGTATCCAGCGAATAACAACATCAGCGGCTACGAAGAAGAGAATAAGTGCCTGAACAAGTTCGATAATTTCTGGTGCAACACCTGAGTCGAATTGCATACGGCTGGTTCCGGCTTGCATCGCACCAATAAGCAACGCCGCAGGAATGACTCCAAAGGGGCTGGTGCGGGCGAGCAAGGCGACAGTAATGGCGGTAAAGCCTAACCCGACATTGAAGCCTGGTTGAAAGCGCCCATTCACACCCAGCGTTTCGACAGCACCACCGAGTCCTGCCAATGCACCGCTGATAACCAGTGCTAACACCGTGACCGTACGAACGGACATACCTGCATAGTGCGCAGCATTGGGATTTTGCCCAACCGTCCGTAACTCAAAACCAAAGGTCATCCGCCAGATGAGCCACCAGACAAGCAGCACGGCGACAAGGGCCAATACAAAGCCTAGTGGGACAGGTCCGAGTGATGGTAATGCTGCGCTTTCAGCAATTGCTGGTGTACGAGCGACTACATTGCCGGGTGTATCGTCTTTCCAGGGGCCATTCGAGAGATAATCGGTAATGTTGAATGCCACATAGTTCAACATAATGGTGGTGATAACTTCGTGGGCGCCGGTGTAGGCTTTGAGCACACCGGGAATGCTTCCCCATAAAGCACCCATCAAACCGCCAATAAGTAAGGCCAATGGAATATGAACGATGGCAGGAAGGCCAGTAAACGCAAATCCAGCATAGCCAGCGAGAATGGCACCAAAGATGAGTTGTCCCTGTGCTCCAATGTTGAGCAGACCCGCCTTGAACGCAAATGAGACAGCTAGTCCCCCAAACACAAGCGGGGTCGCACGTTCAATCGTGCGATTGAGTGCACGCGCATCACCAAAACTTCCATTAAAGAGTGCACTGTATGCACTGACGGGATTCGCGCCGGAGATGAGAATAATGACAGCGCCAATAAGGAGGGCAAAAACAACTGCCAGCACAGGAATGAGTATCGAACGGGCCAAAGAAAACAGGGTGTTAAGCGGACTTGAACCGGAAGATGGTACCTGAGCTTGCGCCTGTGCCATAGATCATCCTCGAGTGAAGGGTAGGGGCGCTATACACCGTAGCATATAGCGCTTGCAACTAAATTAACCACCTGGATTATAGCCTGTTTCGATAGAACCATCGAGGAGACCAGCTTCAATCTCTTCAAGTGTTGTCTTAACTTCGTCTGGAATTTCGGAGTCAAAGTCGTGGAATGGTGCTAGCCCCACATCACCAAAATAGTTACCGGATGGGAACGTATCGTCCTGAGCTTGCTGAACCAGATCAAATACTCCCGGCGTGATGAGCTTCATTGCGCTAGAGATGAGGCAGGGATGGGCTTCTGGTACGGTTTCCCACTGATCGGTATCAACGCCAATACAGTAGGTGCCCTCTTGACCAGCGGTTTCAATAAGCGCCCCATTGCCAGTCGTTCCACCTGCACCAAAGATGATATCAGCACCCTGGTCGAGGGCCTGCCGTGCGGTAGTCGCACCCCATTCTGGATCGGTAAATGCAACATCTAAGCCACCGGGATGATAGGTTGAGATGATTGTGACATTCTCGTCAATGTAGGCAACACCACCATCAAAACCTTCCTTAAAGGCCACGACTGGCGGTACTAGTTCAGTACCAAGAACGGATGCGATAGTCCCACTCTCGGTCATCTGGGCAGCGAGTGCACCGGCCAGAAAACCAGCTTTATCTTCGTTAAAAATCAATCCGGCAATATTATCTACCGGTTCAGCCTGAAATTGATCGACACCAATAAATTTGGTATCGGGAAATTCGCTGGCAAATTGGTTAGTGGCTTCAGCTAGTGCAAATCCAACTGTCACAATGACATCGTAATCCTGTTCAGCAAACAACTGAATGTTAGTCGAATAATCACCTGGGTTTGCGGTTTCGATGAAATCGACGGTGGCGCCTAGTTCTTCCTCAGCCCGTTGTACACCTTCCCATGCCGATTGATTAAAGCTCTTGTCATCAATACGACCTACGTCCGTTACTAAACCAACGCAGAGTACATCAGGGCTTGCACAATCACCAGCGCTTGCTTCAGAGTCGGCTTCCTCTGGTGCTACTTCTTCTTCTGTGGCATCTCCTTCTGGAGCTACTTCTTCTTCCGTGGCATTTGTATCTTCGGTAGTTCCCTCTTCTTGGGCAGCAGTGTCTTCAGCTGGCTCTTCTGCCTGATCGGTACCAGTACCAGTACCGCCACATGCTGCCAGCAACAACAGCAGTACCAGCAAACCATAGAGCGACTTTCGCATGAACATTCCTCCTTGACGTAGGTAGGCATCTTAATCCCTGGAGATCAGGGGATATTGTGGAGCACAGACCAAAAAAGACCATACATACACGTGCAAAATGGGTATTTGAACCCAATTTACTGTGATCTTTGCACTTTCATCGTCGTGCTTGAGGTGTTCACGATTATAGCATAGACAGATAACCTTGCCAACTGAATTGCATCCTATTGCGATCTCTGCTACTATACTCGCCAATTTTCGCAAGTTACACATGCATGCGTTCGGCGAAGGAGCTATATTATGAGCGAACAACCGAACATCTATATCACCCGTCGATTACCGCAACCCGCACTTGATCTCCTATCTAGTGCTGCCCAGATAACGGTCTGGCCAGGAGAGCTTCCACCACCATCTGTGGTGTTGCGGAAGGAAATGGCCAATGTTGATGGTCTGATTGTTCTACCAAGCGATATGGTTGATGCAGCGCTGCTCGAAGCCGCACCACGGTTACGGGTGATTAGTAACTATGCGGTGGAATGTCATAATATTGATTGTGTATCTGCAACGGCACGTGGTATTGTTGTGACTCATACTCCAGATGTTCTAGCAGAAACAGTGGCCGATTTCACTGTTGCTCTCATGTTGATGGCTGCGCGACGTCTGATCGAGGCCGAGCAATATGTGAAAGCGGGACGATGGCGCACATGGGGACCAGAGATACTCCTCGGACGCGATCTCCATGGCACGACACTTGGACTAATCGGTGTCGATACGGTCGCCCAAGCAGTTGCTCATCGTGCACAAAGTTTTGGCATGGACATCCTTTATCATAATCCGATACGTATTACAACAGATAAGCAGCAAACCGAATTAGAACACGTAACCTTAGAACGGTTGTTGTCAGAGAGTGATGTGATATCACTACACTGTCCACTCACCGATGAGACGTATCATTTGATTGACAGTGATGCATTAAATATCATAAAGCCTGATGCCATACTTATCAACACTGCACTTGGCCCAATTGTGGATACGCGCGCCCTTGTTTCAGCACTACAACAAAAGCCAATCATTGCAGCGCTTGATGTGACTGATCCTGAACCACTTCCCCTTGACCATCCTCTTATCAATCTGCCCAATGTCATTATCACGCCACATATGGCTAGTGCCAGTGTACAAACACGAACCCGTATGGCATTAATTGCTGCTGAAAATGTGTTGGCTACCTTACGTGGTGAGCAACCGTTCGCAATGGTTAACCCGGAAGTGTGGCGTGAACGAGTTATTTCTGTAGGAAGACCATAAATGTAAGTACACATTCGTAGTATTGTTGTACTAATCTAATGAATGGAGATACCTAATGTGTGGTATTGCAGGAGTCTGGTCACAGCCAGAGTCAGGTGCTGTGCACCAGATGATGCATCAAATGGCGCATCGCGGCCCCGATGGAAGCGGTGTGCATATTCATCATGATCATGGTGTACTAGGCCATGTGCGCCTCTCGATTATGGACCCTGAGGACGGCACTCAGCCATTATATAACGAGAATCAATCAGCCATTATTGTTGCCAATGGTGAAGTGTATAACCACCATATATTGCGCGATCATCTGGTGAAAAATCATCACTTCATGTCAACCAGTGACAGCGAAACGGTGTTGCATCTGTTCGAAGAGCAACGCAATGCAACCGTCAATCACTTAGAAGGAATGTTTGCTTTTGCCATTGTCGAGAATGACAACCTCTTTCTTGCCCGTGATCCCATTGGGATTAAACCACTCTATTATGGACTGAGTAATGCGGGAAAGCCAGATGAAGTCTTTTATTTTGCATCTGAGCTTAAGGCCATTGTCGATCATGCTGAGACTGTCCACGAATTTCCACCGGGAACGTACTATCACTCACAGTATGGTTTTCGTCCGTATTATACGGTCCCTAAACGTATACCACGACAGGTCTCCGTTGATGAGCATATTCGTCATGTCCGTCAGACTTTGGAAGAGTCCATCGTAAAGCATTTGATGAGTGATGTGCCTTTGGGGGCTTTTCTTTCCGGTGGTTTGGATAGTAGTATTATTGCGGCAATCGCCCGACAGCATATGCCAGAGTTGCATACGTTCTCGGTTGGTATTGAAGGTTCACGTGACCTCGAAGCAGCGCGACGGGTCGCAAAACATATCGACTCAATTCACCATGAATATGCCTACACGGTCGCTGAAGTGCGTGCAAAGCTGCCAGAAATCATTTATCACCTCGAATCATTTGACCAGGATCTCGTGCGTAGTGCTATTCCTACTTTTTTCTGTGCACGCATGGCTGCTGATTATGTCAAAGTTATTCTGACAGGCGAGGGTGCCGATGAGCTGTTTGCTGGGTACACCTACTATAAAGATATTCACGATCACAATGAGCTGCATCAGGAATTGCGTCGCTCTATCGAGAGTTTACATAATGTGAATTTGCAACGAGTTGATCGAATGACGATGTGCCATAGTATCGAAGGACGTGTGCCATTTCTTGATACATCGGTTATTGATATGGCCCAGACGATTCCAGCCGAGTTGAAATTGTATCGCACAAACACTGGTCAGAATATCGAGAAATGGATTCTTCGCAAGGCGGTTGAGGATTTATTACCGCACGACATCGTGTGGCGCAATAAAGAACAGTTTGATGAAGGAAGTGGTACTGTTGATATGTTGCAGGTGCTTTTGGCAGAAGCAACTGCGGGTATTGACCACGAGATGTATGTACAACAACATCCCACTGATAACCTGCGCTCGCCAGAAGAAAGTTTCTATCATCAATTGCTGGTTGATGCGTTTGAGAACCATCACGCCATTCTGCGTAATGTAGGTCGCTGGCAAATCTAAATCATCTTAACTCTATAGGTGGGCTTGTGTATCAATCGAAAAGCCCACCTGCTCTTTTTTCTGAGAATCTTTGTTTGAATTTGGCAGCCTGCCAGACTCGTGTTATCATTGAAGTTAACATGAGGTAACCAAAATAAACAATAACTAGGTTAGTTACACAACAACCTACAGATGTAATGTATTTCTCTCCCTGTATTTTCCCAACTACATTTGTCATTCAATCCCTAATTTTATGTTTGAGTGGCACAAAGACTTCCTCGCATCAAGCATCCATGAAGCGGGTTTTTCAACTGCGCTTGCGATTACCTAAATATTACCGCTCCTTAAGTACTCCTATTGCATTTACTGGCGCTCATTAGCGTTTATTTCCATAGATCGTTTTTTTATTTCAGATGCCATTAGTCACTGGAAATGGAGGATTTTGCTGTGGCGAAGAAGTTCATCAGCAAGGACGAAATGTACGATGTACATCCACGTATACCCGACCTGTATACATCTTTCCAAGAGGGAAAAATATCCCGACGCCGGTTCATTCGTGTTGCGACTCTGCTCGGTATGTCTGCAGCTGTAGCTACGGCATGTGGCGGTAACAATCAAGCTAGTACCGAAACAGGTGGCGGTTCAACTGAAGGCGAAGCCGAAGGTGAACCACAAGGTGAAACAGGTGGTGTGGCTGGCGCGATCAAGCGTGGTGGTATATTGACCTTGGGGACATCTATTCAGTTGCTTGATCACCCGGCTCGTCTGTCGTGGGTGGAAGGTGCGAATGTGGTCCGTCAGGTCGCTGAGTACCTGACTTTCACCGATGCGGAAAATATCACAACACCATATCTGCTTGATCGGTGGGAAGCCAATGATGATGTGACCGAATGGACTCTCTATCTCAAGGAGGGCATCCTCTTCAACAATGGCCAGGAGTTGACCGCTGATGATGTCATGTTCAACTTCAGTCAGTGGCTCGATCCTGAGATTGGTTCCTCGATGCTTGGTCTGCTATCCTACCTTGATGGTATGAATAGTGTGGAGAAGGTTGATGACTATACTGTCAAACTCAACCTCACAACCCCGAACATTGGTGTTCCTGAGAACCTGTTCCACTACCCAGCTGTCATCGTCCCACGTGATTTTGAGGGCGATTTTATCCAACAGCCGGTTGGTACTGGACCCTTCACGCTAGAGGAATATGCCGATGGTGAGCGTGCGGTTCTGAAGGCCCGCACAGATTACTGGCAGACGGGCGAAGATGGGGAGCCATTACCGTACATCGATGAGATTCGCTATATCGATCAGGCCAAAGATGCTTCCGTTGCGGCCATTCAGTCCGGCCAAATCGACTCCTTCTATCAACCATTACCTGCCAATTGGCAAGCGCTCAGTGCCAATCCTGATATGGAAGTGAAGGATGTGAGCACCGCGCAAAATATCGTTCTGCGTTGCCGGGTAGATGTGGAGCCCTGGAGCGATGCTCGCGTGATGAATGCGCTGAAGATGTGCCAAGATCGTCAGCAAGTTTTGCAGCTTGCATATTTTAACGAGGGCGATCTGAGTAGTGATGCTCATGTAGCTCCCGTTCATCCAGCCTTTGTTGAACAACCTATTCCTGAATATGATCCAGAGGGTGCCAGACAGCTCTTGGAGGAATGGGCGGCAGACACAGGCAATGAGTTGCCAATACGTGCTACCATTGCCACCAAGAATGATGAGGGCGAAGCTGAGTTCGCTCAGGCGTTGGTCGAAATGGCAGAGCCTGCTGGTTTTGCTTTTGAACTTGATATCACTCAACCTGATGGTTATTGGGAACGCTGGACTGAAGTACCTCTTGGTATCACAGCTTGGACCCATCGTCCGCTTGATACGATGGTGTTGGCACTGGCCTACACCGCCGATGCGGAAGGTACCCCCGTTCCGTGGAACGAGACGCGGTGGGTTGATGACGAGTTTGTCGAAACCCTGAAGATCGCTGAAGCCACCATTGAGCCTACCGAACGGCAGGAACACGTTGATAAGCTGATGAAGATCTTTCAGGAGCGTGGGCCTGTGGGTATTAGCTTCTATAAGAAACAATGGCGTATCAATCGCCCTCGTGTGAAGGGGCTTGTTGCGCATCCAACATCATATGACTTCCTGAATGAAGTCTGGATTGATGATGAGGCATAGGTTGTGTTGAAAGCTCATACACATCAGCCCTTGAGCACGCTACCATCCAGAGACGTACAAGATTGTTGTCAGCGTTTGTTTCGTATATGATGCAGTAAAATGAGGAGACCGACACCCATGCCACTGTCTATGTCACAGCAGCACAGGTGTCGGTTTTCCTTATTTATGGGAGCTTTACTATGGCACGTTTTCTTCTACGTAGCATTGTTTCTACCGTCATAACAATGTTGCTCGTGTCGATGATTCTTTTCTTTCTCCTCGAAGTAAGTGGCAGAGATGTGACCGTTCAAATTTTAGGTGTATTTGCCACAGATGAACAACGTGAGTCTCTGAGCAATCAGTTAGGGTTGGATCAACCGGCTTGGCTGCGGTATGTCGATTGGTTGGCTGGGAGTGATTGGCGTGCTGATGATCTGGTTGGGTATCCATTGGTGACTATGCCCAATGCCCGTAGCGGTGAAGATGAGTGGTGGGCCCGTGTTGATGACCGACTGATGCGCTGGGAAATTGGTGGCGAGGGGGAACTTGTTTCGGTGATACGCCAGGAGGAAGGTGGTATCACACGCGAAAATGGCGATGATTTCTGGCGTGCCGATGAGGAAGGGAATGAATTTTTCTGGGGTGTTGATAATCAGGGACGCGCAGCGCAGTGGGTACGTGGGAGCGAGAATGTTGCATTTGTGGCGACACAAACCGGTGTACAGGAAGTGCGTGGCGCTGCTCAAGATTGGATTCCCCTTCGCAAGGGCATGATACGTGGTGATCCAGGTGAGTCCCTCCAGACGAATCGTCCCGTGTCAAACACCTTGCCTACTCGCATTCGTAATACCGTCATTTTGGCCGCTACCGCATTTATTGTGGTCATGCCCCTTGCTTTGGTACTAGGGATTATTGCTGGCATCAATGAAGGGAAAATTCTTGATCGTATTATTTCGGTTACCAGCTTAGGGTTTACTGCTACCCCTGAGTTTGTGACAGGAGTCTTTTTAATTCTCATCTTTGGGGTCTGGCTCCAGGTATTACCTGCAGTCGCGATCTTTTCGAGTGATAATGCTATTTTCGAGAATCCATTATTGCTAGTCTTACCCGTTTTAACACTCACTGCCGTTGAGCTTGGCTATGTTGCGCGTATGACACGCGCGAGTATGGTCGAAGTCATGAATGCCCCCTATATTCGTACAGCGATTATCAAGGGGATGCCGTTTAATCGGGTAGTATTTGGACACGCCTTACGAAATGCGCTCATGGCCCCTATCACGATTATTATGCTCCATGTCAACTGGTTGATTGGTGGTGTAGTGGTGGTAGAAGTCTTGTTTGGGTATCCTGGTTTAGGTTCATACATCTACGATGCTGCCATCTTTGGTGATCCGAACGCGGTGCAGGCGGCTGCTATGGTCACAGTGCTCATAGCGGTAGCCACACGTTTGTTGGGAGATATTGCTTATACCTATCTCAATCCGCGTATACGGTATTCGTAGGCGCGTAGGTACGTCCATGTGTATCTATAAATTATCCATTTGGAGAGAAATATGGCAGTTGCACAACCTACAATGAAACCGGATGCAGGACCCTCACGGTTACAAAGTATGTGGAAAAGTGTTTCCATTATCTTTAAGTCACCTGTGGGAATGGCGGGCCTGCTAATTGTGCTTTTTTGGCTCACAGTGGGGTTTATTTCCCTCTTTTGGACCCCCTATTCACCTACCGCCACACAATTTGTTCAAAATCAACCACCAAGCGCAGAGAACTGGTTAGGGACCGATCACCTCGGGCGTGATATTGCCTCACGTTTGATGGCAGGCACACAAGTGATTTTGCTCAAAACACGTATTGCGCTTCCCGACAATAATGTATCGACCCAACAGGAAGTGGGTCCGGTTGGACAGTTCCTCAAAACGCTTTTTCCTAATCGTACCGAGATCTCTATTCCAGGCGGTGTCGCAATCTGGGGGGTCTTTGGCTCGCTAGTTCTTGGTGCAACATTGGGTTTGTTAGCAGGCTACCGTGGCGGATGGACAGATCAAATAGTGATGCAAATACTAGACGCGTTGATCGCTTTTCCGGTCATTGTGCTCTACATCGTCGTTATTGGTGCGCTCGGGCGTGGTGATTTGGTTGTCATTATCGCTATTACCGTGACTGGCGCACCAGGTATTGCACGATTAGCCCGCAGTCTCGCGCTCGATATTAAAACACGTGACTATATTCGTTCTGCTGAGACGCGTGGTGAAAATGTGGCATTCATTATGTTTCGTGAAATTTTGCCAAATGCCCGTGGTCCCCTACTGGTCGATTCGATGTTACGCGTAGGATATGCTATTTTTACTATTGGTACGCTTGGTTTCTTGGGCATTGGCTTACAGCCACCTGATCCCGACTGGGGCACTATGGTCAATGATGCCCGCAGTTTTATTTTTGTGACACCTTGGCCAGTTATTTGGCCTGCAATTGCGATTTCGACTCTGGTCATTGGGTTGAATCTCTTTGCCGACGGTTTGCGTGAGGAGATTACACGTTTCCAACGCTAACAACGAAGGGTACTGATGGGTCGTAACCGTACAGTTTCAGGATTAGCTTGATACATTCTACAGTTGCCCTGGAGCTATGAAAACTGGAATGTAAACTATGGAAAATCAACAGAGACAACACGATAACGGTCCTGTTCTTGAGGTTGAGAATTTGGCTGTTGCCTATAAAGTACGCGATGGTGAAGTCGAAGCGGTTCAAAATGTATCATTTACTATTGAGCGCGGAGAAACGCATGGCATTGTTGGTGAATCCGGCTGTGGCAAAAGCACAGTTGCCTGGGCTATTCTTAACTTTCTGGGTGCCAACGGCTTTGTAAAGCGCGGCGCTATCAAATTTCAGGGACAGGATCTTGTTGGTAAAAAAGGTGAGGAATTACGCCGATTACGCGGCGACAAAATTGCGATGGTCTATCAAGACCCCATGCAGGCCTTGAATCCGTCGTTGCGCCTTGGCGATCAAATGAAAGAGGTGTTAACGGTCCATCGAAGTATGGATAGCGATGAAGCTGAAGAGCAGTGTGTGGACATGCTAAAACGGGTCTACATGCCTGATCCTAGCAATGTGATGCGGCGTTATCCCCACCAGATCTCTGGTGGCCAGCAACAGCGCGTGGTGATTGCGATGGCACTGCTTAACAATCCGGCGTTGCTGATTATGGATGAGCCAACAACTGCCCTCGATGTTACAGTAGAAGCAGCCGTGCTCGATCTGATTGCGGAACTACGACGTGACTTCGATACAGCCATCATGTATATCAGCCATAATCTCGGAGTTGTTGCACGTGTCTGCTCACGTGTGGGTGTGATGTATGCAGGGGAAATGGTTGAACGGGCAACTGTCGCAGACATCTTTGAGCACCCCCAACATCCGTATACACAGGGCCTAATTCGCTGTGTTCCCAAACTTGGCAACAACAAAGACGAGAGTCAGTTGTATCCTATTCCTGGGCGCGTACCACCGCCCAATGATCGTCCCAAAGGGTGTGTCTATGGGCCACGCTGCGATTATCAGCAGGACCGTTGTATCGAAGAACGACCACAGCTTCGGACGGTGACCCACGGAACACAGGTTCGCTGCCACTTTGCAGAAGACATTAATCCAAGCGAGTGGATTCCGCCTGAAGATATTAAGGTCCGTGCTGCTACGGAAGATGTGGCACAAAATGATTCCATCCTCCAGATCAATAGCTTGAAAAAATACTATGATGTGGCAGGAAGCAGTTTGCGCGATGTTGTAGGTCTGGGAGAAAAACGTCAGGTCAAAGCGGTCGAGGATGTTTCGTTTGAGGTACCGCGTGGGAGCACACTCGGTATTGTGGGCGAGTCTGGGTGTGGCAAAAGTACTCTGGTGAAAACGATCATTGGTTTGGAGGACAGCACTGATGGTGAAGCACAATTCCTTGGGTTTGATATCACCGGAGATCTAAGTAAACGGAATGTTGATCTCATTCAGGAACTTCAGATGGTCTTTCAGAATCCTGATTCGACGATGAATCCGTCGTATACGGTAGGGCAGCAGATTGCACGTCCAATGATTCGTTTTAAAACCGTACCGCGTAATCAGATTAGACAAAACGTTGTGAAACTCCTTGAGTCCATTCGGTTGAGTGAAAGTTATTATGATCGGCTGCCCCGTCAGTTGAGCGGTGGTGAAAAGCAACGTGTGGGTATTGCCCGTGCACTTGCAAGTCAGCCGGATCTGGTGCTGTGTGATGAGCCTGTCAGTGCGTTGGATGTGTCGGTGCAGGCAGCCATTCTCAATCTGCTGATCGATATTCAGCGCGAATTTGGCACTACCATGATCTTCATTGCCCACGACTTGAGTGTGGTGCGTTTCTTCTCGGATTATGTAGCTGTGATGTATCTGGGTAATATTGTTGAGATCGGTCGTGCTGAAGACATTTACGCACCGCCATATCACCCATACACTGAGGCGCTCTTATCCGCAGTGCCTATCCCTGATCCCAAGGTTGAGCAGAAGCAGATTCGTCTTGATGGGAGTGTCCCGAGCGCGATGAAGCCGCCCAGCGGTTGTCGTTTTCACACCCGCTGTCCGCGTCGGGAGTTAATGCCAGATGGCGGCAAAAAGTGCGAAACCGACATTCCACCATGGCGTGAATTTGGTGATGGTCACAAGATATTTTGTCATCTTCCAATAGAGACACTGGAGGAAATTGATCCGGTGATTGCCACTCCTTCAGCGAACGGTAGCAGTAATGGTCATCACAAAAGTCTGAATGGCCACACGAATGTTGCTGATGAACAACAGGCAACCAAGTCGTAAAGTACTTATGCAAGTAGTTAGGCCGTGAGTGCGTAGCTTGCAGGCGTTCACGGCTTTGACTACATACCTCGATGATAATTCGATGCATTCTCACGTAACCGAAAGCCGCTGTTCAGGGTAGTGTACATAGCGCTCTTCTTCCACGACCCTACGAATCCGTTGCGCTGTTTCCCACATATCACTATATGAATTGTACAAGGGAGCGATACCAATGCGGATGTTATCGGGTTCACGAAAGTCGGGGAGGACCTGCATCTCCTCGATCAACGCTCGATTGATACGATACCCTTCTGGGTGGCGAATACTGACATGTGAGCCTCGTTGTGTGGCGTCGCGTGGTGAGCCAAGCGTGAAGTTCAGTGGCGCAAGCATGGCATCAAACAGCTCGATAAAGTAAGAAGATAAACCGACCGATTTATACCGTACAGCCTCCATTCCGGCTTCCAGCATAAGATCGAGCGCAGGTTCAACGGCGAGGAGCGAAAGCTTGGGTGGCGTACCACTCAAGAACCTGCGCATCCCTTCGGCTGGCTCATAGTTTGTGTCAAAGGTAAAGGGAGTCTGGTGTCCAAACCAACCCCAGATCGGTGATGTAGTGTGGTCTTGCAGATCGCGCCGTACATACAAAAACGCTGGTGCCCCCGGGCCGCCATTCAGATACTTATAACTACATCCTACGGCAAAATCCACACCACAACGATCAAGCTCAATAGGCACTGCTCCCACCGAATGGCTTAGATCCCATAACACGAGTGCCCCAACCTCATGAGCACGTTTGGTGATAGCTGCCATATTGTGAAGAAAGCCACTTTTGAAGACTACATGCGAGAGAGTTACCAGCGCCGTTGTCTCATCGATTGCTGCACACATGGCATCGACATCAATCGTTAGCGTGTCTTCCGATGGGACAAGGTGAATCTGATGCCGCAGACCTAAGAGGTCTACACAGCCCCGCAAGACATAGAGATCAGAGGGGAAGTTGAGCATATCGCTGATGATGCGTAGGCGATCAGGTCGTTGTTTGAGTGCGGCGACGATGAGCTTGAACAGATTCACTGAGGTTGAGTCACAGGCAATCACCTGGTGTTCGCCAGCACCAACAATCTGAGCCAGCTTGGCACCAATACGCGATGGAGCTTCATACCAACCCATGTTCCACCCACGTATGAGCGCCTGTCCCCACTCCTGTGCAATGATACCCTGCATGCGTTCAATGGTACGAAAAGGAAGTCGTCCCAACGAGTTGCCATCTACATAAATAAGACCGTCGTCTGAATGGACAAACTCGTTACGGAATCGTGCTAGCGTATCGGCAGCATCCAGGGTTTGTGCATATGCGTAGTCGGTTGGCTTTGGTGTTGTCACGAGCGCCTCTTATTTGTTCTCTCTGGAATCTGGCTGTTTGGATATGCCGCAGTATAGCACACGCGAAGGCCTATGTATCCGCATCAGACGGATCGTGTTTGGCTATCCCCTTGCGTTTGAGGAAAGCAACTATCTCGCGGGCCATGGCCGTCAGCAGTGATGTCTCGTGTGTGGTAAGGTGCGCACGCTGAAGAATGCCCCGAACTGTTCGCATGGTAGGTGTGGGATTTCCCGATTTGAAAAAGGCAATTGAGTCTAATGCTTGCTCAATCGCAGTATAAAGTGTAGTAAGTTGTCCGACTGATGCTGGTACTTCCACAGAGGGGGGTGTCGAAGGTATCGGCACACTCGATCTCCGCAGTTCATACATCAGCAGCAGGGCGGCCTGCGCCAGATTGAGCGAGGCATACTCAGAATTGGTTGGGAGCGTCACTACCGTGTGACAGTAGTCCATGGCATTGTTATCAAGGCCGTTGCCTTCGTTACCAAAGAGGAGCGCTACCTGCCCCATCTGAGCCTGTTGCAAGAGGTATGTTGTTATATCAGGGGTGTAATGTTGGATGGTGTGTTCCTGGCGTTGACGTCCAGTTGTGCCAACAACATAGATCATATCGTGGAGTGCATCGGCAAGGCTGGTGTGGATTTGCATAGGTGCAATAACATCGTCACTCCGGTGTGCAATACCAAGCAAGTCGTTAGCGTCGAGCGCGGGCGGGGCGACTAAGCGTAGCTGCGCAAACCCCATATTTTTCATGGCTCGGATGACACCACCAATGTTCCGTATGTCTTGGGGATGGTCGAGCACAATGACAAAGCGGTTGAGCAAGTCTAGTGATTCAGGGTCGTTCACACTATCTTCCTTCTATACCTAAAAAGACCTTGCCTCTTTATACGTACAAAAGGTTATAGCAGGGATGTCTGAGTGCGGAATTATCGTTTTGTTGGAACGGGTGGGGGAATTTCGCGAGCAATGGACATAAAACGAACCACATTATCCATAACATCCACAAGTGGGGCAATATGTAGTGAGACCCAGTAGAGATGGCCATCTTTATGGTAGTTCAGAATATCAACAGTACACTTCTGGTTGTTTTTCAGTGCATTTCGTATTTTCTTGACCGTGGCGGTATCCGTTTGATCTCCCTGAAGAAGCCGACCCGGATTCTTACCGATAAGCTCTGGCAATGCATACCCACACAACTGACAGAAGCCATTGTTGGCCCAGGTGATACGCTGTTGTGCATCTGTAATAACAATACCATCATCAACCACATCAACCAACGCCAGAAGCCACGCCGATTCAGTTGTCGCAGGTGTTTGTGGTACCGGCACGTATTATTACCTTTCACGAATGTACTAAGTGTAGTATACCACTATACAAGAATAATGGCGAATATGATATACTTCCTTATATCAATATTTTGTCCCAATTTTGTTCTGTGATACAACCAAATACTACGTACTGTATGATGATTACTTTTCGTTGTCGTAGCTATCTGAAGGAGTATCATGATGCCACAAGAACATTGGATACCATCCAATATCCCCTTGGATAAACCCAATCCAGCTCGTATGTATGACTATTTTCTGGGGGGACATCATAACTTTGAGGTTGATCGACTCGCGGGAGATCATATCTGCAAATTATATCCAGATGCAGCAAATGCAGCGCGCACCAATCGGGCATTTCTTCAGCGTGCTATGGCTTTTTTATTGAGTCAAGGTGTGGATCAGTTTCTCGATCTTGGTTCTGGAATGCCAACAGCAGGGAATGTTCATGAAGTAGCACAGGACAGGTTACCATCAGCACGTGTTGCCTATGTCGACTCTGATCCAATTGCTGTAGCGCAGAGTCGTGCGTTACTCGAAGACACGCATAATACTGTCATTGCTCAGGCAGATGTTCGCGAACCAGAAGTAATATTGACGAATCCCGATATTGTGACATTACTTGATTTTCAGAGGCCATTAGCTCTATTAATGGTAGCTATTCTTCATTTTGTGACGGATGACGCTCAGGCGGGCAGAATTGTACAGACCTATGTGAATAAACTTCCGAAGGGTAGTTATCTCGTTTTATCACACGGTTCACATGACCAAGCTCCACCAGAGCTAGTTACCCAGATTGAGCAATTGTATGCGCGTTCAACACAACCGCTTCGTTCGCGATCACGCGATCAGATTACCACTTTTTTTGAGGGGTTTTCAATTGTTGAACCAGGAATTGTCTTTGTTCCGGTGTGGCGTCCAGACAGCTCAAGTACATTGTTTGCTCGTCAGCCGTCTCGATCTGCAATCTTGGCAGGCGTAGGAAAAAAAAGCTAGCGGTCAAAGGCTGTGGCCACAGCATAGCAGTATGTTAATAACGTGTACGTTTAGTTTGAGACAAGCAGCTCTGGACTATGCGAAGTCACTTGGTCAGAGCGTTGAATAGCAGAGAGAAGTGTCTCTAAATCTGTCTTTTTGTATAATCGATAGCCATTGATCGGGTGTCGATATGTAGTAAGCTTCCCACTACGCTCCCAATTTCGTAGTGTATTTGGTGAAACCCCAAGAAATTTGGCCGCTGCTTTGATCTGGAGAAAATCGTGCATGACTCTGTCCGTCCTTTCCGTGTAAAACCATTTTTTCATGGACCCGTATCCACAAAAGCTACTAAAAGCATATAAGTTCTGTCAATGAAAGAATAACATTATCAATTGCCCCCAAAGTATAGTTCAATTGTACTCTTATCGCATAGGTGTGGCCTACATTGGGTACTAAGAGCGGTGGTATTTATTACAAAACGATTGTGGAACTGTTATTGTGCTTTTGATCACAAATTCGCCTAACAATACAGATAACGCGTTCCAGTCAGGTATTAACTTGCATCTTCAAGGCGTATCTGCTATAATCTGCAAATAGTGATGGGCCGCTAGCTCAATGGTAGAGCATCTGACTCTTAATCAGCTGGTTCGGGGTTCGAGTCCCTGGCGGCTCACCATCATCCAGCACGGTATCTCGTTTTGAGGTACCGTGTCTCTATTTATTGTTCTTCTATGATGATTTGACATTCAGCTGTAGCGAGAAGGACTATATGCAACAACTCTGGACACTAGCAAAGATTATCCTTGGTTTTATTGGCGTGCTCAGCCTTGGTTTTGTTATTGTGCAACTGGTTGTGCCAGGGTTTTCGGAATTGGTTGGCATTGACGTGCCACAAATTGCACCCTTTGACCAAGAAGGCGTTGCAGATCGTAGCCTTTGGGACTGGCTCAACTTGTTAATACTTCCTATGACAGCGATGGTGTTGGCTGTGTGGGTGAGTGTCATATTTCAAGAACGGACGGCCCAGATGACAAAATATCGTACACAGGAAGTGCGCCTCATCGAAGAACAAAAAGCGAAAGAGACCCGTGAGATTGAAGAGCACCGGTCACGGGATGCGCGTGAAATCGAAGAGCAACGTGCTCAAGAGACCGCCCTCCAGTCGTACCTCGATCAAATGACTCATCTAGTGTTGCGTGAGGGCCTAGACACAGCCAATCCCCATGACTCGGTTGCAAACATTGCGCGAGCCCACACTCTAACGGCACTAAGTAGATTGACAGGTGTGCGCAAGGCCAGCGTGATTCAATTTCTCTACGAGTCAAAGCTGATCGGTTATACAGAGTTTATGCGATCCACCAATGATGGCGTCGAAGATGTGACACCACCAATCATCAACCTGTACCAAGCAGATCTGCGAGAAGCGCAACTTATTGAGGTCTATCTCCACAGGGCCACACTGGCTGGAGTTAACTTATCGAAGTCCGATCTGAGTGAGTCGTATCTTATTGAGGCCAATTTGGCAGAAACTGATCTGACTGAAGCGTATTTGTATAAAACAAACCTTGTCGATGCAAATCTACGTGAGGTTCATCTGAATGGGGCCAATCTGACGGCGGTGCAATTGATGGGGGCTAATTTACGACAGGCAAACCTGTCTGATGCCATTCTACACGAGGCGGATTTGTCTGGCGCAGACCTCACTGCTGCTGAACTCACAAATGCTGAACTGACCGGTGCAGATCTCACTGGATGTATTGTCACTGCTGATCAGCTTGCGACAGCCCGCTCCTTGCATTCAGCAAAACTACCCCCGGATGTTGCTGGGAAGCTCGCATAGCTCAGGTGATTACGAACGTGAGGTAAGCCCTTCGAGAACAAACGCCATTACTTGTTCAGTAATTTCTTTTGTGCATTCGCCAGCCACACCCTGTAGATTCTGAATGGTGCTTGGTTTGAGCAACTCCAGGCATAATGCAGCTAGGATCTTTGAATCACCCTGACGGATTTTTCCCTCATCCTGACCTTCAATGATAACTTGCTGAAGTTTGTGATGTAAGATGGTGTATAACTGTGCAGGATCCTGATCGGCCTGTTCAGATTCTATATTATGGGGATTGCCCGGACGGAAGTCGATCAACGTGACAGGCTGTTGGCTATGCTGATACCTGATAAAGATGAGTGTACGTAGTTTGCCGATTGCATCATGTTCAGCCTGTGCCGCCTCTAAAAAACAACTACGCATGTCATCACAGGCTGCATGGCTTATGGCCTCAAACAATTGCTCCTTGCTTGGAAAGCGTCGGTAAATGGTGCCAACGCCAACACCCGCCCGACGTGCCACTTCCTCCATCGTAACATCAGGCCCACGCTCCATAAAAAGTTCTTGGGCCGCCTGAAGAACACGCTCTAAATTACGCCGTACATCTTTCCGTTGACGACGCTCAGTCCCTGATGTTTTGCTCATACGTACTGCTATCCCTGTATTTGTAATAATGCCATAGTATAGCACCTTTTTACAGAAAGCGGAAGATAGGTTCCATTTTGTGACGGCGATGATTGTATAATGTATGTTGAGGGTATGTAACATTATTTCAGAGGAGGCACAATGTCAGAACGACAAGTAGAGCTGTCCAGTCTCAAAAATATCGGTACAACGATGGCTCAATGGCTTCGTGATGTTGGTATTCACACCCCAGAGGAGTTACGGGCTATTGGGTCGGTGGCTGCCTGGCGTCGAGTGAGAAGTGCTTATGGCAATCGTGTCACGATTATTGGTCTGTATGCACTCGAGGGAGCTATTGCTGATGTTCATTGGAATGCACTCCCGGAAGAGATTAAATCTCGCTTGATACAGGAGGCGCAGATGTAACATGCTCTTGGGGGCGCATAGTTGGTTATAAAACCATGTATACATCTGACTTATAAGTTGATTAAGCACAGCTTTTTCGATACGATATGATAGCGTTATGGTCTTCCCGATCTATTTGACACCATCTGCACAAAAACATACACTCATTTAAAACCCATCTTTTTTCGCATTGCTTACAAGAGTGTGCGCTCTGGCCCTATTCTAAGCCAACTCCTCAAGGCCCATCGGCAAATACAAGGCCTGATGTGTTTTGTTGTACCAGATGATGATACATGACGTGACGGTAGAGCAACTAGCCTTGGCCAGATGGGTTAGGGGTTAAAAGGAATCGAGGTGTCAAGTGGCAGAGCGGCGAACAGTAGCTGTGGTTTGTAACAGCCGTATTGAGTAACGATTGAGCCCCTACGTATTACCATACGCCCCGCCATAGGGACCCCAACCAGCCTGTGTGAACTTCCGCAGTGGCTGAGCTTGTCGAAGGCGGCAGCGTTGCACCCGCCAATAATGCTCGTCGTTCGATAATGCATGAAGCATGGCGGCGTGTGTACTGGTTGACCACCACGCCCATGATCGAGTCGCTGCAGGGTGTGGACACAACACAAATGTAGAAGTTGCTACCTGTGTATCCTAGTCTTTTTTTGTATGTGGACTCTGACAAATGATTCCATTAAGTAATAATCTGATACACGTGGCCAATTTTATTGTATAATAACTTTCATCAAGCCAATAACATAAGTTTATACCTAGTTATGAGTTTGTCCCCCATTATGGCTGTGTAGTGTAGAGAACTATATGGCCGAGAGTAGAAAGGTGTTTATATGAACCGCCCTTACTGGTTGTTACTTGTTGGTCTTGTTGTTCTTTTTTCTGGTTTCCCCATGGCCGCCTACGCCGATACCGATCCTGACGATGCTTTTGATGAAGCAACATCCATTGAGGTTGGCTATGATAATGCGATCCTTGATGGAACGCTTTCGTCGGATGAAGACATTGACATATATAGATTTACTACTGAAGCAAATCGAACCTATGTCATTGAAACGTTCAATATTCAGGGTACGCCAAATATGAGGGCTACAGGTTTGTATCTTTTCGATAGCAACAGAGAAGAACTGAGAAGTGATGAAAGAGGAAATAATGGAACAGGTGATGCCAATGCACGTATTGTGCAGACATTTACACGTGCTGGTTCATACTATATTCGGGTTTCATCAGCACGTTTTGAAAACTGGTCTGGCAGTTATTCACTTCGTGTGCTCCCCAAATATGATGAGCCTGGTGCTGGATGGGATGCCGAGAATGATTTCGAGCCCAACAACACTCGCCAGATCGCTAATGAGATTACACCAAGTTTGAGTGGTGCCGTTACCCGTCGCTTATTCAACCATAATAGTTTTGTCACCAATTATGCAGATGTTGATTATTATCGTTTTGAAGCGGAGGCAGGCTATAACTATGTTATTGAAACCTTTAACATACAAGGGCAACCAGACGGTAATGCAACTGCGCTTCGGTTATATAATTCTTCTGGAGAACAGATTCAAGACGATAAACGTGGAGCAAATGGGACAGGTGATGCCAATGCACGTATTGTATTCCCGGTAAAGACAACTGGTGAATATTTTGTGTCTGTAATGAGAGATGATTTGTATGCCTGGGCTGGGACATACTCTTTGCGTATTCTTCCACAATATGATCATCCCGATGCTGAATGGGATGCTGAAAATAATTTTGAGCCAAACGATACATTTTCTACGGCCAACCTACTTGAAGTCGGTTCTGAGAATGCGGTAAATCGCCGACTCTTCGATCATAGCGGCTTTGTAACGAATGGCTCCGATTATGACTATTATCGTTTTGAGGCAAAAGCTGGTCAGACCTACATTGTTCAGACCTTTAATGTCCAGGAAAACACCTCTGGTGATGGTACAGGGATCTATCTGTACAATCCTGAGGGGTCGATCATTGCAGATGATGAACGGGGCCGTAACGGTGAAGGAAGTATCGATGCAGAAATCGTTCAGCCTCTTACTGTTGATGGTACTTACTTTATTCTGGTTAAAGATGAGCGTAATGCCAATTGGACTGGCGCATATTCGCTACGAGTCTGTGAGAATAACTGTGCGCAGTCGAATCCAACCCCATCAGGTTCAGTTTTTCTACCTTTGATCATTCGTTAAATAGCACTTCAACATCTATTGCCAGATTGGTGAGAATAACGTATCAGAGGCAGGCAAATAGTACTATTTGCCTGCCTCTTTTTTAAGGATGCTCTGTTAGTAAGTCTATCCTGGGAACTTTACAACCATTTGGGGAATTTCGTGATGGGGGCTCGTGCTATCGTGAAATGTGTCATGGCGTGATGCCAACATATCTCTCAGAAACACACCTTGTCCACGATAGGAGTATCATATGGACATGCACCATCCTTATAGTCTTGTTCGTCACTGTGCCGTATTGATCCTGGTATCTATGTTCGTTCCATTTCTACCTATGCAGTATACCTCCAGTCGTGCACAAACGAGCAATACTGATGTCTACTTACCGCTTATTACCACGAATAACACACCCGGCTCAGTAGAACCAACTCCTGTTGAAGAACTTCCGCCAACTACCTATGTCGACCTGCTCGGTGAGTACATTGATACCGGAAAGTGGAGTCTAGAAGAAGGCTTAACACAAATTCTGAGTGTAATCACAGGTGAACAGCCCCTAGCTACTATCCCAGAAGTGGCCACGGTCGAGATATATGACTTGACTGGTCTGTTAATGATCGTGGATGGCTATCTCGCAAATACGGACGAAACGGAAACACGTAATGAGATTGAGCGTTTGTATCGGCTTCTCGCACCCGATCTGACCAACATAGATCAATACAGTATTCCCGATGTCAACGGGCTAAATGTTTCAATAGCGGATGAGACCGCCAATCTCGACGAGATATGCCGTACTGCCTGGTATCGGGGCTTTCCTCAAAGTGGCGATCCATCAGAATGTTTTTCCTTGTCTACAGTTGGATCTGCTCCCGAAATAAGGGTTTATACACCGGTATTTATCGATAAATATCAATATGGTCAGCACGCGCTGGATGCCGCAAACATAAGTAGTGCGACATATAAGGAGTATGGGATATTAGATGATGTGGTTATTACCTTTTCGCCAATTGACCGGCAAGCCCTGGCCCATGCCAACCGTAAGCAGCGTAATGTCGATGGCACGACTAGGACTTATTGTATGGTTACGATCCATCCACCGGCACTTGAGGAGCCTAAACTTCAATTCCAACAAATTGTTGCACATGAGTTGTTCCACTGTATGCAATTTGCGACATATGGGGTTTATGATCAGATCATCAGCTACAAAGACCCATTGTCACATCTACGAGCCGTAGGTTGGTGGCTTGAGGGCACAGCCAACTACTTTAGCAATGAAGTGTACCCCACAGTTGATGTTGAGCACCGCTGGCTTGATGACTTTCACGCAGCTTCAACACAATCATCATTGATAGAAATGAGCTATGAGACGACCGTCTTCTTTCAGTTTCTGGCCAATGAGTTTGGAAGCCAGGCTATTATTGAACTGCTGCCTGAACTGCTACCTTATGAAGCACCAACAAAGCAGGATCAGGCACGCGTGTTTGCCGAACTCGATCCCCAACGCTTTGGATTTAGCCTCTATACATCCATGAATGATCTGTTTCACGATTTTGGACGTGCCTATCTGAGTCGAACCATCCTCGATACCAGCGGTCTGCTCGTACCCAATGGGAATTTCGAAGCACTCTACACAAACGAAAAAACGATCACACAGGCCCCGGATGCTATGAACGAAGCGATCAATGAATTTACACTTGAACGCACACGTGTGACCTACACTGAAAAGAAGCGCTATGACCAGCAGGTGAGCAACAACGATGTTGAGGTTAGTTTTGGCTTGCTTGCGAGTAATGAGACCGATATTCTGGGATGGGATGGTACGCCAGAAACCGTATGGTCTGCCTGCCCACGGGATCGCATCTATGTCGTCCTCCAAACCACCGCGACCGTTGACGACAGCGATGCAACCACTTTTGCACTGACCGTTGATAAGGACACAGAACGCCTGTGCACATGCTATGCGGATATTGATATCGGTGGTCCTGCGCCAGTATCATACAGTGGCATGTCGATCTTCTACTATGGTGGTGACGACCAACCCGGTGGGGAGTTATTCAAAGATCGTATCTCTTTTAATGAGGGCCGCCAATCTATTGGCTGGCTATCACTCGATAATGATATGTTCCGTTCGGAGGCGACGGGCTCTTTTGGGGTCGATGGAAGTGTGTTCACGCTGCCTGGGTCTGGATCAGCACTGTGGCCACAGGAAGGCGGTACAGTTGTAGTAACGCTAGAGGAGAATAACGATGAGTTTATTGCGGGCAGTTTTTCCGGTCAACTGCGCTATATTGACCCACAGAGCGATCCGGCTATATTTAGGCCTGCACCAATCTCTGGCAACTTTCGGGCAGCACGTTCGTTATTTCTTGTAGGTGGTGTCTTTGGTATAGACACCGAAACGTGCCCATGGGATGAGGTTGTCCAGGCTGATACTGCACCATAGCGCCATATAGTTGTGTAACTGAACATTATCAGGAGGTGTGTAACAACTTGGTACACCTCCTACGTTGTCTCATTGCTACTCTCAACCACCATCCGCCGGATTCATTACACGACCGAGGAACAGGATCGCACCAGTTTCACGATCCACGATGGCAAAGATAAATGGGCGATTGATGTTCATCTCTGCTTCTTGCACCATACTCTGTGGGATAACAATAGCTCCCGTGGCCGCAGTCGCTTCGGTTCCTTGTTCATCGACGATAATGGTACTTTCGTGGAAGGCATCAGCGACAAAAAGTTCAGGCTTCTCCACTATCGCGCTGAAATCCGCTGTTTGCTTATCAAAAGCAGTGACGACCCCCATCGATTGCAAGAGGGGTTTCAGTTGTAGTGAACTCTTGATCTCGAATTTCGGCAATGAGAGCGTAACGTCATATTGTTCAGCTTGATTGCGTAGCTCATCGAAGAATGCACCACTCAGCTGTCCCTCAACAGCGGTAAATCGGTCTTCACGCGGCAACACAACCCACATCTCAACCGTATTCCCTGCGTATCCCAATCGAGTGGCCTGATAGCTTTCATGCTCTACGTATAGTGTTCTTATTGGGTCGTGTTGCATCATGGGGATCTCTACAGTGCTCTGGTCAATAAGCGTAAAAGTCCCTGGTTGTGTCGCAGCTTCGTTAAAGGGCATTGACCAGGTGGCTTTGAAGTAGACGGCGTTGGTGAGCACCATGCGCGTCAATTCATCGATAGAGTTGGCAGGCAGTAATTCAGGAATGCGGTCATTGGTCTGTTGGGCCACCCAATCATTGATGGTCTGTCGTGCAGGGTCCGGTTGGTTGACGAAATCAAGCGTGTACATTCCGGCACCATACTGTTGGGCAAGAGTCGTCAGAAACGCTTCACGGAAGGGAAAATTCTGCTGGCCCCACAGCGCATTGACGATATTCAATTCAAATGGCGCACCATAGCCCTCTGTAACCGACCCAGGTGTGGTCACCTGTTGATCCAACGCATTGAGCGTTTCGTGCTGGGTTTCTTGTGGAAGATACGAAAAGACCTGGGCCAGTTCCGACTCCGTCTCGTTTTGGGCACCGGCATAGAGCATCGAGAATGTCTGGGTGATGCTGTAAGGCGAGAAGGTGAGATTCTGGTCGGAGTTGGTAATAGCCTGGCGATAGAGTTCCGCCGCAAAATCATTCCCCCGCTGTGCCAAATCTGCGATCTGCTGTTCCGACACTGATGATGCCGTATCGCGTGGTAGGTCGACCTGCGCGACTTGAAAGGTGGTTGGTGGTTGATTAGACGATTCTGTCTGCCCACCCGTATTAGGTGTTGATGTGGTGTCCGCCATGTATGAACCACACGCTGCAATCAACAGCAAAAGCAACGATACATTCAGGTTACGCATCTGCATCTCCTTATCACATATGAGGCTCCTTTACATCATGACGTATGACCAAGTCATTTTGTTCTATTCTTGTTGCATAATGGGTGCTATGGTATTATGTAGTAGTGCTGATAATACCCAAAATAGAAGAAGTTTTTACAGCAAGAGTATTTTTGCCAATATGAAGTTATTGCTAAATAATATTTTACAGTGAATACAAATTCTAATTGTTTAAGAGGTACATATGGGAGATATTAGGCCCTCACTCCAAGACTTTTCCACTATTAATACGTACGTAAAAAAATACAATGAGAATTTAGAATTAAATGATCTTTCAAATGGTTTTTATTTTTTAGCACTTGATCTGCTACACGATCTTCAAGATGATGAAATTAGAGATTCTATTACAGATAGCCATTTTCTTAACAGCACTGGAAGAGAAAAGGGTAAAGACAGAGGTATAGATGCAGTTTACATTAATGAAGATAACGGCAAGGCAAATATACATTTTTACAACTTTAAATATGCTTATTCTTTTGAGAAAACACAATCACATTATCCTTCTGGGGAAATAGATAAAATTATTAGTTTTATTAATGATGTGATTTCAAAAGAAGAAATACTTCTACAACAGGTTAATCCTATTCTAGCCTCAAAAGTTGAAGAAATATGGCAAATATTCGATATGCAGAACCCTGATTTTCACATCCATCTGTGCTCAAATCTTTATCACGGTTTAGAAGCAACAGAAAAGCATAGGTTCGAAAATTCTATACATAGACATTCGAACTTTAGGATTCATTATCATGGTATTTCAGATTTTGTCAATAAATTAACTCGAAAAGAAAGGAAAGTTGTAAATGCTAAATTACCTGCAATTGACAGGCACTTTTTTGAGAAGTCTGATGGTGATATTAGAGCTCTAATTGTACATATTGATATTAGAGATTTGATAAGAATTGTGTTGGATGATGAACAAATAAGAGAAAAAGTAGATATTGATGATTTTACTTCTATAAGAAAATATAGAATATTAGAAGATGCATTTGAAGATAACGTGAGAACATATCTAAAGCAAAGATCTAAGATTAATCGAAATATAAAATACACAGCTACCTCAGAAGATAGGCATAGATTCTTTTACTACAATAATGGTATAACAATTACCTGTGACAATTTCTCGTATCCAAGAACGCAAAGAGCACCTATCATCGAATTGTCAAATCTTCAAGTAGTCAATGGTAGCCAAACTATTCACGCACTCTATGATGCTTTTATTGAAGACCCTGAGAAATTTGAAGATCTAGACATATTATGTAGAATATATCAGACAAACAATTCAGAACTAAGCACAAGAATAGCTGAGTACACTAACAGTCAAAATCCAGTTAGTAGTAGAGATATAAGATCAATTGACTATATACAGCAGAAACTAGAACAAGAACTAAAGGCAAAAGGCTTTTTTTATGAAAGAAAAAAGAACCAATATTATCATGAGCCAAAATCTAAAAGGATTGACTCTGAGAAGTCAGGTCAAGTTTTATTAGCCTTTTATCATGGAATGCCATCTGAAGCTAAGAATCAGAAAAAGAAAATCTTTGCTGAGCGATATGACGATATTTTTCATGATAATGTAACTGCTGATAGTCTTTTACTCCCATACATGCTTTTTGAAAGAATTGAAAGAGAGAAATCTCGAAAGAAAGAAACTTTGGTTCGTGATGTTGATGATTTTGAAAGGAACTCATATATCTAATATTCAAGTTATTGGATATTATATTTTATGAAAGAACTGTCCTATAAAAAGAAAATTGATTTGACATATGAAAATATTGACAATATTTGGTGTCTATATCCTAATTCCTTGCGATTGATTGAAAAATCAATTGAAAAAGAGAGGCAAATGTTGGCAAATAAAGATGAGACTTATTCACACTCCCAATTTTTTAAGTATGGCAAACCAAAAAAATATTTTGAAGACATGTCTCCGGGAGAAATTTCAGAGTTTCTCGATAGCTAGCTTTTTATTTGCATCTCCTTCTGAAAGATGGGTCTGCTGTTTCAATATACAGTAATTTAGTCTGGCATTACTAGAAAAGGTAATATAGGCCCATACTCTAACAATACAGAGAAGTAACACGACAATCACGAAAACCAATAAAAAACCTGAATTCTATGGTCAGACATATGTAGGACAGCATGGAAATGTTTTCGTTTCATCCTACCCTTTCTTCACTCCCTTGCATCAACCAGACGAACATGCTAGGATGTCAAAGGAACCCAGACAGCACCAAACAAGTATAGCCAACACGAGTGAATATATGACAAATACAGAGAAATCGACACCGACCGTGCGCGGTCCGGGTAAATCCGCCTTGCTGCTCGAAGTCAATGGTACAACCCACGAAATTTTTGTGGAGCCACGGCGTACTCTGCTCGATGCCTTGCGAGTCGATCTGGGAATGACTGGTACCAAAGAGGTCTGTGGTATGGGCAACTGTGGTGCGTGCACAGTTCAGGTCGATGGTGAGCCAACCTACGGTTGTCTGCAACTCGCGGTCGAGTGTGAAGGACGCGCCATCACCACCATTGAAGGGCTATCGCACAATGGGGCACTGCATCCCCTCCAACAAGCCTTTGTCGAACACGATGCCCTGCAATGTGGCTTTTGCACCTCGGGTCAGGTCATGACCGCTGCCGCACTGTTGAAGCGCAACCCTGATCCGACTGAAGAGGAAATCGTCGAGGAACTGTCCGGCAATCTCTGCCGTTGTGGTGCCTATCGCGGAATCGTTCGCGCTGTGCAGGATGCTGCTGAGAAAATGCGAACCTAAAGCTGCCAGACAGGAGGTATCGGTGCCAAAATTAATCAAAACCAAAGTTGAAATGGAGGGGCGTACCTTTGAAGAGTATGCCCTCGTAGATGAAGATGAGCTGCCACCCTGGACGGATGAAGAGGAACTTGGTATTGTCGGGTTTCCTATCCCGCGTGTTGATGGTGCAGAACGTGTGAGTGGCACAGCACAGTACACCCACGATGTGCGGCTGCCGGGCATGGCCTATACCGCCGCGCTCACCTCGCCGCATCCCCACGCACGACTGGTGAGCGTTGATGTGAGCGAAGCCCTTGCACTCCCCGGCGTGCTCGGTGTGCTGACTCGCACCGAGGCATACGAACAGCTACAGGGCGGTGTACGCAGAATGTTCACCGATCAGTTGCGCTATGCTGGCGAGATTGTGGCAGCAGTCGTTGCCACCGACCCTGATATCGCCCGCGATGCGGTTACGCTGATCAAGGCTGAGTACGAACAACTGCCCCATGTCGTGGATATCGAAGCCGCCGCGCAACCAGATGCGCCCAAGGTGCATACTAACGGCAATGTCTTTGGCGGTAAGCCACAGCTTGTCGAACGTGGCGATATTGCAGCAGGCTTTGCTGAAGCTGATGTCACCATCGAGCACACCTACCGCACCGCCACCCAACTCCACAGTTGTCTGGAGCCTCACGGCTCAGTTGCACACTGGGAAGGCGATTCGCTGACGATCTACGAAAGCACCCAACATGTGTTTGGTGTGCGGAATGCTATGGCCCGCTGGCTCGGCCTGCCCCAGAACAAAGTCCGCGCCATCTGCCAGTACATCGGCGGTGGGTTCGGAAGCAAGGCCGGCCCTGGCGCACACAGTGTCTTCGCCGCACTCCTCGCCAAACAGATTGGTCGTCCTGTCCAGTTTATGCTCGACCGCACCACTGAGCAGATCGGTGGTGGCAATCGGAGTGCGATGGTTATGAAGGTACGGCTGGGCGCGAAGAACGATGGCACCCTGACCGCGATGGATCTGCACTGTCTTGCCGACGTAGGTGCCTATGGCCCGTGGTTGCCGTTCTTTGCTGGACCAGCGCTCATGTCATATCGTTGCCCCCATGCACGCTCAGAGACGCATGGTCTCTATACCAACACCGGCAGCTTTATGGCCTTCCGTGCACCTGGCTTTGTCGAAGGCACCTTTGCTATCGAGTCGGCGTTGGACGAACTGGCCACGGCGCTGAAAATGGACTCACTCGAGCTACGTCGACAAAACATTCCTGACCACGATCAGACTAACGGTAGCGCGTTCTCGAACTATCCTATCGAGGAATGCTTTCAACAGGGGGCTGAACGTATCGAGTGGCACACACGCACCAACGGCCACACATCGACACAGGATCGCATTCGCCGTGGCATCGGCATGTCCAACCAGATCTGGTGGGGTGGCGGCGGGCCACCGGCCTATGCAACGGTGGAAGTCAACACCGACGGCACGGCGACGCTCCGCACCGGCACCCAAGACATCGGCACCGGCACCAAAACCGTCCTTACGCAGGTGTGTGCTGAGGAGCTAGGTTTGCCGCTGGCTGCGATCACCACCGTGCTGGGTGATAGTGGCTCTGGGCAGTATGCGCCGATCAGCGGTGGCAGTATGACCGTGCCGTCGATGGCGCCTGCGGTGCGTTCAGCAGCCCGCGATGCCCGCCTGCAGTTGTTGGATATTGTGTCGCAGATGCTTGAACGACCAGTGGAAGCGCTCGAAATACGTGATGGGCAGATCTACGAAGGTGCCACGAATCATGGTCCGGTGAAGAACCTCATCGGTAAGCTGGGCGATGTCATGATTATCGGCAACGGTAGCCGTGGCCCCAACCCGGATGGCGTAACCATTATCACCAGTGGCGCCCAGTTTGTCGAGGTCGCGGTCGACACACTCACAGGTCGTATCCAGGTTCTGCGCGTGATTGCAGCACACGATTGTGGCCGCATCGTCAACCCGTTGACCTATCGCAGCCAGATCGAGGGCGGCATCATCCAGGCCATCGGCTATGCCCTGACCGAGCAGCGGGTGATGGACGAGCACTCTGGCATTCAGTTGAACGCCGATCTGGGCGACTACAAGCTCCCAACGCTGGCGGACATTCCCGAGATCGAGGTGTTGCGGATTGACTTCCCCGATCTGGTCGCGAACCCAACCGGAGCCAAGGGCGCTGGCGAACCGCCGATCATCCCCACACCAGCAGCCATCGCGAATGCCGTTTATGACGCGATAGGCGTACGTATTCGTGAGTTGCCGATGACGCCGGACAAAGTGCTTGCCGCATTACAGGAACAGTAGTGCCTTCGTCTGCGACAGACTTTCTTTTTTATAGTAAAGAGAACATTGCATGAAGCGATTTACGCATATTACCCCAACAAGTATTCAGGAAGTTATTCCACTGCTGAGTGAGCATACACGGCCATTGGCAGGCGGCACCGATTTATTGACCGAACTCAAAGAGGGTTTGGCTGACCCGGACCATCTCGTGAGTTTGCGGAAACTCTCTGAGCTACGAGGTGTGACGTTCGATGCAGGTGTGCACATCGGTGCCTTGACCACGCTGACAGAACTGAGTCGCCATCCGCAGATCAAAGATGGTCCCTACCAAGTGCTGGCGCAGTCGGCACGTTTGGCGGCCTCGCCGCAGCTACGCAACATGGCGACCATTGGCGGAAATCTGTTGCAGGATGTGCGGTGTTGGTACTACCGTGGCCCGTTTGATTGCTGGCTCAAAGGCGGCGATGGCTGCCCAGCCCGCGACGGTGAGCACCACAAACACGCGCTTTTCGACCAATCGCCGTGTGTGGCGGTGCAGCCCAGTGATCCGGCGACGGCACTCCTCGCACTAGATGCAACGGTGAGTGTGGCCGGTCCAGATGTCACACGTGCGCTGGGTATGCAAGAGTTGCTAGCCCCACCCACGGCAGCACATCGCAAGTTGCACACCCTTCAGCCAGATGAGCTTATTACTGCTATCAATCTCCCTGACCGAACTGGTTGGCAGAGTATTTACCTCAAGGCGATGGAACGTGCGACCTACTCGTTTGCATTGGTTGGTGTGGCGGTTGCACTCAAATTGGATGCGGGAATTGTGGTGGATGCACGGATCGTGCTGGGCGGCGTAGCCAACGCCCCGCTCCGTTTGGACGATGCAGCCACATGGCTGGCAGGACAGCCTTTAAACGAAGCGACCATTGCAGCCGCTGCTCATATGGCTGTTCGAGATGTACAGCCACTGCCACAAACGCATTACAAAGCTGAGATGACCCAACGCATGGTACAGCACGCACTGACAACCATGGTTTGATCGACATTACCTGTAGCATATTCACAAAATAGTGCTACAATAGGGACAACTGCACAATAACAAGCAATCTGCTTTACGCCTGTATCGACGCATCTATGCTGTGACGCTGCGTCGTACACATATAGTTTGTAACCTAGAAGGGCATGTTCCATGACTCTTGTCTCAAGACTGGTCCTTGGTTTAGGGACCACAGTTGCCGCGTTGGGGGGAGCCTTTCTCCTCCTTGGAGTTGGTATGTTTGCTTTCGGTCAGGGGTTTATTGCTACCGCCAATGCCTCCGACATTCCCCCCGCCTCTTCCACATCGATCATCAATCAGAGCGAATTTTTGATCGGCACTGGGTCGATCTTCCTGGTGCCAAGTGCTATTGTACTGGCTGTTGGATTGGTCATTGGTGGTGCAGGTTTTGCGATGGGTCGAGGCAAAGCCAAATAAACGCACAAACTTTATTGTCACGAGCAAAACGCACAGAGAGCTGTATGCTTCTTGTGCGTTTTTTTATTGGTAGCAGACCTGCTGTAGCTGTAAAGCGAATCTGATTTTATGCTGAGGGAACTCGTTTTTGACGATCATAACGTTTTTTGGAGGCCCCTTCTGTTTGTTGTGGCCAATCAAGCATCTGCCGCAATTCCTGATTGCGGCTCAGGCGATCCAACACATTGCGTTTAACGTTGTAGACATCTTTTACAGAACCAAAGAGATCTGGTCGTTGTTGTTGAATAGCATTCGGCTTCATACCAACCACAAAGGATTGATACACGACAACACGTTCGGCTTCATCATTTAATTGCGTATCGATATACTTCCAGAAATCCTCACGATTTACTCTTTCCATAGCTTCTTCGTCTGGTGCTGTTTGTGGAGTGCTGGCTGCACGGAGCATTGGTTCAGGCAACACCTCACCCCACGACTGTGTACGTACACTATCGATGACCACACAACTAGCACACATCTGGAGATAACTCAACAGTCCGGCAAGATTATCAAATGAGTGAAATCGCTCGGCAGTCACGGCTTTCCAGAAGCGGGTGAACGCGGAAATAACAAAGAACTCGCTGCTCTCACCACTTTTGGGGAATGCACCACATCGACGTACCCAGCTTTCAACCAGAGGACCATATTGATTGTAAATGTACTGCCATGCGATTTCGTTGCGTTCAACCAACGCACGTCGAAATAGTTCGTAGGCAAAACGTGTATCGGTCGAACGACCGGTGTAAAATCGGTTACTTTCCGTTTGCGAACGTTGTACCAATGTACTCAAATCCATCTGTCGTAATGCAATGGTGCTGTCTGCCTGGGTATTGGTGTCGACCATCTCGGTTCCCTGGCCGCTCAACCCGGTTGTTTGTGCTTGTTGTGATTGCATCTAATGCATCCCCTCGTTATCGAGCCTGCGATGGATATTGGTGAGCGGTTCATCAACAGACTATCAAACATCTGCAAGGCTAAACTGTGTTGGATGTATTTACTATACTGGAAAAGAGAGTGATGCGCTGTTAACTGTTTAACAGGGGGGCTGTAAAATCTGCAACAATAGGCAAAATGATTACTGACAGCGTTGGAGCAGAGCTTCCGGGTCAAGTATTGTAATACGATTATTGGAGTCTACAGAGATGTACTGTTGTTGCTTAAAGAACACCAACACCTGATTGACGCGCACACGTGATGCACCAACCAGATCTGCCAGATCGCTCTGGGTTAGTCGGAGTGGGATGAGGACACCTTTGTCATGGGTTGTCTGACCGTATTCTTGAGCGAACGTCAACAATTGACGTGCCACTCGGCCAAAGACATCAAGCGTTGCGATAGCTTGCACCTGGGCTCCAGAGATTCGTAAACGTCGTGAGAGAATACGAACAAGATTATAGGTCATAATGGGCATAGTCTGTAAGCAGCGGTCAAATGCCTCACGATTGATCGCCAACAGTGTTGATGTTTCGAGGGTGACCACCGTCGCGGATCGACCGATATTGTCGATCACACTCATCTCTCCGACAATTTCACCAGCACCAAAAATAGAAAGAATAACCGTACTTCCATCGGGTTGTTCTGCATGGATTTTGACTGTGCCGCTCAAGATAATATATGCAGCATCACCTGGCTCTTCTGCAGCAATAATGGGTGTGCCAGCCACGAATGTTTTGCGATGCATTAAGTGGCTTAGTTGTTCAATTTGCTCAAGCTCTAATCCCTGAAATAGGGCTAAATCACCCAGCGTAGTTGAGTCCAGGTAACGTGTCATCAGAGAAATACCTTTATTGCTGTATGTGTCCCTTTTATATTATACCGTTTCTGTGTATTTAGACAATGATCATTCTGCTGTGGATTGTTCTAACATTACAACCGTGTAAATTATTTAACAGACAAGTATAGAAAAATAGAGTATGCTGATTCATATAAGCCGAGAAAAGAGAACCAAATAGTATGACTTTGTATGTGTCTGAGCGTCTGTTGTGATGCGAAGACAGTACCATACTGACGTGTCGTGAGTTACACGGTGATGGCGATAATTTCGTGTAGTTGAAAGTTGCATTACCTTTATATACACATAAAGGCCAGATGAGGAAAATGAATGCTTGACCACTACCACATCGATCTCTCTGCAAAATCAATTATGGTTAAAGCGGTCGGTTTATTAACACTTGACACCCTCAAAGATTTATTTGTTGTACCAATGCAGGACCCAGCTTTTATACCTGGACTTAATTTATGCTGTGATCTAAGTGAGGTCAAAGCTAATATTTCTGCACAGGCCATTTGGCAACTCGTCGATTTTCATCGCCAGTGTGCTTTTCGTTGGGGAAAGGCAAAATGTGCACTGGTTGCCTCAAGCGATGTCATATTTGGTTTAGGGCGTATGTATTCTATGTGTGCAGAACCAGTCCACGAGATACCATTTGAGGTACGGGTCTTTCGTAATATGACAGATGCGAAGGAGTGGCTCTCACTCCTTTAATTATGAAGCCTGCTCACAAAGCGCTTCATAGTGCCCCCATATAGGCATTGATGAACAACGCACTGTTTACCAAAACTGCACTGGCAATGATGATTTGCAATCTCATTCTGGTGCGGTTTGAGCGCTGGCTGCGGCGCTCGTCAGCCACGCGTATCCAGTGTGCCAGATCTTCCCCATCCCACAGATCGATGGGTTTCCCCTGCACCCATTCTTCACTCTGTGGACCAAAATTACCCGTTGTCACGAGCAACGCATGATCAGCTTTCTCGTGATGGCGCACACCCTCAAGGGCACGAACCATGTAGGCCGGCACCGTATTTTTGTAGCGTTTGCATTGGACCACCCACTTTTTCCCCTGCCGTGTCGCTCGCACATCGACTCCACCATCACCACTGCCACCCTGATGCTCAATCCAATCCCAGCCGAGGTCTCGCAGCAAAAGAACCGTGCGTTGCTCGAATTCAGTTGGTGATAAGTTGAGCGCTTTTTTGAGGAGCAATTTTTCATTGGTGGCATGCTGTCGTCCACGACGTGTGAACCAGAGTCCAAATATGATTAGAGTTAGGGTAGTGGTAACAAGGGGAATATACCAGCGTGGGTCGAGTGCCCATAGAATGTAGATACCAACAGCAACAAGCAAAAGGATCGTGAGAACCGATAGTTGTATTCGGCGTTGACGTTGTCTGCGACGTTTGCGACGTGACATAGTTTTACCTTGTAGTACATTGCAGAGTCGGACGATTCTGCGTATCATACCATAGTTTTACAGAGTTGTTGCAACACATGTTCTGTTTGAGGCTGGCTGGATCAGCAGGTGTCAGGTATCGTTATGAGGTGTATATTTATTGTCCCTGTGTAAAAGATTGTGATTACGAAGAATGCGTGAACCTCTGGCTGCTCATATGACCATAACTGATGAGAATGTGCTTATCGCTGGTTTGCGAGCAATGTCACCTATGGTAAAGCTTCAACACATGGTAAGTTTGCAACAAGCTGCTCTGACATGGTTACGTGCAGGCATTCGACGGCGACAACCTGAAGGTGACATATGTAGTTGGCGTCGTGCTGAAGCCATCTTGCGATTGGGTAAAGCGCAGGCACAGTTGTATATGGAGGCAACAATCTCGGAGGATGCGGTATCTGATACATATCTTAGTGCAATCATTCAGGTTATTGAGACACTTGATGTGTTGTCTATTCCGTATATGCTGGTTGGGTCACTTGCCAGCACTATTCATGGTGAGTATCGCACAACCAACGACACTGATCTTGTAGTTTTATGCACTGCACACTATGCCCAGCCACTAGTCGAAAGATTGGAGTCATCATTTCTCATTCGGCTGCCAGATGTACTTGATGCTCTTACACAAACCAGGCAATTTAGTGCCACACATCTGTCAACAATGTTTCGGATAGACTTCTTTGTACGAGACAGTACACCATTTGCTAAAATGGAATTTCAGCGGCGACAACCTGTTGTTATACGTGAAAATCCTCCATGTACCGCGTGGGTTGCCACAGTCGAAGATACTATCTTGAGCAAATTGCGATGGTATCAATTGGATAGTGGTGTCTCAGATCGTCAATGGCGAGACATCCAAACAATGGTTCGTGTAAACGAAGATATGCTCGACTATACCTATCTTCAGCAGTGGGGAGCCGACTTACAGGTAACCGATCCTTTGGATGCAGCTTTGCGTGGTGAGCGCCCACGGCCTACTGATAATGACCCACAACAAACTCGTATGTTTTGAATGTATCTAATATGTGATGAATGAAACAGGGAGTACATACCCAAATTGGTATACTCCCTGTTTGTATTCGGATTGTCTTTAGGTTACTGCAGCGACTCGGCAATCTGTACAAGATCCTCTTGTTGAAGACCTAGTCTATAGACATGTAAGACGTAAGTAAATCCATCGGCTTGCCAGGATAGTATGTAATAATCAAATTGTTCATTGGTTTGAATAGACGCTGGGCATCGAACTGTTTAATATGCTCATACGATTGCAGGAACGCATCCTGCACCACATCTTCAATCTTCAGCTATCCTCCTATCGCGTGTGACGAGATACGCAGCGCGTACTGCCTCCAACTGATACATGTGTACAAGTACTTCTAAACCATTAATATCCCCTGTTTGCGTTGCTTGATTGCGTCTTGCTCATTCACGATAACCTCTCAAGATTGATGTTTGTTAGGTATACTATCCATGAAGAGCATAAAAGGTTGGGGGGTAGGTAAATCTCGTCAGAGGTTTTTACACCAACAGCAAAGAAGGCCACTCTTACGAATGACCTTCTACCAAAATTGATGTATGCTGCGTGTTTATCTATTGGATTACACAGGTACTGTGTCGGACTGAGTCGCTCTGGTTGCATTGCCTGTCTTCAAGACGTACACATCAGAAACCTCTTGGTATGCCTGAACCTGCGCTTCTTGCCAAGCTTCATCAAAGCCCAGTTCGGCAGCAATGAGTGCTGCGACACGGGGCGCAACTTCCTGGCTTGCACGAGCATTGAGCAATAGTGCGCGCAGACGACGCGAGAGCACATCTTCAACGGTGCGAGCCATTTCGTAGCGTGCTGCCCAGACGACTTCACCAACGAAGTATGGAAGATCGGGATGGAGAAGTTCTTGCCATTCCGGGTTCTCTGCCATGAGTTGTTTGAGTTGCACTGCATCGGCGCCGTATACACGGAATGGCCCTTGAGCATTCGCCAGTTGCCAACCACGAAGTTTTAGGTTTTCGGTCACACATGGTTTGGATGGCAAACCACCTACCTCAGCAGCCTTATTGATCGTATCTTCGGCCATGTGCCTGTACGTTGTCCACTTCCCACCGGTAATCGTAATCAAACCAGAGTCTGAGACCATCAGTGTATGGTCGCGGGAAAGTGCCGCCGTGTTCGAGCTATCGCCGGCTTTGACCAATGGTCGCAACCCAACAAAGACACTGAGCACATCTTCAGGTGAAGGATCTTTGCTAAAGTAACGTGCCATATGGCTCAGGAGGAAATCGATTTCCTCTTGCATTGGGCGTGGTTCAAGCGGAATATCATCAATCGGTGTGTCAGTTGTACCAGCCACGACACAATCGTGCCAAGGGATGGCAAAGAGCACACGGCCATCATCGGTACGCGGTATCATAATGGCGTGATCGCCAGGCAGGAAAGAACGATCTAGCACGATGTGAATGCCCTGACTTGGTGCCAGTATTTTGTTGGCTTGAGCATCATCCTTACGCCGCAGTGTATCTGCAAATACGCCGGTTGCGTTGACAACTGCACGTGCCTCAATCTCGAACTCTTCGCCGGTTTCGGTATCCTGAGCACGAACTCCAGCAACACGCTCACCCTTTTTGACTAAGCCAGTAACAGGCATGTGGTTAAGTGCAGCGCCACCATAATCGAGGAAGGTGCGAAGCATCGTCACAATCAAGCGCGTATCGTCGAATTGTCCATCATAATAAACGACACCACCTCTCAGCCCTTCGGGTTCGAGTGTCGGTACCAGATCTAAGGCCTTATCACGGGAAATCAATCGAGAGAATTTAATGCCAAGTTTACCTGCTAATACACTATAAAGGAGTAGGCCTGTTCCGTAGAATGGTTGGTACCACCAGTTGTAGGCAGGCACCACAAAAGGCAGATCGTGAACGAGGTGTGGGGCATTCTGTCGTAGTAAACCACGTTCATGCAAAGCATCGCGCACCAATGCTATGTTGCCCTGCGCAAGATAGCGTACACCACCATGAACGAGTTTTGTGCTACGGCTAGACGTGCCTTTCCCATAATCAACAGCTTCTAACAGTAGGGTTTTATAACCACGTGAGGCAGCATCAATGGCGGCACCTACGCCGGTTGCCCCACCACCAACGATTACAAGATCCCAGATATCTTGTGATCGTACCCGGTCTAGCATTTCATTGCGTGTCATTGAACTTACTCCTTTGTATTGATGGCTACCGGAAGTACAAATATACTCACGGAAATTGATGATTCTATGGCCTTTGAAGAACACCTAACAACGTGGTTAGCTACTATCATGAGTCACCTGGATATGTTGTGTTCGACCATACATCTGAACATTATCATGATACACGATATTCACGGTAGTTTCTATTAAGATTTATCTGATGTATGTGAAAGAAAGTACTCGCTTCAGGAGAGGATATTTAATTTGTACAAGGTATAGAAAGTTGTATCTACCTTATATATCGCCGCTATTAGCTTTATACATACAACTATCACTCAGATAGGAAACAATAGGAAGATTGTCTTTGTGATTGACAAACCTAAAAGGTTACTATATACTAACAAAACTTGTTTGTGGTAAATTATAAGTTGTGTTTGTTGCAATGTGTGAAGTAACTCATTGTTCTCTAGAGCTGCTGATTACGAAATGTGTATTATGTGGCTTTCTGAGGGTGTTCAACAACAATCACTATCGAATGTGCAAATAAGGAACCAAAGCAAGCAATTGAGCAAAAAAGTTATTAGTAAACGAGGTTCTGTGCATGAGTACCCTCAAGGCCGATAAGCTCCTTCTCGCATATGATGATCAACCTGTGGTCAAGGACCTTGATCTGATTGTTCCAAGCGGTAAAATCACGGCTCTCGTAGGCCCCAATGGCTGTGGAAAGTCAACATTACTACGGGGCCTCGCGCGGCTCCTTAAACCACGCACAGGTGTTGTCTATCTTGATGGGAAATTGCTGACATCCATGCCGACGAAAGATCTGGCGAAACAGCTTGGTATCCTGCCACAGAGCCCCAGCGCGCCAGAAGGTCTAACCGTTCATGAACTGGTTGCTCAAGGGCGGTATCCCTATCAAAACTGGTTCCACCAGTGGTCTGAGGAAGATGAGCGGATGGTCACAAAGGCACTAGAGATTACCACTCTGACGGAGATGGCCAGCCGACCTGTCGATACACTCTCCGGTGGGCAGCGACAGCGTGCGTGGATCGCCATGACTCTTGCTCAGGATACTGAAGTTATTCTGCTTGATGAACCGACCACCTTCTTAGATATCGCTCATCAGATTGAAGTATTACACTTGCTTGAACAGTTAAATCGAGAAGAAAATCGTACTATCGTGCTTGTCATTCACGACTTGAATCTTGGCTCACGCTATGCGCATCACATGGTGGTGATGCGCGATGGCCATGTTGTTTCTACTGGCGAACCACACGAGGTGATGACAACCGACATGCTGCGTGATGTGTTTGGGGTTGTGGCTGATATCGTGCCTGATCCACGCACAGGGGTCCCTTTGTGTGTTCCGTATGATGTCCATCGTGCAAAACACCCAGATCAAGAAGTCGTGTACACGAATGGACATCACGTTGTGGCATAGATAAACACTGTACTAGAGAAAGCTCCATAGATGACTCAACAAACAGATCCTTTACCTGAGCGCTGCTATTGTTCGGTAGTCTCCAAAGAAAATGGTGAAGATCCGATTGGCTCAATTGCTCACTGCAATCATTATCTTATTGTAGAAGTTCCTACGCCCTGGCCGCGTGATGTTACCAACCTAAAACGGATTCCAACCGAGTTGATAGCTTTGCTACAGGCTCTTATCCTTGAACAGGGGTTGAAAATCAGACCTTTAATTATTGTTCCTGATGAGGAATACTCTGTTTCAGATAAGGTGCGCGTGTTTCACTACTATCGTCCAGAGAATGCGTTTTCGATCTATCAAAAAGAAGAATTTCTCGTCTCCGAAGCCGAACTATTTCCTCTCGTCCAAACCATCTTCAGCCGTCCAGCAGAACTGCCACGGTTTGCAGCATACCAACAGCATACGTCTCACATTCGGGAGTTGTTTGTGTGTACCCATGGAAGTGTCGATGCAGCCTGTGCTGTCTTTGGGTATCCAATGTATCGCAAGCTACGTGATGAGTATGCAGATCCTTCAGGGGGTACCCTGCGTGCCTGGCGTGTCAGTCACTTTGGCGGACATCGTTTTGCGCCAACCCTGATCGATTTGCCGGAGGGACGCTTTTGGGGCCATCTTGAGACAGATCAGCTCGATACATTGATCCATCGGACCGATTCCGTTGAGTCACTGCGCTTGTGCTATCGGGGCTGGACCGGACTGGAAAGCCGTTATGAACATGTTGCAGAGCGTGACATGTTGATGCAAGAAGGGTGGGATTGGATGCAGTATGCCAAGCACGGTCAATTGCTTGAAGTCGACACCGAAACAGAGCAGTGGGGACGTATACGGATCGATTTCACCACACCCAACGGACGTAGCGGCGCTTATGAAGCCATGGTAGAGAGGTCTGGGACGGTTCAGACTCTGGGCGAATCTGGCCCATGTGAATTGCGGGAAGAACCGCAATATCGGGTCAATTGGCTTCGTCGTGTGTAATAAATATCTTGTTAAGAAGACTAGCTCATTTATGAGCAGACGGAAGAGAACAATGTCTCTGAACGCTTTTACGATGCGTGCCCTGAGTATATGTATTGCCCTAATGATGCTTGTCGCTTGTGGAGGACAAATAGCACAGGGGCCGGATGAAGCACTGGCAGACACTGATGTAGTTCCAACTGATGCCACTGATACTACAGAAAGTTCATCTGAAATCGATACAGAAGACTCTGTAGAAGCAACCAACGACATGCGCATTGTTACGCACGCCATGGGAATGACGGAAGTATCGACCAATCCTAAGCGAGTCGTTGTTCTAGATACAGGTGAACTCGACAATGCGCTAGCGCTCGGAATTACTCCGGTCGGCGCACCACTGACGGATGTACGCGATTATCAGGCGTATCTCTCTGCCGACTTTGACAGCATAAGTGATATCGGTACGATTAGTGAACCAGATCTTGAAACTATTCTACAACTGCAACCTGATCTTATTCTTGGCAGCAAACAACGATACGAAGAGATCTACGATCTTCTTTCGGAGATTGCACCAACCGTTTTTACTGAGTCATTGCGGGTACCATGGCAGAAGACATTTGTTGTTCATGCTGAGGCACTTGGCAAAAACGATGTAGCACAGCAAATTCTGGCTGATTATGATGAGCGCATCACTCAATTTCAACAGATGATGGGTGATCAGCTGAATGATATAACGGTTTCAGTGGTACGGTTTCGACCAGGCCAAGTACGTATCTATCTCAAAAATTCTTTTAGTGGATATGTCTTACAGGATGTCGGTCTGACGCGCCCATCAACACAGGATATCGATGAGTTTGCCACTGAAATCAGTCTGGAACAAATTGCTGATTTAGATGCTGATGTAATGTTCTTTACGTCGCGGAATCCAGAAGAAAACGATCTCGCTGCATTTCAGAACAGTCCGCTCTGGCAAACATTGTCAGCCGTCCAGCAAGAGCAAGTGTATGAGGTCGATGATAATTACTGGATGAGCGGTCTCGGTGTACAGGCAGCCAATCGCATACTTGACGATCTGTTTGTGTATTTCGATGATGGGCAGGAAGCGACTGAGACCTCTAGGTACATCAATACAGATCCAACAGTTGTTGCTCCCGACATGTTACTTTCTTCATCGTCTATCCACGGATAATACCCATGCAAAGAATAGGCTCTATCATTGTGTGCTTCGCGGTGCTATCAGCCATAAGTGGCTGTGGGTCGTTGCCTTTCACCGGAACATCATCTGGGTTGCAAGACCCAGGTCCAATTGTTACCGAATGTGAAGATGGGATGCGATTGTTTGAACATTCCCAACTCGCAACGAATCCACTCTGTATTCCAGAAGAACCACAACGAATCGTTGTTCTGGACCGGCTTTCGTTTGAGACATTGATCGCTCTTGATGTACAGCCAGTTGGAACCTATAGCGGTTACATTGAAAACTTTCAGATCGATTTTCCTATTATCGCAGAAAGAGTTGAGGGAATTGCAAACCTTGGAACGCTAGAGGCTCTCAATATTGAGGCTTTGGTAAATGCGAATCCAGATCTCATCATTGGTGATGTTCCCCGTAATGGTGCAAACTATGAAGAGCTATCCACAATTGCCCCAACAACGCTCTATCAATTTCAACATAGCGGACAATGGCAGGACATTGCTGCATTTGTAGCTGATATTGTGGACTCGACCGCAGAACTCGAACGCGTCACCGAACAGTATGAGGAAAGGCTTACGGCCCTTCAAGAGACGCTGGGTGCGGCAGTAACAACAGAAGAGATTTCCGTTGTACGGATTATGCCACGCAATGTGCGCCTATATGCGAGGGATTCCTTCCTTGGATCTGTCATTGCTGAAGCTGGATTACCACGTCCGGTTTCACAAGATCTGAATGATGCTGAATTACAAGAACAACAAAACAGCTCGACCTTCTATAACATCTCTGATGAGCGGATAGACCTTGCTGATGGCGACGTCATCTTTATCTGGACCACTGGCTACACGCCGGAGATTGCCGCTGATGCTGAGGTGCGCCTCGCAGACCTGCGCAATGATCCACTCTCTGGGGTTCGTTGGATGCTGTGCAACAGGAACGAGTTTTCGAAGTGGGCGGTTACTGGATCGGCTCCAGCTTTATTGCTGCACATGCCATGCTGGATGATCTCTTTGTCTATGTCGCAGAGGTTAATCCACAGGAGGTGGCACCAAATCCCTTTCATACTGAGTAGTTCGTCTATTTATGACTAGATTAGATAAGGACGTTGTATGTTTCGTCTCTACTGTGCCCTGTTTGCACTTATGATCGGGCTGGTTGCCTGTGCTCAGCCATCTGCTGAGGTATCTCCTACTAGTGTGAGCGAACCATCTGTGGATGAAGTCCCCACGACAGTGGGTGAACCAACAGACATAACCGATTCTGCCGAGGGTGGTGATAGCCGCACGATTACCCACGCGTTAGGTGAAACCGAAGTGCCCGCCAACCCAGAGCACATCATTGCCCTGGAGTGGTCCTACGTCGAAAATGTACTGGCGCTTGGTATTCAGCCGGTTGGTGTGGCAGATGTCGCAGGTTATAACGATTGGGTCAACATTCCGGTGGAGTTATCCGATGAAGTGGTAGATGTTGGCACGCGCCAGGAACCCAACCTCGAAACTATTGCTAGCCTGACCCCCGATCTCATTATCACCGATGCGCTGCGTGCGAGCGAAATGTATGATGAATTAAGCGAAATTGCCCCAACCATCGTCTTTAATAGTTACCCCACCGATGAAAGCATCACGCAGTATGATGATATGCGCGACACATTTCTGACCATTGCTGATGTGGTTGGTCAGCCCGAAGCGGGCGACGCTGTGTTGGCTGAGATGGAAGCGGCTTTTGCTACTGCCCAGGAAGAGCTTGAAGCTGCTGGGAAGCTGGGCGAACCCTTTGTGCTCGCACAAGCTTTTGGCGAAGATACAGTTGATATACGCCTCTTTACCGACAACGCGATGGCTGTCCAGATTATGGAGCAGATTGGTCTCGAGAATGCTTGGGACGATGGATTTCAGCAGTTTGGTTTTACAACAGTAGGTATAGAAACATTACCTGATCTTGGCAACTCGAACTTCCTCTATGTTGTCCAAGATGATAATAATGTCTTCGAGCGTGATGCGATCCAGCCGATCTGGGAGAGTCTTGAGTTTGTGCAAAACGAACGGGTCTATGCCCTTGGTGGTGACACGTGGCTCTTTGGTGGGCCACTCTCAGCAGAAGTCCTTGTTGATATTGTGATGGATACGATTGTGGGTGAGGTTGCTGCGAGTGATAGCACTGCTGGCCAGTGTGCTGACGAGGAACGTGCTTTTGCCTCTGATTTGGTCATCAGTCCAGATTGTCTTCCTGATGCGCCTGTGCGGATCGTGACACTCGATCCATTTTATTCACTTCAGATGTCTCTTGAGTTAGGACTCCCGGTCATTGGCTCAGGGACTTTTGGTGCTGAAAATGATTTCCCGACAGCCCTTACCAGTTCGGAAGTAGCAGATATTGAGTTTGTCGGAACATTTGAGCAGCCTAATCTTGAGACCATTGCCTTACTTGAACCAGATCTTATCATTGGTGATGCCTTTTTTCAGGAAGAAAACTACGATCTCTTGAGTGAAATAGCCCCTACCGTATTAGTGAATACACCGAATTGGAAGCAGTGGTTCTCCACGATTGCAGAGGTGGCTGGTGTGTCTGAACGTGCTGAGGAGGAAATGGCTGCATACGATGAGCGTGTCGCAGCTATTCAAGGGCAACTGCGTGATATTCAGGTTTCTTTTGTTCGCATGACTCCTGAGGGCTTCCAAATGTACCGAGAAGCACCCAATGCGTATGCACCGATCAGCGTCATGATGGATGTCGGGGTTGAACGGCCTGAATTCGAAGTTGGCACCGACGAAACCAGTTTCGAGCAACTTAGCTTTGAAGGGCTGACTAATGTGACTGGTGATGTGCTGTTGTATGTGGCTGGAGGGGCCAATGATAATGTTGAAGCTGCACAGGTGGAAGAGGAGGTGACCAGTAATCCGATCTGGCAACAACTGCCGGCGGTTGAGGCCGATGAAGCATACCGCGTGAATGCCGAACATTGGATGAGTTTTGGAGGCATGCGTTCAGCGAATGCGGTACTTGATGATATTGAGCAGTACTTGACAGAGTAAAAATTCTATCGTGTATCGCCAAAAATGAAAGTGAGCAGGGTACCCTATGTTTCGATTTGATGAAAATGATCCACAGTTCCTGATCGTTTACACAGGAGACGAACATCCCGAAATAGACGATTATCGCAATTTAATCCAGCGCTGGGAGTCTCGTCTCAGTGGCGAAACACGTTTTGGTGTCATCATTGTGCGGGAACCCCATGAGCATCACGACGATGATGCCGAACGTCACCGTGAAGATGAAGCCGAAATAACCGGACTGATCAACGACTTTCGCCGTAGATTCCGAACACGTGCAAATCGGAGCAATCTCGGATATACCACAGTGCTTAGTCCAGAAATGGCGACAGCTATTGAGCCAGAACACCGCCAGAAAATGCAGGACAACACCAACCGTTTTGCACAATACAGCTTTGGTGTCCGTGGAGCCGTTTTCACTGATGTCGATGAAGCAAAAGCTTGGCTCCGTGAACAAGAGCATGTGCCACTCGTTCAACTTACACCTGAATCATCTATGTCTGATATTTCCTCTTCCAAACGTGTAGGTCTGTTCTATGGCAGCACAACCGGGGTTACCGAGTATGTGGCCGATGAAATCAAGGCAGCGTGGGAGGCAGCAGGAATGGAACCGCTTGTACCCATCAATATCGCAACGATGGAAGACGCAGCGCAGTTGTTAGCATTTGACTATCTCATTCTCGGTATTCCCACCTGGAACATTGGTCAATTGCAGGATGACTGGGAGATTTTGTTTCCTCAACTCGACCAAGCTAATTTCACTGATAAGCAGGTGGCACTTTTCGGCATCGGCGACCAAAAGCATTATGACGAAAATTTCCTTGACGCGTTGGGTATGTTAGCCGTCAAATTGCGTGAACGCGGTGCAACCCTCGTTGGCCTCTGGGAAACGACTGGCTACGAATTTACGGCATCAGAGGCGTTAGAAAACGGCCGTTTCATGGGATTGGGTATTGATGAAGTAAACCAACCTGAACAGACTACTGAGCGCATACAACGTTGGGTCGCTCAGATCATTGATGAGTTTGCGTTGGAGCCAGTAGTAATACAAGAGTCTGTACAAAGCTAACAACATATATAAGCGTTTCAATCAAGAGCAAATGAACAAGGAGAATCTACCATGAAACGACTCTCTGTATTTGTTGTGCTTAGTTTCTTGTCAGTTGCATGTGCTGGTGGTGGCAATAATGCTGCATCACTACCAGAGTCAGAGGTAGCCGAGCCCGTCGCGACCATCGCAACCGTCGCTGTCGACACTGCTGCGTTCCCCGTCACCATCACGCATGATCGTGGTGAAACCACCCTTGAGCAACCAGCCGAACGTGTAGTTGTGATGTCAGAAGAGTTTATTGAACTGGCGATTGCACTGGATCTCGCACCCGTCGGTGTAGGTCCCTGGCGCAATGAGCCGACCGGTGAAACGTTCACCACCCTGCCTCATATCGAACAGCCTATTCCAGGTGAGCCTGTCTATCTGAATGGAAGCGAGCCAAGCATGGAAGCGATTCTAGCGCTACAGCCGGATCTTATTCTCCATCACGCATCTGCTGCTGATGCTGAAACTGACCTGTATGAATCGTTTTCGCAGATTGCACCCACACTAGCCTACTTTGGTGCAGACGTTGACGGTTGGAAGTCGGCGATACAGGGGTTGGGGGTAGCCACAGGATACAGCACACGTGCCGAGGAAGTCATCAGCGACTATGATGAGCGGGTAGCTGAATTGCATGCAGAAATGACTCCAGTGGTGGAAAGGGTCCCCGAGGTAACGCTCCTGATCGGAAATGCTGATACGCTGGGTATTTTTGACGAACGGATGGCGTTGGGTGGTCTAGTAGAGACCCTTGGCTTTACATTGAGCATCCCTGATAGTGTGGAGATGCCAGAGGCTGGGTATAGCCCAATTTCGCCAGAGATACTGAGTGAAATCACTGCCGATACAATCGTACAGATGGGACCTGCCAATAATGAAGAGAGATTGGGTGACTCAATCCTGTCTAGCCTCGATATCCCTATACTTAATACGACTGTTTTACAAGGCATGGGTTTTACCGGACCTTTTGCAGAAATGATCTATCTTGAAGGTTTTGTGAACGCATTTAACGAAGAATATATCAGATGACGCTGCATCAACCGATATCAACGAAGATAGATGATTGTGGTTGTTATAAAAACAGTTTAATGGCCCTTTAGCTCTGTCTAGTAGTCAATAAAAACGAAGTGATGCAATCCAAGTAGATTGAGAGTTAACTCCATGAGAAACCAGTATCGATTCCTTGGCTGCCTGTTCATATGTATCTCACTTGTGGCCTGTACATCAGCCACTGAGTCACCATCAGCATCGAACGTCACGTCAGTGACTGATGATGAGGCACATGTTGAGAACCCTTGTGAGGAAGGGCAGCGCCTCTTTGACCATGAGCATTTGGCAACTGACCCAGTCTGCATTCCAGAGAGTCCCCAGCGTGTGGTGACACTCGACCTCAACAGTCTTGAGTTCATGCTCATTCACGACCTTCCGTTTGTGTCTACTTCGGCTGCTGCCCAGCTCTTTGTATCCAACACCTATTCAGAGTGGCTGGAGGCATTTATCGCCAAAACGGAAGGGCTACCCGATACTGGCTTTCCTCCTAACCTTGAGGCCATAGCCGAAGCGCAACCTGATCTAATCATCACTGAAATTGGTTTCCACGATGAAGAAGCCCAGGATCTTATGGCGGAGATTGCACCGATGATTGTGTATGAGGAAGGTGATGCGTTGCAAGACTGGCAGCCCCAATTTCACTTCATTGCGGATGCGCTAGGAATGATTGAGGAAAATGAAGCACTCGTTTCGGCATACGAAGAACGAATTGCAGCCTTGCGTACGAGTATTGGTGATTCGCTGAATGGTCAAACCATCTCGGTCGTACGGGCCCTACCTGATCAGGAGATAGGGTTGCGTCTCTCTGGTTCCTTCACAGGCGTCATCATCAACCAGCTTCATCTTGAACAGCCCGAATCGCAACAGCCATCAGTAGATGAAGCAACAGGTTTTGTCCAGATCGACGTGAGTCGTGAGCGCTGGGATCTGGCCGATGGCGATTACCTGTTTGTATACGGTTTGCAGCCCGATGCTGCTGGAACCAATGAAGCACAGGTATTGATCGAATCCTTGTCGGATGATGCTATCTGGAACAACCTCAACGCAGTACAAAACGGCAATGCCTATGCAATGGATGGCCACTGGCAGGGTTTCGGCATACTCTCTGCCCATAAAGTAATCGATGATATGTTTCGTATTCTCGCTGAAACGGAACCATCTATTCCCAATCCCTTACTTGAGCCAGGTGCGTAACGATGTGTCGTATGTCTAGAAAGAGAGATATCTTACGGCTCAGTTGCGCCATCCTCGTTCACGCAGATGAGTATCGAGCCAGTTAGCATCATCGGATGACAAGACCGGTGGCGGGGGATCGACACGGTAGTCAACACGACGCGCATAACGAGCACGCCTATAAATGTGCTGGATCGCCGCAGAGAGATCGAGGGTTGTGTCAGGGTCTGGGGGCAACAACGGAATTGGCAGCGTCGGTAATGGTTGAGCGAGCGCTAGTGGCCAGATGTCTGAAATACGCATTTCATCATCACGTGCACGATTGATGAGGCAAACGTATGTTGTTTTTGGAGGTAGGTCTTCAAGTTCCCAGCCAGGGCGTTCACCGCGTCGCACAAGATCAAGTTCAACCAGATGGCAATCCGAAAAGAGCAACTCTTCGCGTTTCTGCCGATATTGTTGTAGTCCACGACCCCGCTTGTTGGCTGGTGAAAGGATTTCAATTGCAGTTACCAGTGCATTGGTATCGGACAGGTAGATATGAACTGTTCGCGAACGGGTGCGCTCGGAGGGAAGAGCGACTCGTTGGAGTGGTGCAGTAAGAGATGGGGCAATATCTGGCCCTTCAAGTGGTTCTGAGCCACTCGAGGTGCCAGCAACATCAGGGTATATATGGGAACTACTGATAATGGACAGATTATCAATCACCGCACGAACTTCGACATCAGCAAAATACTTTGGGTCAAGGTGCTCATTGAGCATAGTCATCAGCTCTTCAGCAAGATGATGATGAAAGCTTGGCCAATATTCAGTACTTTCAAGATAGGGGTCCATGCCGGGAAACGGTAGTTCCATAGATTGTCTCCTTTCGACAGGTATGCTCATGATACCACATTAGAATCGGCCTTGGAACGTTTGAGCGTTAAGACAACATAAAACATTGCTGCTTAGATATATTTTTCAGATAAGGAGCACACAACTATGATGAATCACATTTACAACTACAAACCACAGGAACTGACTATCGCAGAATTGGCTGCATTGGATATCGACCTCAACAAGTTATCCACTCGCCGCCGCTTCCTCATCGGAACAGGTGGATTGCTCGGCGCAGCGGCGCTGGCAGGCTGTGGTCAAAGCCCACCAGAACCAGCTCAAGTCGATGGGCCAACACGCACCGTCGAGCACAGACTGGGAACCGTCGAGGTCCCACAGAACCCGCAGCGCGTCATTACCCTAGACCCAGCTTCGCTTCAATCGGCGGTGGCGACTGGCGTGATACCCATCGCGACGGCCGATGGAGATACCGAACCTTTGGACAGCGTTGCCGACCTGCGTGGGGTCGAATCGGTTGGGGTGGGGTCAGAGCCGAACCTGGAGAGGATTGTTGAGCTCACCCCCGACCTCATCCTCGGCTCTGATGATTTTACCTCGGGCATCTACGAACGGCTCTCGCAGATTGCACCAACGGTGGCGTTTCCCCGTGCACTGGGACCTTACTGGAAAGACATCTTTCTCCTCTACGCCGACGCACTGGGCCGGGTGGATAGCGCTAGGGAATTACTGGATGAGTACGAACTGCGGGTGCAAGGCTTCGGTCAACGAGTGCGCGAGGCTACGGGCCAGCCACCACACGAGATGACGGTCTCGCTCATCCGCATCAGGCCAGACGCGATCCGCGTGTACCTACCCGACAGTTTCGCTGGGTCGGTTATGGCAGAGGTTGGTCTGTCCCGGCCCGAGGGACAGCGGGAGACCGACGACTGGTCGCGCTGGGAACTCAGCCTCGAAGAAATCCCTAACCTAGCCGCCGACCACATCATCCAGTTCCAGACCGACTTCGACACCGAGGTGGATACTGAGCGAGTGTTCTCCACCCCACTGTGGGCGGGACTCGAGGCAGTTCAACAGGATCGCTTCCACCAGGCCACGAATGGCGAGTGGTACCTGGAGGGCGGGGCCTACTATGCCAACTTTGTCCTTGACGACCTCGAACGATTCCTTATCGAGAAAGAAGGAAGTAGCAGAGGAGACGCAACCGCCTGAGCGGAGTGCCTACATAATACAATCACGAAGCGGTTCAGAATGTCGAATATTGATGGAAAGATACCCAAAAAGAGAGAATGACATGCAACGAAGTGATACACGAACGAGAAAGATTGGAACGACAACAGACGCGGTAGATCTCAATGCAATGGCCCGCCGCGCCCCCGCCACGGATGATCTGCTCCAACTGAACGACTGGCTCGCTGCCCACGGTGCAGCGCACCTCAGCGCCATTGAGCGAATCGAACTCGCCGAGCGGCTGATCACCCGACGTCGCTTCTTGATTGGCGCAGGGGCGCTGGCCTCGGCGTCATCACCGGCTGTGGGCCGCAGGAGGAGGCTGCTGCGCCCACGGCCACGGTGGGTGCAACGCGGACGATTACACATGCAATGGGCGACACAGAAGTGCCTGTCGAGCCGCAGCGTGTCGTCGTCTTACACCAGAGTATCGCCGAAGTGATGGTTGTGCTTGGCGTGGAGCCGCTGGCAATCGGTACAGACCTGGGCGAGGCGTATCCGTATCTTGAACAGCGTTTGCCTGAAGACATCGAAAACGTGGGTGAGCCGCCAAATCTTGAAGCCCTCCTCGCACTAGAGCCAGATCTCATCATCGGTTTTGATAACCTTTTTGAAGCACAGGAGAACTATGCAGAACTTTCGCAGATAGCTCCTACAGTTGGCATCCGACATGGTGCGACCTCTGCCGAGTGGAAGCGGACGGGCCGCGAGGTCGCCGAGGCACTTGGTAAGACCGAGGAGTTTGAGCCCCAACTTACTGCTTACGAAGCACGCGCTACGGAGATCGGGCGCCGCTTAGGCGTACCCGACTCCGCACCAACAGCTGCCATCATGCTCACTTGGGATGGTACTGCAGGGATGCGTTTCGATCTGCCCCGCATTTTCTCGGGCAGCGTGTTGTACGAGGACGTTGGCGTACCGCTTCCAGAGGGTCTTAGGGAGACAGCAGCGGCGGGCGAGTGGGAGCTAATTATTTCTCGAGAGCGGTTCGACCAAGGCGACGGCGACAAGTTGTTTCTCTACTCACAAAGCAGTAACCCCGAGCAGTTGATCGAAGAGATTCGTGAAGATCCGTTGTTCCAGATACTCAAAGCGGTGGAGTCGGGTAACGTCTACACGGTGGAGAGTTATTGGTTCAATGGCGGTTTAGTCGCGGCCAACCTCATCCTCGACGACCTGGAGCAGTTGCTACTTGAGGGGAAAGACGCGTAAGAGTGGGCGAGCAGGTGAACGTTTGGATCGATAGGCAGCGAAACATTCAAACGCTTCATCGCTTCCCAGCTCACCATATCGAATCGATAAAAGCAAGTGTAGTTGAAAGGACTGAATCTATGACCCAGAACATGACCCTGACCACGACGACAACCGACACCCGTGACCTCGACGCGCTGGTCCACCGCGCCCCCGCCACGGATGATCTGCTCCAACTCGCCGACTGGCTGCACGCCAACGGCCCGGCGCACCTGAGCGCCATTGAGCGGATTGAACTGGCGGAGCGTCTAATCACCCGTCGCCGCTTCCTGATTGGCGCGGGAGCGCTCGGCCTCGGCGTCATCACGGGCTGCGGGGCAGAGGAGCAAGCGAGTGCGCCCACGGCGACAAGCGCGAGTGCAGGCTACCCGCGCACCATTGAGCACGCGGATGGTGAAATGCGGCTAGAGGAAGTACCAACCCGCGTTATCTCTGCCGATGGCTTACGCATCCTTGATTACCTGCTCTCAATCGGTGTTACGCCTTTAGCTGCCTCTACTGGTGTTGGTGATACTTTTGCCATCGCACTTCTGGATCGCACCGAACAAGTTGAGAAAATCGGCAGTTCGGGTGACCTGAACATTGAACGAATGGCCAGTCTCCATCCCGATTTCATTGTTGGCTTTGAATGGAACTATGGCGATGGCCTTGATGAGTTGAAGCAAATTGCACCCTGCTTTGTTCTTGACGGAGAAAGTTCGCCCGAGTGGGAGGCAAACACGCGGCTTATCGCCCGGTGTTTTGCCCGCGAAGAAGAGGCAGATGCGGCAATCCAAGCCGTATACGAGCGTGTGGCTTCTATTGGCGAGCGCATCGAAGAACCAGTCACCATTTCAGTGATTTACCCTAAGGCTGATGGCAGCTTCTTCGCGATGCAGCCCGACTACATCATCGCTGAGTTGCTCGCCCCAGCCGGAATCACCGTCACACTACCGAATGGTCTTGACGGAGAGGGCGGGTCGCTGGCGGACGTTTCCCCTGAACTGTTGGGCGACATGCCCGGCGAGTATCTGTTTGTGCTTCCATTACCGGATGCTAAGAACGTTATCGAGAACAATCCACTGTGGGAAACGCTCGACGCCGTCGCCGCTGGGCGTGTGCTCAAAGGCGACGCCTCTACCTGGGGCAATTTTAGCCCCATCGGCTTGCAGGCATTACTCGATGATGTCGAGCGTGCATTGTTGAGTTGAGCAATGGAGCGATAAAGCGTTTGAACGCCGTACATCGTTCGCCTAGCCGGATCTAATGATATGTGAAACGAAAGGCCTAATCCAGTGACCCAGAACATGACCCTGACCACGACGACAACTGATACCCGAAACCTGGACACGCTGGCCCGCCGCGCCCCCGCTACAGATGATCTGCTCCAACTGAACGACTGGCTGTCCACTCACGGTCCTGCCCACCTCAACGCCATCGCACGGATCGAACTCGCCGAGCAGATGATCACCCGGCGACGCTTTCTGATTGGCGCAGGGACGCTCGGTTTGGGCATGATCACTGGCTGCGGAGCGGAGGAGGCGAAAGCACCGACGGCGACGAGCACAAGCACGGGCTATCCACGCACCGTTGAACACGCCGGTGGGACAACGACAATTGAGACTAAGCCGACTACAATCCTTGTGATGCGAACTTTTTACGAACTCGATGCGCTCCTTTTTCTCGGCATTATTCCAGCACTGATTGGATCATTTCCTGGTCGTAGGTTCTACCCCTGGCAAATCGATGCTGGGGCAGATGAAGCCACAGTGATGGATATGTCGAATGGTCCTAATCTTGAGCAAGCCGTAGCCGCTGGGGTTGACTTCGCAATTGCGAACGAAACATTTTTCAACGGAGCGCAAGAGCAGATAGAGGCCATGAGCAGTGTCGCTCCGGTAGTAGCATTACCAGATCTTGACTTCGAGGAGCAGCTACGCATTGTTCGTGACTGTCTCGACCTTTCCGAGGCGACCATTGCACAGAAAACAGATGAGATTGAATCACTGCTCGCCGACGCCCGCTTTGTGCAACCCCCAAGTAGCGTCTCCGCGATCTCAGTTTTTAGCCCTCCCCAAGTATCTGTGTGGACGAGTCAATCAAGCGCAAGTCTTCTGATGGAGCGCGTTGGGCTCCCAAGCCTCAGTTCATCACCAGTGCCTGAGCAGCAAGTAGACGGGAATACAGTTGACATTTCCTTGGAGGTCCTGCCCGAAATTGACTCAACGGTGCTGATCGGCATATCGCAGGACGATCCTGAAACTCAGGATGCTCTAGAGGCTGAACCACTGTTTCAGCAGATTCCCGCTGTCCAAGCAAGGCAATACTACAGACTAAATCCTGATGATTCGTGGGCATTGAGAAGCCCTAGTGCTCTGAACTTGCCGGTTGCATTGGAAACACTACAGCGCATCTTCAGCGAATAGCACGAATCATCAGGATGGTCTAGCGAGAGTAGGTGATAGCAGACAGGTGAAAGGGAATAAGAACAATGTACCGCTGCGTCGTCATCCATCACTGTTGTAGGGGCAGTCTTGTCTTGTGTCCACCCACAGTGATCAGCCCTTGAGCGCAGCCGAAGGGAACAATGAGCTGCCGACACGCTCAGGGTACGTAAGTGCTCAAGATATATGAACGAAAGGCCTAATCCAATGAACCAGAATACGACACTAACCACTGCCCGACCAACAACCAACGCCTGTGACCTCGACACCCTCGTCTGTCGCGCCCCCGCGACCGACGACCTGCTGGCCCTCGCTGATTGGTTCGGCACGAACGGGGCGGCTCACTTGAGTGCTATTGAGCGCATCGAATTGGCCGAGCGCCTGATCACTCGGCGGCACTTCCTGATTGGCGCTGGGGCGCTCGGTTTGGGCATGATCACTGGCTGCGGAGCGGAGGAGGCGGCAGCACCGACGGCGACGGTGGCGACACGGACGATTACTGATGGCCTTGGTCGCGAGGTCGTCCTCCCAGCTAATCCCCAACGCATCGCGGTACTAGAGCCCGACAACTTCTTAAATGTCCTCGCCTTGAACGCTCCCATCGCAGCTGCACCAAACTTAGAGGGCTTCGGCGCGTTTTATGAAGAATTGTTCCCGGAAGGTGCGACAGATATCGGCAGCTTCGGGGAGCCTAATCTTGAGCTGCTGACGACCGCTGCGCCCGACGTCATCATTGTCACGCCAAGTCGGGTTGAGGAAATCTTGGATCAGCTTGAACAAATTGCTCCAGTAGTCGGAATACCAATTTTCGAGGAAGACGAGAATCAAACATGGCAGAAGTACTTTCGGCCTGTGGCCGAAGCTTTGGGACGCCAAGAAGAGGCTGAAGAGATCATCACTGCTTACGACGAACGGGTGGCAGGCATTCGCGCCGCGCTCGGTGGCGCTGAAGCGGTCGCAGCGATGACATTCTCCTTTCTCCGGTTCCGAGACCCCGCCACATTCTACATTACCGGTATTCAGCACAGTATCGGCCAGTTTCTCTACAATGACCTCGGATTTTCACTTCCCGCTGCGATCTCGGAGGCAGATGGGTTCGGTCGCACAGTTTCGCTCGAAGAGATTGAGCTAGCGGACGCTGACATTATCTTCGGCTACAGCTTCGGTGAGGAGGAACACGAAGTATCACAGCCCGTGTGGGATAGTCCACTGTGGCAACGACTGAACGCTGTGCAGAACGGCCGGTTCTATGAACTGGGTGAGTACTGGTGGGCCATCAGTCCTCAAACAGTGAACCGCTGGCTTGATGACATCGAGCAATATGTGGTCGAGGACAGCAATCCGCCTAGTTGAGTTGGATCAACAAAGCGATGTGAAATGAAAGGACCAAAAGTATGACCAAGAACATGACTCTGACAAACCGGAATCTAACCACAACCGATGCCGAAAACCTGGATACCCTCATCCACCGTGCCCCTGCCACGGATGACCTACTCCAACTCGCTGACTGGCTGGCCAGCAACGGCGCAGATCACCTGAGCGCCATCGGACGGATCGAACTGGCCGAGCGGCTGATCACCCGCCGCCGCTTTCTGATCGGTGCAGGGGCATTGGTCTTGGCAGGATGTGGTCTAGGCGACGAGGCGGCAGCACCGACGGCGATAACTGAAACCACGCGCAAGATTATTGACGATCTCAGTCGTAGTATTGAGGTGCCTGCCATGCCTCAGCGGATCGTGGTAATGAGCCAGCAATTTATTGAGCTAGCGACTGCGCTAGACATTGTAATTGTCGGTGCTGGCGTCAGTGGCTTCGAGATTAATGGCGAAACACTTAAGCGCCTGCCTTACCTTGACCGTGATGTGCCCGGCGCCCCACAAACGCTCAACCTCGTCGAGCCGAGCATTGAGGCGATCACCGCGCTCAACCCTGATCTCATCATCACACCGCCTATTAGGGACCCAGCGTATGAAGTGCTCCTCGACATTGCCCCCACACTCTACTTCAACCCTTCAACAGACTGGCGACCGACACTGCACAAGTTCGCCGAAGCGGTTGGACGAACCACACAGGCTGAGCAGGTCATTGATGACTATGATGACGATATCGCGGCATGGCGCGAGGAAACTGCACCACTGGTTGAGCAAGCGCCCGAGGTGATGCTCATCCTCTTACATACTGAGGAACAGGTCTTTGTGATGAATGAGGATGCGCCAGCCGGCCGTGTACTCGGTTCACTAGGCTTTCGCGTAGTGGTGCCCGAGGGTGTGCAGGTGCCAGAGAACGGTGTCGCGCCAGTGTCCGTAGAGGTTCTCGCCGACCTCACGACTGATGTCATCATCACCACGGGGGCGACAGGGCCGCTTGACCCTAATCACCCCGCTCTCCCACTCTTTGAGTCATTGGACACTCCTGTTGGGCTGGCACCACTGCCAGCGGGTATCGGCAACGCTGGCCCGTACTCTGATCGCATTTTCATCGACGTTTTCGTTGAGGCGATCCGTAGCGTACTCACCTGAAATACGATGATGGGTGATGAAAAGACTCAGGATAGCATGGACGCCTATAGTGGGATGGGAGATTTTAGCCTCACTTAGTCCCTGTAAAGATCGAGCTATCAGAAAATGCAGCATAGAAACGACAAGCGTTGGAGCACTCAATCACTTGAATGCTTCACAATGAAAGGAACTACTTCCATGAGCAAGAACCGCCATCAGAAATCGAGCACAACCGAGTTGAAACGAAAACTGGCTGCCGCACTGGTGAGCCGCCGACGCTTCTTAATCGGCGCAGGGGCGATAGGTCTTAGTACCGTTACCGGTTGTGGTGAGCAGCAGGCTACCGAGAACGCCCCAGTGTCTACAGATGTTCCTACCACCATTCCACCTACTGCTACGCCTGCTGCTCCCACCATCGTGCCAACCGCAGCGAGTGGCACCTATCAGGTGCCGGGTTTTCCGGCCTTCGTACCTGCCCCCACGATGATCGAAGTTGTTGAGGACCGGGGCGATACAGTTCTTGTTCGGCACACGTTGGGCGAAGTCGAGATTCCTAAGAACCCACAGCGTGTTTTCGCTGACTCACAAGCATTGCAGACTGCTCTATTGCTCGAACTTAATCTGGTCGGAGCCGATTACTATCCCGGAGGTGATGACATTCCTAGTTTGGCTGAGGCATTTGCTGGCATTCCTGATATTCTCGAGTCAAGTTCGGATGATCTGAGCTATGAACGTGTGTTGAGCTTGAAGCCAGATCTTATCATTGCCCCCGGTCATCTTCAATTCCCCGCTTCCGGTGATCCTGAAGAAGCCTATGAACTACTGAGTCAGATAGCACCTACGATAACCTTTACCGACAATGCTTTTGTTTTCTGGGAGCAAGCCGCTTTGGATTTGGGACGCGTATTTGGCAGGGAGGATGAAGTCGTAGCGAGGCTCGAAACCTTCGAACAAGATGTTGCAGAAGCCTGCGAACCAGTGCAAAGCGCAATTGGGGATGAATCTGTTCTCCATATACAAATTTTCGGGACAACACCGGTTTTAGCGAGTGTTGGTCAGCCGGACGCTTCAGGGGATGGCTTTAAACCGACTGGTGATAACCGTTGGCTCTATGAATGGTGTCAGATGTCACCACCTGAAAATCTGGCAGAGCTTGTACCACCTCCAATGAGGTTTCTTGAGATTACTGGTGAGCAGATTCCTGATCTAAAAGGAGATCACATCGTTTTAATGCTTGGCGATGATGAGGCGATTGAAAGTTATGAAGACATTCTCTCCAACCCATTGTGGCAAGTAGTGCCAGCGGTTCAAGAAGGAAATGTCTACATTATGCCGCGTATAGGAGGATTCGATTACGAAAGCACACTCTATACAATAAGTGTTTTGGGAGAAGCCATCGAAGAAGCTAATTCAAGCAGATAATTGATTATTTGTTTTTGTACAGCACTACTACGGATGAAGAACGATAATAAGACAGTGGAGCGGAGAATAGCACTGCTTCAAAGTTCCACTGCCCTAGAGTTTAACAAAGAATCAATAACCAATCTGCTTACTGCCCGTTCACTCTCACTTTACTTATTACAACGGTCTATGTCTGTAGCAGGGTGAGTGTGGCAACGATGTCTGCAGCAAAAGGACCAATCTAATGATCCGGAACGACAATCTGACGACCATTGATGTAGATACAAAAGTTGATGATAATCCATTTATTTCAACTGTTAACCAGCACAACCAAAGACCAATAATGAACCGCATCATCTATTGCCTAACCACTCTGCTACTGCTAGCGCTGCTGGTAGCCTGCGGACCCACCGAGGTAACTAGTCCCGCAGCAGATGAGCCTGTGGCGGAGGCGACGTCCGTACCAGAGGAAGCGACAAGCGACGAGGTCGCTGTAGCTGATGAGCGCGCGGCGGAAGAAGACGCAAGCGATGAGGTCGCCGCGACTGAGGGCGAATGCGAGGAGGGCTTCCGCCTCGTTGAGCATACAGGCGGTGAGACATGCATTCCTGAAGACCCGCAGCGCATCGCTGTCGTCGGTGACCGCCACATTGGTGAAATTTTGATCGCACTGGGAGTCGAGCCGGTTGCTGTTACGACCAAGGAAGAATATCCTGAGTTTGTACAGGAGGAGTTCAGTGATTTTAATGCTGTAATTGATCTTGCCAATCACATAGAACCGAACCTTGAGGTACTGGCAGAAGTAGGTCCCGATCTGATCATCATGCACGGCGACTTCTACGACACGGTGAGCCAAATCGCACCTACGGTACAAATAGCTGACCCTTTTGTCGGTGTAAGACAAATCATCATTGATGTCGGTTCTATCTTCGGTGAAGACCAGACTGAAGCGCTACTCGCCCTCGTGGATAATGCGGTTGAGACGGTCACCTGCGCCGTAGAGAACCCGGACGAGATCACGGTTTCAGGCACTGCGCCCTGGCAGGGTCAATTTGAAGTTGTGACAACCCGACCCTTCCTGACGCACTCATTTTTACTTCAAGAAGCCGGGTTCACAATACCCGAAGATCACGCCGAAATTAGCGAGTCGCGTTTGGTTAGTCTTGAGCGGCTAGATGTCGTAGACACCGATGTCTTGTTTGTTCACCGATTCTATATGGAGGATGAGGACCCCGATGCCACATTTGAGTCACCGCTTTGGCAGAACTTAGAGGTGGTTCAAAATGGCAATGTTATTGAGGGTGATTTTCGCTGGTGGGGTGTCGGCGGTCCCTTAGCTGCACAGCGAACCGCAGACGAAATAGTTGCTGGTCTGGAAGAGATCGGCTTGGCCACACCCTGTGAAACAAATTAAGCCATAGGTGAGGTGGTAGAGGAAACAAGTGATAGGGAAAAGAAAACAGTGTACAGCGTATAGGGACAAGCTTTTGTACGTTCGCCTGAACCCATCAACAGTTTGTGTTCCCTTATGACGATAGAACCACCAAACGGATCGCTAGAACTGGACGATATAAGACTTGCTGAAAGGAATACACAGAATGAAACCAACCACGATTTTCACCGCTATACAACCAACAACCAACACCCACGACCTCGACGCGCTGGCCCGCCGCGCCCCAGCTACCGACGACCTGCTTGAACTGGCCGTCTGGCTCAGCACGAACGGCGCGACACACCTCAGTGCCATCGCACGCATCGAACTGGCGGAGCGGCTGATCACCCGCCGCCGCTTCCTGATTGGCGCGGGGGCACTCAGCCTTGGCGTGATCACTGGCTGTGGTGCCGAGGAGGAGGTAGACGCACCTACGGCGACAACGGATGGAATGCGGATGTTTGACCACCCATTGTTGGTTGATGGGCCGGTGCGGATTCCGGCGAGTCCGGAGCGCATCGTCGCACTCGATCCCTTTGCCTATGAACTGCTTGTGTTGGCAGGTCAGCCACCGCTTGGGGCCATCGGTTTTATGGAGGAGTTCAGGAACAATTTTCCCGAAGCTGAGGAACTGCAACAGGCGTTGGCACAGACCGAAAGTGTAGGGTCTTTCCCAACCGATGTAGAAAGCGTTGTTGCGTTGAGGCCCGATCTTATCCTTAGTGGTGCTTTCTTGGAAGAGACCAACGCGCAATTGCAAGAGGTTGCGCCGCTCCTGGTGATAGCGAGCGGAGGCTCTCAATGGAAATCGATGATGCGCTTCTGGGGTGAGGCACTCAACCAGACCGACCTTGTGGAGCAGCTGTTTGCCGCATACGAGGCGCGCTTGGCAACACTGCGCGAAACTGTCGGCAACCCGACTGATATCACGATCTCTATCATTCGCATTCGAGAAGAACGCATATTTATGGATACGAATAATGGCGCCTCAATCGTGGTTGAAGACGCCGGGTTTAGTCGCCCACCATCGCAGGCATACACACTTGAGGAGTCTGAAGCACAATATGGTAACCCATACGCCGCCGAGATTTCTCGCGAAGAACTCCAACTCGCTGATGGCGACTACATCTTTGCGTGGGGCGCATACTATCTCGACGACGTGGCGACCGCTGCCGACAGAATCTTGGAAAGTCCTGTGTGGCAGTCGCTCAACGCGGTACAGAACGAGCAGGCGTTTCAGGTCGGCGAGCACTGGATTGGACGCGCTTTCTACGGCGCACACGCAGTCATTGATGATCTCTTCCGCTACGTCGCCGAAGTAGATCCACAGGAAGTCTCGCCGAACCCGCTGCTGAACGCGTGACACTGGAGCGGTGCAGGGTTTCAATGTGCGAACGCTGCACCGTTCAACCACAGGATTGTTCGCCCTGTCGGATAGTGACCAAATAATGTGCACAAGGAGAAACCACCATGCAACGAAATGAGACTTTGACCACCACGACCGGAACGACGACCGACGCCTACGACCTTGACGTGCTCGCCCACCGCGCACCCGTCACCGATGACCTGCTCCAACTCGCCGATTGGCTGGCCACCAATGGTCCTGTTCGCCTCAGTGCGATTGCGCGGATCGAACTGGCGGAGCGGCTGATCACCCGCCGCCGCTTCCTGATTGGCGCGGGGGCACTCGGACTTGGCGTCATCACCGGCTGTGGGCCGGAGGAGGAAGCGGCCGCGCCCACGACGACGGTGGCGACGCGCATCGTAGAGCACGCTGGCGGAACCATCGAGGTTCCCGCAAACCCGCAGCGGGTGGTCGTCATCAGCCCGACGATCGTTGTACATCTGGTCTCGGTAGATTTGACTCCGGTGGCTGCCGACAATCACGGCCCCTTGTGGATGCGCCCCTACCGTGAGCGGTACGACGAGGACATGCAAATCTCTGAGATTAGCACGGTCGGAAGCGGCCTGGAGCCCAACCTGGAGCAGATCGCCTCCATCGGCCCGGACTTAATCCTGACCGAGACCATTATGGACGAGAGCATCCAGGAACGACTGGCCGAGATCGCCCCGACGGTCGTCATCTTCCGCGGCGAACTGGAGAACTACCCCGAGCAGGGGCCGACGAACGCCGGGTGGAAGCCAGCCTTTGACCAGACCGTCCGGGCCGTCGGACGCCAAGAGGAGGCCGAACAGTGGCACCAGCGATACCAGGATCAGGTAGACCAGGCCAGAGCGGTGTCCGAGGGAATCAGCGTCTCTTTTATCCGCCCGCAGCGGGGGACCGGTAACTTCACCCTGGACGGCACGACCGCCTTTGCTGGCAGCGTGGCCGAAGAGTCCGGCTTTACCGTCATCGACGCGCCCGAAGGCGTCGGTGAAGCCAGGTTCGGCACCGTGAGCATCAGCAACGAGCGCCTGGACATCGCAGACGGCGACGTGATCGTGACCAGCGACGCCACCGACTTTGGCTTCTTGGATGAGACGGGCGTAGAGATATTCGCGCGCAACCCGCTGTGGGAGACCCTACCCGCGGTAGAAGCCGACAGGGTGCTGGTGCTGCCCGAACAGATCTACAACGGCGGCACCTACGCCTACGCTATAGCGCTGCTCACCGAGTTGCGGGAAGCGGTAGTTCAGGGCGAAGTCAACGCCTAAGCGGTGCGCACTTGAGAAATCCCACGGAACTTCGTAGGTGGAAGCCTCGGTGTGGGCGGGAGCGGATGACTGTCCCCCTTCGCCCATCACGAATCGGTTCGCCCTGTCGGATAGTGACCAGATAATGTGCACAAGGAGAAAACACCATGCGATGGAATGAGACTCTGACCACCACAACCGAAATAACAACCAACACCCGCACGCTCGACGCGCTGGCCCACCGCGCCCCAGCTACCGACGACCTGCTTGAACTGGCGGACTGGCTCGCCACGAACGGCTCGACCCACCTCAGCGCGATTGAGCGGATTGAACTGGCCGAGCGGCTGATCACTCGCCGTCGTTTCTTGATCGGTGCAGGGGCACTGGGCCTCGGCGCGATTGTCGGCTGTGGGTCAGATGAGGAGGCAGTGGCACCGACGGCGACAACAGGGGCGACTCGGATGATTACGCATCCTCGAGGCGACACCAAGGTACCTACCGACCCACAGCGCGTAGTTCTTGCAAACGACTTCCTCCTTGGGAATGCGCTCAGCCTCGGTGTTCCCGTCATTGGGGCTGCTGGAGACCCCCGCGCAGACGGGCTCCGAAACGTGCCGTATGACATGTCTGGGGTTGAGATTGTTGGAACTGCAAACGAACCCAACCTCGAACAAGTTCTTGAGCTTGAACCTGACCTAATCATCGCAATCGAACATGTGACCTCCGATGAGGTTTATAACAACCTCTCGGCAATCGCCCCAACCATAGTGGTCGCCACCACTTTCGAGGACGGGACCCTACCAACTCTCTTTGCGTTTAACGAGACATTTGCGGAGATCGTAGGACGGACTGAACGCATTGAGGAGCAGTTGTCTGCTTATGAGAGCCGCCTCAGTGAAGTACGCTCTCAGCTTGATCCGATCCGGGAGGAGATCGACTTCAACATCCTGTCGACTCAGGGAGGTGCCGGTACCTTTACCGCCTTCGGCAACGTCATGTACGACACGAGCGCCTTCGGTGTCGTCATCCGAGACCTCGGGCTAGTGCCAGACAACGCCACCGAGGGAGTCTTTGCAGAACAAATGAGCATCGAATTGATCAACGAATGGGACGCTGATGTGCTTGTGACACTTGTCCCGGAGGGACAGGTTGATGGTTTTTTCGAGGAGCCACTTGTGGAGGCCATGAACGCTGTGCAGGCCAGTCAGCTCTTCGAGGTCCCACAGAGCCGCTGGAATGCACGCTACATCGACGCGCTGACGACTGTTCTGGACGACCTAGAAGAGTTTCTAATCGAGAGCAACCCGGATCTCTCCATCGTCGACTAAACGTCGCATTTGACTGAGTCTGGGCCATACTGAGCAGGGCCGGGGTTGCCTGAAGATAGCAGTCATTGTCACGTCCGCCCCTGCCTCCATGGAGACAAAGTACGGCGAGAGTCCACTCACCACAATAGACACCTGTGACGGCGTGTATGACACGGCAAGCCGTTCGCAGTGAAAGATTAGATACACCCAATGAAAGGACCAGCCCAATGCCCGAGAACATGACCCTGACAACCCAGAACCGTACCACAATCGACGTTGTGGAGATCGACCGCCTCATCCACCGCGCCCCAGCTACCGACGACCTGCTTGAACTGGCGGACTGGCTCGCCACGAACGGCCCGACCCACCTCAGCGCGATTGAGCGGATTGAACTGGCCGAGCGGCTGATCACCCGCCGTCGTTTCTTGATCGGTGCAGGGGCACTGGGCCTCGGCGCGATTGTCGGCTGTGGGTCAGATGAGGAGGCAGCGGTATCGACGACCGGAGGAACACACACCGCAGAGACACCACGCGGTTCTGTCATCATCCCCGCCAACCCACAACGTGTGCTCACCGTCTACACCCACGATCTAGAGAATGCACTGATTTTAGGACTACCGGTAATCGCTGGACCGGGTGAACAGGGCCGATCAGATGCGCCCTTCCCGCCCTACCTGGTCGAGGCGTTTGGTGCACAGCTTGATAGCATCACCCAGATTGTCCATCGTCCAGAGATTAACTTCGAGCAGCTTGCCGCGCTCCAACCCGACGTCATTTTATCGGGCATGTTTGGCAACATCGACATCGGCTATGACAAACTAGATGCAATCGCGCCAACGGTAACCTACCGCTACTCTGAGGGTGAAGAGTTCACGCTGATACCATGGCGCGAGGTGTTGCGCCAGAACGGTGTGCAGTTCCAGCGCGAGGACGAAGCTGAGGACTGGATTACTCGGTTTGAGCAACGCGCTGGTGACCTACGCGAGCGGCTGGTTCCGGAATGGCGTGGTGCGACCTATGCCATCATCGCACCCTCTGGGGATCAGTTCTGGATGTATGGTGCTACTGGTGGGCATACCGCCCGCACCCTCAGCGAAGAACTTGGGATCGAACTTGCCGACTCCGTGAACAGATTGCTGGCTGCGGCGAGTCAGCGTAGCCAGGGCGGGGGCGCGGTGTCATACGAACTCATGGGTGAACTCGACGCGAATGTCCTGTTCATTCTAGTATCTGCTGGCGCTGACGGCACACCCGACCGCTCTGGAGTTGAGGCGCTGACGACACAGGCACTGTGGGCAACGCTGCCAGCTGTCCAGGCTGGTCATGTGCACGAGTTCACCGGTGACATCTGGTACGAGTCAGGTGTAACAGCGCTGGTGTTCCTGGACATTGTGGAGCAGGCACTGCTGGGCTGAGCGATAGAGCGTTGAAGCGCTTGAACGTTTTAGCGCCTCAGGCTTATCTATTTCAGAATGGAATGAAAGGACCAACTCGATGATTGAGAACACAACTCTGACAAATCGGAATCGGACCACGATCGATGCCATGCAGTTCGATCAGTTCGCCCACCACGCCCCCGCTACGGATGATTTGCTTGAACTGGCCGACTGGCTCGCCACAAACGGCGCGGCACACCTCAGCGCCATCGAGCGAATCGAACTGGCGGAGCGGCTGATCACCCGTCGCCGCTTCTTGATTGGTGCAGGGGCACTGGGAATCGGCGTCATCACCGGCTGTGGGACGGAGGAGGAGTCTGCCGCACCCACGGTGGCGACCGAAGCAGCGAGGCGTACCGTGGAGCATGTCTACGGGCTGGTCGAACTGCCTGTGAGTCCTCAGCGGATGGTTACCCCCTACGCGACCTTGATGGACCATGCACTGGTGCTCGATATTCCCCTCGTCGGCGGCACTGGCAATCAGAACGATGCGCAATCCCCGTTCCGGGAGTACCAGCAGGAGCGCTACCCCGACAGATTAGAAACGTTGGAGAGGGTGCAGGGCGTATCGGAGCCCAATTTCGAGCAGATAGCGGCACTGAACCCCGACTGCATCATGTACGTAGACGGCGGTGAGGACGTCTACGAGGATCTGTCCGAGATAGCGCCCACTTTCGTCCTCCCGAGAACGTATGAAGCGGAGGTGGACGGGGTAACCATTCAGCGGGAGAATTGGAAGAGGAACCTGCGGGAGCTCGCCCAAGCGTTCGGGCGCCAGCAGCAAGCCGAAGAGTTTCTAGCCGACTATGATGCGCGGGCCGAGACGCTAGGTGTTCGGCTGGCCGAGCGCTGGGGTGACGCTGCCTTCGCCACCCTCATTCCCTTGCCCGAGGTGCTCCTCGTGAACGGCTATGGTCAGCAGCCAGACGGGCTTGCCCTCTTCGGGGACCTCGGCCTCACCCCAGCGCCCTTCGTAAATCCAGAGCGACAACAATTATCGTTGGAGTTAATCCCGCAGCTTGAAGCCGCCGACGTCCTCCTGGTGAGCCTATTCGCAAGGGAAGGGTCACTGGAGCGGGACCGGGAGCGGGTCGCCCCGGTGCTTGAGTCGCCGCTGTGGCAGCAGCTGCCAGCAGTACAAAACAATCGCGTCTTTGATCTCGACCAAGAGCTCATAGGGGGCTCGCCGCTCGCCGCCGTTGCCTTCCTCGACTGGGTGGAGCAAACGCTGTTGGGCTAAATGGTTGCGTGGGGGTAGTTGCACACTGCAACGCTCCCCTGCTTCACGAGGTGAACGCTTTCCATCATTACCATTTGCTCCATCGGATCGACAAAGATGCTTGAAATGAAAGGACTGAACCTATGACCCAAAACAATGTAGCGACAAACCGGAATCTGACCACATCTGACAACCGAAACCTGGACACGCTGGTCCACCGCGCCCCGGCCACCGACGATCTACTGGCCCTCGCCGACTGGCTCGGCACGAACGGCGCGGCGCATCTGAGCCCAATTGAGCGCATTGAACTCGCGGAGCGACTGATCACCCGGCGGCGCTTTTTGATCGGTGCAGGGGCGTTGGGCCTGGGCGTTATCACCGGATGCGGGCCGGAGGAAGAGGCCGCCGCACCTACGGCGACGACGGTGGCAACGCGCACCTTCCGCAATGCTGATGGCAGCGACGTTGAGATTCCCGCCAACCCACAACGAGTTGTGATGCTGCATGATGCACTTGGCCTGCTACCGCTGTGGGAGTTGGGCTTCCGTGACTTTGCCGGATCGGTAGGTGCCTTCGACGGGAACGGCAACCCTTATTTCCGCGGCATGGCAGAACAGGGGTTTGAACCAACTGATGTAGAGTTTATTAGCAATTATGCCGAACCAGACCTAGAAAGCATCGCAGCCGTTGATCCCGATTTAATTGTGGCATTTGAATGGCAAACAGATCTATACGATTTGCTAAACGAGATTGCGCCGACCGTACTAATGGTCGACCCCAATACCGTAACGTTGCAAGAGGGGATGCTGAACTTTGGCAGGCTGGTTGGTTTTGAAGAGGAGGTTGAGCGACTTGAGGCAGAGTATCAGCAGGCGCTTGCCGACCTGCGAGAGGCAGCGGGCGATCCGAGCGAGATCGTAATCTCCAAGATCGAGACAGCTGCCGGTGGTGGTGCCGAACTTGGTCAATTTTACATTGACGCATGGGGGGACTCGGAAAGGATATTACGGGAGGTCGGCTTTGCCCGTCCAGCCCCACAGCTTGCCATCGAAAATGAGCGAGCCTACTACAGCGTCGAACTCTTGCCGGAGCATGATGCGGACCTGCTAATGAGAATTACCTACTCATCGAGCGACCCAGAAGCCGAGGAGGAGAACACCCAAGCGATCAAAGGATCGCCGCTATGGGCGCAGTTGAACGCTGTACAGAAGGGTCAAGCGGTTGACGTCAACGGAGATTTGATAGGCGGATTCGGATACTCTCCAAATCTGACTTATATCAACACGCTCATGGACTTGCTGGAGGGGCTCGACACTAGTGGCGATCTCTCCACCGTTGACATCACCACGCCGACGCCAGCGGAAGAGTAAACCAGTAAACGTTGAAGCGTTAAATCGCTCGTCAGATATGTGAAGCAAGCATAGTTGAAAGGACCACCCCGATGACCGAGAACACGACCCTGACAACCCAGAGCCGGACCACGACCGACGTTGTGGAGATCGACCGCCTCACCCGCTACGCCCCAGCCACCGATGACTTGCTGGAATTAGCCGACTGGCTCGTTGCCCACGGCGCGGCCCACCTCAGTGCCATCGCACGCATCGAACTAGCCGAGCGGCTGATCACCCGGCGGCGCTTCCTGATCGGCGCAGGGGCGCTGGGAATCGGCGTCATCACCGGCTGTAGCGCGGACGAGCAGGAAGCGGTGACGCCCACCGCGACGACAGAGGGAATGACGCGCATCGTCACACACGCACTTGGTGAGACCGCGGTACCCACTCGTGCCACACGGATTGTATCTATCAGTATCAGTGTGACAGGGCCACTCCTCGCGGCAGATGCACCAGTGATTGGATCACAAGGGAGTACTGAATTAACTGGTGATCCAACTGGTTTCTTCCCCGCTTATGCTGACGTTGCTCGTGAGCGTGATGTACAACTCTTGTACGAGTCATTTGAGCCAAATATAGAGACAATTGCGGCGATGCAGCCAGATGTCATTATTGGTTCGGCGGATGACGCAGCCGGTGGACCTTCGATCGACGTGTATGAACAACTCTCTGCTATTGCACCGACTCTCTTATTTAACTTTGTCGACAAAAGTTGGCAAGATATTTTTGTTCAAGTGGCTGAAGCGGTTGGTTATGGCAATGAAGCACGTGCACGGTTGACTCAATATGATGAATTGGAAAGCGAGATCGCTACAACCATCACCTTGCCGCCGCAGCCAACCTCAATTGTGACTAAGTCGCCTGCCGATCCGAATTTTTATCTCATTCCACCAGATTTTTCTACCTCGGTACTATTGGCAGGTATCGGTTTTGAGATTGTTGAGCCACCTGGCTATGAGCCAGGGATGGGCTTTATTCCGATGAGTGATGAACTGATAGCTGATGCAATCACGGGGCGCTCACTCTTCTATATTGAGGTTGCCGGTGTTGTGCCACTTGCCGAGTTACGTCAGCAGCCACTATGGGGCCAAATTCCCGCAGTGCGTGATGGGCATGCGTATGTTTTACCGTTCCAGGCAGTGCGACCCGATCCGTATGTCGCACCAGCTTTGCTACGCGATTTGCAGGAACGCTTCAAGTAAGGAAAGTGACTAGAGACTCGAATAGGCGTAGTCTGACAGAAAAAGTGATGATATAGCAATAGACACATAAAAGGAGTTTTTATTATGTCTTTGATGAACCAAATGCACACCTACAAACCACAGGACCTGACCGTGACGGACCTCGCTGCCTTAGAGATCGATCTAGCTGAATTATCGACACGTCGCCGCTTCCTCATCGGGGCGGGTGGGCTGCTGGGTGCAGCAGCGCTAGGTGCGTGTGGTGCAGGTGAGGAGGCGGCGGTATCCACACCTGAAGCTTCCAATGGGCAGTATCCGCTTACCATTGAACACGACACTGGCACAACAACGATTCCACAAAAACCTGAACAGATAGTCGTCGTTGGCGAATATGCCTTAGAGATTGCGTTAGTCCTTGAGCAACAGCCTGTTGGTGTGGCAGTACTACCACAGATTGTACCAGATACGACCTCTGGTCAGCCGATTGAAGAGATTGCCTACTATCAGGAATATCTGACGAATCAACCATTGTTTGTTGGCGCATTTGCCGAACCATCATTGGAAGCGATGACCATTGCTCAACCTGATCTGATACTGGCCTACAGTTTCCCTGCTAGCAGTAAATTAGCGACGTTTTCGCAGGTTGCGCCAACGCTGGAATATGATTTTCTCGCCGCAGGTGGTTGGCAGCGTATTATCGGTGAAGTAGCAGGCGTTTTCGATGCTGAAGATATAGCGCAAAGATATGTAGCCGATTTTGAGCAGCGTTTGACTGATGGAAAACAACAACTTGAACCACTTCTGAGTAGCGGGGCACGAGTTAACTTTGTGACACTTTTTGGGCCAGACATCTTCCTCTTTAGCCAAAACAGTTCCATTGGAACCCTGTTTGAGCGACTCGGTATGATATGGGCACTACCCTCTGACGTTACGATTGATGACAATGGTTTTTCCCCAGCTTCGCTTGAGGCGATTGCTACAAACGAGGCCGATCTGGCAATCGTACACAACTACGGTGCACCACCGGAAACGCTCACACAGCTAACGGATCTGCTGGCTCCAGCACTCTCCAACAGAATATTCGTGCTCGACTATAGTGATGAGGCATTTCTGGGGGTTGCTGGGCCTATCAGCGAGCAAATCTTCTTGGATCGTGTCGTTTCGTTACTCACAGGGGAATAACTGATGACTGGTCTACAAAATAGTTATCACGCCCATTGGTATGACCTGTTATGGAGTCAAGCTACAGATGTACCACAAGAAGTAACCTTTCTTCGTGAATGGGCTATCGCAGCAGGGCGCATTGTTGAGATTGGTGCAGGAACAGGGCGCATTGCGCTACATCTGGCGGCGATGGAGGGTGTGCATGTCTATGCGGTAGAACCAGATGCAGGGATGCGTTCAGCCCTATTGACCAAGTTAGCACAGACACCACAGTTCTTTTCACAGCTTACATTGTTGCCAAACACGGGTGCAGATTTTACGTTGTCTGAACCAGTTTCACTCATATACGGCTGTGGTGTCCTGTTCCATTTCCTGACTGATGCTGAACAGATCGCACTACTACAGAATCTGTACCATCATTTATGCCCCGGTGGACGAGTGGTGCTCGATAGTGTTGGTCTCCATGAAAACGAGCAATCATTACCGCCAACCATAGCAGGTGAGATAGCTATTGGCATGACGTATTATCTCGCCACAATGAGCCGAGATGTGTTAGCTCCTACCCTGCACCGCTGGCGTTTTGTCTATGAGATTGTCTACCAGAAAGAGACTATCGAACGAGTTGAGACAGTGACACTGGCGCGTGTGGTGCGTCGTCAGGAACTGCTGGGATGGTTGGCCGACGTTGGACTGGAATTGGAAGCAGAATATGCTGATTTTACAGGTGTGCCAGTACAACCAGATCGACCGTCGCTGATCGTTGCTCGAAGACCGTAGAGGCCACCTGATGGTGAAAAAGAGATGCGTAGAGTTTCATTAGATTGATGATTGAACCCATACAAAAAGGAGATGTTCTTAATGAAAAAACATCTATATTCTTACCGGCCGTTGGACCTGACTACGATAGAACTGGACGCACTGAAAATCGATTCATCTGAATTATCGACACGCCGTCGCTTCCTCATCGGGGCGGGTGGTTTGCTCGGTGCGGCGATGCTGGGCGCGTGTGGCGCGGGTGAGGAGACAGTAGTATCGACAGAGTCGACAACAGAAGACGGTTACCCACGCACAATTACGCATATGAGCGGTGAGACGATGTTGGTAAATCGACCGACTCGCATATTCGACGTTTCGTATTTTGGCACATGGTTCTTGGCATCGTTTAATGTTACCCCTATCAAATACTCGAGCCGATCTGATCGACTGAATGAGTTTCGATCACTCGCCGAAGCTATTGGAGTTGAAATCGATTTTGTGGAGTTCTTGGACGATGATGCCATCAACATTGAGTCAGTTGTCGCTGCAAAGCCCGACCTCATCCTTGGACAGGTGTATCATACCGAGGCTGTCAGAGAAGAACTTGAGGCTATTGCTCCGGTGATCGATATTCCCGGCAACGAAGATGGTGACTGGCGCGACAGATTGCGAATGATTGGTGATATCCTCGGTATGACAGAGAATGCCGAAACTGTTATTGCTGAGACTGAGGCAAAGTTGGCAGCAGCAGCGGCACCTTTCGATTTGCAGGATGCAAGCTTTGCCTATGTAATACCAGGATTGTATGACGGCAATGTCCCTATATGCCAAGATTCCGCTTATGGGCCAGTTGGAGTCTTCAGTGACGCCGGTCTAACGATGGAACCAGAAATTGCTAGTTTAACCGGCGAAGTCTGTACTGGCGTATCGCTTGAATTGCTCCCTGAAACGCTGCAAACGACAGACTTACTCGTCTTTGTTGAGTTTTTTTCTGACACCGTCTCCGAGGAGTTCTTGAACAATCCGATTGTTGCAGCCATGCCAGCGATTGAACAGGAACGTTATGTGCAATTTAGTGGCCCAACGGTCCAAACGACAGCGTTGGATGTCTACTCACCTGCTGTCGTCGACCTGGTGTTGCCAATCATTAGAGAAACCGGCAAGAAATATCAATCTATACGTGAGCAATGAACACCGTTTAATAGTGACTGACGTGTGAAACAATATGAAACGTATTTTCTTGATGACAAGATGAGCATATCAGTTGCCGAGAACCGTTTTTATCAGTTACAAAGGAACCATAGTATGTACTGGAGATACACCTACAAACCACAAGATGTAAGCACCATAGAAGTCGCAGCATTCGAGATCGAACTGGCCAAGTTGTCGACGCGCCGCCGCTTCCTCATCGGGTCGGGCGGGCTCATTGGTGCGGCAGCATTAGGCGCATGTAACACGGGCCAAGAAGTAGAAACTCCTATCGCAACAACAACAGCAACACGCACCATCACAGATCCTACGGAGCGCCGTGTGGAGGTGCCAACCAATCCACAACGTATAGTTGTGCTTGACCCTGGCACAACCATTTTCATGCTCGTTGATCTGGGAATTGTTCCCATAGGGGCCACTACCGACATAACCACAGTCGGTGGCAATTTCCCCACACTTTTGGGTGATGTCAGAACAAAGATTAAGCCAGTCGGTGACTCGCTCGCACCTAACCTGGAGCTAATTGCTGCCCAGCAGCCTGACCTAATCTTCTACCACCAAGATTTTAGTGACCCTAGTCTGGACAATCTCTCAGCACTCGCACCGACGGTTCAATTCACCAACGCTTCGTTCGGAAAAGATCCTGCCTTCTACGCCCGCTTTGTGGCCGATGCTGTCAATCGCCAGGCCCAAGGCGAAGCGCTCATACAGCAGTGGGAGACAAGCCTAAACGAAACAGCAGCCAAGATTAATGTCCGTGGTCAGACCTGTGCGATTGTGCTCCTGTATGCCTTCGAGCCAAATTTCGAATTACACGGCCCAGAGTCCAGTATCGGACATCTTGCTGAACGTCTTGGCTGGACAATCGTTCCGGCTACTGTTACTGGTCAGCCATTAGAAACATTTAGCCCACCACTCAGCCTAGAACAGATACCTACTGTTATGGAGGCTGACACAGTGCTTTTCCTGCGCTTTGCTAATGAAACGACCTTGGGTGACGTACAAGCTGGCTCAATCATTGAGGATATCACCACAGAGCCAATTTGGCAGGCCATCCCAGCAGTGCGCGAAGGGCGCGTGATTGAGCTTGATGCGATGATGGCTCGTGGGGGGTATGGGTACATTGGTCTGGAAGTGACACTGGACACGATTGTGCAGGAACTGACCCGTTCGCGCTAGCAAGAGAATCGATTAAGGAGTAAGTAACATATGAACCGAATGCATACTTACCGATCACTAGATCTGACTACGATAGAACTGGACGTGCTGAAGATCGATCTAGCTGAATTATCGACGCGCCGCCGTTTCCTCATCGGGACGAGCGGCCTGCTCGGTGTGGCAGCGTTAACGGGCTGTGGCCAGGGCAGACCGGAACCTGCCCAAGTCGATGGACCGACACGCACGGTAGAGCACGCTTTGGGTACCACAGAGGTGCCCGAGACTCCGCAGCGAGTCATTGCATGTGACTACTACTTTACGTTGCCAACGGCTGTTCAGTTAGAGATACCAGTCGTGGGTGTTCCATTTGGTGCTGCACAGGCACTGCCTGACTGGGTAGCCGCCATCGCTCCCGAGGATGTGACCGACATTGGGACGAACGTAGCACCAAATCTTGAGCGGATGTCATCATTACAACCTGATCTCATTATTGGATTCGAGTTTTTTCTGGAGTCGATCTACAACGAGGTCGCAGCTATTGCCCCGACTGTCGCATTGCCACGTGAGATGCTCAATGGTGGATGGAAGAACGGTGTACGTAAGCTTGCCGAGGCCTTTGG
>JBCDFA010000006.1:0-61952 GCA_039178835.1 Chloroflexota bacterium
ACCGTTCAGATCCCCTACTGTAAGGCTTTGGGTAAATTCCCCGTGTCCGAAGAAGTGTCGATTGAACAAGGAGGTATTTAGGTTATGGGCGTCAAGGTTCTGAGGAAGCAAGATACCACTGCCGATGATACACCAGAGCATTATATATGTCACGATATGGTTGTTACGAGATGTCATTATATGTTTCATATGTTGGTTCTCCTTCAGAGTGATAGGTAATTGTATGTGGTAAGACTCAGGTCAAGAACAGGTCAGCATTCTATCTACGCGCGCCAGATCATATTTGGCACCAAGCGTGCTAAATAGAGTTTGTGCTTTCTGAAGAAGGGGCATACTATCCGCAGCTTGATTGGCAGCAAGTAATGTTGTCCCCCAATTTGCTTGTGTCTGTGCAGTTTCATAGGGGTCGTCTTGCACAAGTGCAAGGCTTTGGGTAAAGGATTTGTAAGCCTCATCATAGCTTCCTTGTTTGCACTGTATTTGCCCTAATACCCGAAGGCCAATACCTGCTCCCATCTGATCACCTAGTCCTTGGGATTGTTGTATTGCCTTATGAGCATAGGTGAGTGCCATTTCACAGCTATCCTCTGCCAGATGCACTAATGCCCATGTTCGAGCAATCTCAGAATCCTGATCGGTTATGCTCAGTTCGGCTGCTAAATAGGTAGCGGTCGTTAGTGTATGTATTGCAGTATCGTAGTCCTCACTACGAACATGCAGGTCAGCGAGACTGACCTGAATAGCAATGATTGTCGCATGGAGTTGATGTTGTTGTGCTAATGTAAGACTATGGGTAAACAATTTGTGCGCCTCCAGAAAATCGCCCTGTTTGGTCCGTAAGATGCCGAGATTGTGTGTTAATTCAGTCTGGCGCACCACATGATGGAGTCGTTCTGCCAGATGCAATGCCTGAGCATACGCAGCACTAGCTTCTGTCCACGCGCCATCAATTTGCATCAGAGCTATCAAATTCTGTTGTACTACCAACATACTCCAGACCTGACCATTGTCTCGATATATCTGTAATGCTTGGGTAAAATAATGTTGCCCATCGCGAAAATTACTTTGCATGCACGCCAATACACCCAGGCAGTTCAATGCCTGTGAGCGTTCGTGCTGATACTGTGCAGGGAGTAAACGAAGACTATTCTTTAACGCTTGGTGTGCGGCTGTATGTTCTGCTAGTAATGTATACACAGCTCCCAGTCGCAAATGTAATCGCCCGGCTTCAGGTCTAGGAGAATCTCCCTGAAGAAGTGTTAATCCCTGTGAGAGCCAACGGACAGCTTCTTGGGGTTGCTCATATTCCAGTAAGTCGCCCATTCCCTGGCAGACCTGTATCCGTTGTTGGTGTGTTACGGGAGTATCTGGTAGAAGTGTCAAACAATCCCATGCACGTTGATAACTCTCGTGCGCTATGATACTAATCCGTAGAAAGGTCGCAACAGCACCTTGTGCCAACCAGAGTGGTACTCGTTGAGAGTCTGGTAGTGTAACGGTGTCAAGGCGCGCCAGTAAACTACTTAATGCCTGGGCATGACCACGATTGATTAAGTTCCACAGATTGTGTGTAATCAATGTAACGATTGATTGGTAGTCGTGTGCCTGCTCGAAGTGTATAAGTGCGTGGAGGAGGGTGTGTTCATCATTTGCATAATAATGTGCTGCCCGTCCATGCATGGCGCGGCGTGCACGTTTCCCCAACTGATCATAGTAAAACGCTTGCACTAGTGCGTGCTGTGTGTATATTGGTTCTTCAGAATCATAGTGCTGGATCTGTACCAGATAATGACGACCAAGATAGTAAAGAGTTTCCCATACATCATCATCATCCAGCACTGCTTCGATAGCACCACGAGTGACTGGCGTTTTCTGTAGGACAGCTATCGCTCGCATGACCTGAATAGCCTGCGTGTTGTGGGCAAGTTGAGTATGAATGGCTGTCATCAAATAGTGCACAATGTTGGGGGCGTGTACCAGTTCTTGAATGACAAGATAGGGATCGTTGGCTGTCAGAAGGACTTCTATTGCCAGTATTAACAAAGCTGGATTTCCTGCGGTAGTTTGATACAGATTCGTTATCAAGTAGTCTGCAAGTGGAACGTTTCTCGTTATGAGCAGTGCGTGGGTATCTGCAATTGAGAGACCAGTGAGGGGTTTATAGGCATGCAGTTGCGCAACCGTGGGTTGTTGACGTGCTGTTATGATGAGTGCAAGGGAGGTGCTTGACAGAATTGGCAATAGACGGTTAATAAACGATATGACATAACTGTCTGTTTCGACATAGTGTAGATCATCAAAACACAGCAGGAAAGAATGCCCTTGCAGTGCGTTAATAAGATACTCGATCTGGGCATCGAGAGGGAGTGTAGCGCCCGTTGATGGAGATGTGTGCTGATGCTGCCACAACGCGTCTTCGCCATGCCATGCGAGAAATGCTGTTAGGCGCCATAATAAATCGTGGATACCTGTTTGAGGGTAGAATTGATACCAAAAGACATGGTTAGGCTTGGTATGTTGTTGTGCCAATACACTAGCCAGAGCGGTTTTTCCAACACCAGTCATACCAGTGATGATTGCCATGTGTCGAGTGGTTAGCTCCTTGACATAGTAGGCTAATTCATTGTACCGACCCACAAAATCAAGCGAGGGCGGAAGAGGGGGCGGCGGTAGCATTTCGTGCTCTGTTGGCTCTGCGGTATGCGCAATCATTGTATTTGGGAGTGATTCTGGCTCGGTCAGACGTAAAAGCAGTATATCTGGAGCAGGATGATCGTTTGTGAGCGCAAAATGACGAAAAGTTGCCTGATCTTCTACAGGAAGTTGTAAATACGTAATCAACCGATCAATAAAGGCTAACGAAGGTTTTCTCCCCCATTCGACACGTCGATACGTAATATCAGCATACCCCAGAGCCTCTGCGACTTCTTCCTGAGTCAGACGGCATGTTGATCGATAACGTTTGAGCCAGTCACTAAAGTACATCATGATCCTCGTTTCGTAGGCACAGGCAGAACTGCGATTGTGTCACATATCTTGATAGAGTGTTGATCATGTTACAAACAATCATCATATGCATGAAAACAAACACCATTTTTTCCTCATTTTATGTGTTATTTAGATAAACAAAATGTCATTATTAATGAATGATTTCATTGCTCATCTGGTTATTGTGTTCCTAGTAAGACGTAATAGACGTATCAATAGTGTCAGTTAATGGGTAATGGGGTGTAGAGGGCAGCGAGTGATCAAAAAATGATCACTTATGATCTTCTTACTACAGCAGTCGTATGGTATTTCTATCTATACTAATAGATTTGACATTATAGCTGTCGCTTATGCACTACAGATCTATCATATATAGAGATATGCTATATCCAGTTGAAGCATAGATGTAGATATGTGATCAGGCTGCAGATGTAGGAGGATTTGATGACCGTAATGTTTCGACGAACGATGGTTTGCCCACCTCATAGAACAATGAACTATGAGCAAAAGACTGCTACACCGGCTCTATCTGAGATAATGGTGTTTCGGCTGGCGTTTGCCGGTGACACTGATGCATGGGCCATTCTACATACCCGCTATATATCCCTGATACGTTGCTGGATTGGCAGACAACATCTCGTCGATCCTGAGGAGGTAGCTCAGGAGGCGTGGTTGGCGTTTGCACGATATGCCCCACGTCAGCCCTCGCTGGTAGAGGACGATTCCCCTGCAAGAGTGCTGGCATATCTGCGGACCTGTGTCAAAACGGCGATCATCTCAATGTGCCGTCGTGAGCAACGATGTGTTGTTGCAGATCCACTCAGCGATCACAATGTGCTGAAGCAATCTCCCCGGATCGATAATTCCATTGTTCAGCGTATTACCATTCAGGAACGTATACAGCAAATCCTGACTTCCGACGATGAGCGTCTACTCTTTGAACTTCGTTTTGTATGTGGTATGAAACCTCAGGCGATTAGCAATACCTACCCTAACCAATTTGCTGATGTTCAGATGGTTTATACCCTTATCCATGCAATTGTGAGGCGACTTCGAGCAGATCCTATTCTGCAATCATTGCGTTTGTCTACATCGGAGATGTGCGTATAGAAACAGTAATGGTAGTTGAGGTGTGTGGGAAATGCCCACCAATCGTTCGTTGTTGCAGCCGCAATTGGAACACAAACCTTGATCTTTCCTCTTGGACGTTTGTTTCCTGCAAGATACTCGGACTGATAACGCTTATGGGCAGTCAAAGTTTGATATTCTTTTCCCTGTACTTGTCTGCTCATAACAGATTTCCTCATTTTCTCAGATAAAGTCCCTATAACCCAAAAGAGGGTATCTACCTCTCCCTCCAAAGAGGGCTGACGGTAGATGCCCCAACTGGTATGCTCAAATCATAGTATCAAACATCTCCCGAATGCATATGAAGGGATTAACTGTGAGTGAGTATACACAATACCCTCTTGTCGATATTCAACAAGTCGCGAAAACCTATACCGTAGGAAGCACTCAGATAGGGGCGCTCAAAGGCGTATCGTTTCAGGTTGGGGCAGGTGAGTTTGTCGCACTTGTGGGTCCGTCCGGTGCAGGCAAATCTACACTACTCAACATGATTTCTGGGGTCGATACGCTCAGTTCAGGTGCAGTGTATATCAATGGACAAAACATTCAAGGCCTGGGTGAAGCCGCACTGGCTCGTTGGCGGGGAAACGCTCTCGGGATTGTATTTCAGTTTTTTGCCCTGTTGCCGACCATGACTCTGCTCAACAACGTCATGTTGCCAATGGAGATGATGGGGAAATACTCGGCAGCGGAGCGCCGTGAAAGAGCAACCTCCTTGCTCGAGATGGTCGGCTTGAAAGAGCATATCCACAAGTTGCCTTCGCGGGTAAGTGGCGGTCAGCAACAGCGTGCCGCTATTGCCCGTGCCATTGCCAATGATCCCCCGCTCATTCTCGGAGACGAGCCAACCGGCAACCTCGACTCTGGCTCTGCACAGGTAGTCTTCGATCTGTTTGCTGATCTCGTCCACGAGGGCAAAACGATTGTGATGGTGACTCAGGATGAAATGCTGGCAGATCGTATGCCACGTCAGATTGAGCTGAGTGAAGGCTTGCTTGTTCGTGATAGCAAAGTGGCTGATCAGCCAGTCGAAGCCATAGCCCCTGGCAAGCATCACACCGGAGATACAGATAAACCAGACGTAGGATAGTGGAGCATAGATCATGTTCAGTGTTTTTTTTACGGCCTTACGATACAAGATTTGGTTTGACCTCTGGAGTGCGAAACAGCGCACCATCCAGGCCATCTTGACTATTACCATTGGCTCATTTGTGGTTGGTGCAATTTTTGGTGCCTGGGAGGGTATGTCGGAAGATACCCGTGATAATTTTGATCCGACACGTCCACCATCGGTGAACGTGCGTGTCTCTCCCCCTGCCGAGGCACAGATGATTGAGTCACTTGCACGCGATCCACGGCTTGAAGCTGTCGAAGGGATTATGGTGACCAGCATTAAGTGGCGACCCAACCCAGATGCAGCATGGCGTCCAGCGTTGCTGTATGCCCGTGATGACTACAATGACCAACAGGTTTCACTTATACAACTTGAGGAAGGGAACTGGCCAGGTGGACGCCAGTTTGCGGTTGAGCGTGGTTTTCCTATCAGTGTCGGCGATTGGGTCGAATTGGAAATCGATACAAGTGCCGCTGCCGGTGGTGACCAAAGTGATCCCACTACAGACATACGCAGGACCGAGGCGCGTATTGATGGTGTATTCTACAATTTGAGCCAGCCATCAGCCATGCTTGGTAGTGACCCAACTTTTTATACTACTCGTGCAACCTTTGCAGAACTGACAGGGCAGGATCGCTTTGTCCAGATCGTTGCTACGGTCCCCAACTACTCCGTTGAGCGTGCTGTTGTCGCTACTGATGAAGTCCAGACAACATTGCGCGATTACGGCTTTGATGTTCAACCTGGCAGTATTGATAATACAAAAGTTGCTGACCCGAATCGGGCCTTTTTTCAAGATGCAATTGGCGGTCTTGGAACCATTCTCCAATCAATTGGCGTTATCTCTGTGGTGTTGGGCCTATTGTTGGTCTACAACACAATCACCGCCATTGTTACCCAGCAGATTTCACAAATTGGTGAACTCAAAGCGATTGGTGCAGTCAGTGGTCAAATACTCCTTGTCTACTTTACGCTGGTATTTGTGTATGGGGCAGTGGCTTTGGCCATATCGCTCCCGCTTGGTTTGATTGCCGCGAATGGCCTTCGCCAAGCGCTTATTGGCACATTAGGTCTCACCGCAGCCGAGTGGCGCATCATGCCTATGCCGATTATCTATCAAATAGTAATCTGCTTGGTCGCACCACTCGCAGTGGCAACGATACCCGTTACGCAAGGAGTACGTGTGACGGTGCGTGAGGCGATTAGCTCATATGGATTAAGTGGTGGTGGCAAGATCGATGGCGTGCTGGCGCGCTTACGAGGACTACCACGGGTCGTGTCATTAGCGCTCAGTAATACCTTTCGTAATCTGTTGCGTGTGTTCACGACCCAGTTTGCACTGTCTGGTGCTGGCTTAACTTTTATGTCTGTTATCAGTATCTATGCGTCATTGGTCTATACCTTGAGTGGGGTGTTGCTCCAGGCCTACCCATACCAGATTCAACTCAACCTCAATGAGAATGCCTCACTCCCGCGCATCGAGCAAGTAACAGAGGTTCCAGGTGTGACCGCAGTAGAAGGATGGCGCCAGCAGAATGCAACCATTCGTAAGGACGGAGTCACCGAACACGTGACTGACCCGAGTGCAAATCTCTCCGGGATACCTGTCCCTACTGGGAGTTATGAGTCGGTCTTACTGGAAGGTCGAGCGCTGCAACCAGATGATACCTATGCCATTGTGGTGCATGAAGGTCTGGCAGAAGATGTCGATCTGGAGGTCGGGGATTGGGTCATCGTGAGTATCCCTGATGCAACCAATACCAAACGCTGGGTCAGTCAGGAGCGGTGGCAAGTGGTCGGCATCTTGATCGATGTCACCATGGCTGGTGGTGCTTTAGTTCCACGCGAAACCCTCTTCGATGAAATTGGCCGACGCGAAGTCAATCGGGTTCAGGTGTTGAGTGCAGATGCTTCGCCAGAGGAAACGGCTGCTCTGGTACCACAGATTCGGAACTTCTATGAAGAACAGGGCATCGATGTTCAGCTTTCAAATCTGGTGACGGTTACCCAGCGCAGTAATAGCCAACTGGCCAGTTTAGCATCGGTTATTGGTTTGTTAATTCTCGTAGCACTCATTGTCGCGTTTGTGGGTGCCATCTCACTTAATGGAACACTTTCGATCAGTGTGCTTGAACGTCGTCGTGAGATTGGGGTGTTGCGTGCGATTGGTGGCACACCAGGGTTTATTCGTGCGCAGTTCGTTATCGAAGGATTGCTCATGGGCCTATTGAGTTGGCTCATAGCCTTGGCTTTCAGTTACCCAATTGGCTATATTGCTGCTCAGGGCGTCGCGGCTTCGGTAGGTATTAGCGTTGTCTATCAATATTCGTGGTTAGGCGTTTGGATCTGGCTGGTGCTTGCCTGCGTCATTGCTGTGGTTGCCAGTTTGTCGCCTGCTCAACAAGCAATTCGGTCGAGTGTACAGGAGAGTCTTGCATATGAGTAATACATTGATCCGTTTGCACAACGTAAATAAGAGTTTCCCAGTTGGTGACAGTTCTGTACAGGTACTCAAAAATATTTCACTTGAGGTAGAAACTGGTGAGTTTGTTGCGATTGTTGGACAGTCAGGAAGTGGTAAGTCGACTCTTCTCAACATGCTGACTGGTGTGGACCGGCCAACCTCTGGCGAGGTGGTGATAGCGGGACAGCCGCTGGCCGGGCAGAGTGAGGATGAGCTAGCTGTATGGCGGCGGAGCGAGATAGGAATTATCTTTCAGTTTTTCAACCTGGTACCAGGGTTGACGCTTGAACAAAACGTGCGGTTGCCAATGGACCTAGCGGCCATGATACCTTCCTCTGAGCGGCCAACACGTGTGCAGCGGCTGCTAGAGGATGTTGGCTTGGCTGACCGGTTGAGCTGGATGCCTTCGCGCATCAGTGGTGGGGATCAGCAGCGAGCTGCCATTGCTCGTGCCAACGCGAATGATCCTCCCATCATCTTTGGTGATGAAGCAACAGGTCGTCAGGATCCACGTTCTGTAGATGCTTGTTTCAATTTATTCAAACAGTGGGTTGCCGGTGGGAAAACCTTCTTGCTGGTGACCCATAGCCGTGAACTGGCGATGCAAACCCAGCGCGTGATTGAATTGGCCGATGGCTGCATTGTCAGCGATACCCGCATAGCAACCTAATAGCCTGTGGTGTCCCTCTGATACCGCACATGAATGAACATACACTATCGAGGAGTATTATGAAAACACCAATACGACAACTAACAGGTATCATCCTAACACTTGGTGTGCTGACCGCATGCAGTTTGCCAAGCCCATCTGCACAGCCAGAACCTGCTGGTGATGCGGAGGCGATACCAACATCAACACCCCCTAACAGTATTATTGCCGATGCAATTGTGGTACCTCAACGACACGTAGATATATCATTTACGATGAATGGGACTGTCGATGCGATATTTGTAGAAGAGGGTGACGTAGTGGAAGCCGATGAACCACTTGTTCAACTCGATACTCAGCAACTAGAGTTAGAAATAGCCCAAAGCAAAGCCAGTTTGGCTCAGGCTCAGGCTAGCTACGATAAAATCGAGGCGGGTGCGACACCCGAAGAAATTGCTGCACAGCAAGCCATTGTGCGAAATGCTGAAGCCAACTTGCAACGTACACGTGCAGGCAACTATACCTCTGCTGATGTTGCGAGTGCGTCGGCTCAACTTCAGCAGGCAGAGGCGGCACTGGCAGCGCTGCTCAACCCAACTGCCAATGAACTCAGTATAGCCGAAGAACGGATTCGTCAGGCAGAAGTCGAAGTGCAATCGACTCGTGATAGCACCTCCCAAGTGAAGACCAGCAGCGAACTAGCCTTACAGCAAGCAGCCGATGCGCTGGTACAAGCACAGGCAAGTTATGCGAGTGCGAAGAGTGATTGGGAGTTTATCCAGGACACTGGACAGAATCCGTCTAATCCTGAGACCATCAACCCACAGGGCCAAAGCGAAGATAATGATGTAAACAATTCTCAACGTGAGCAGTATTATGCTGCTTTTGTTCAAGCGGAAGCGGCACTGCGTAGTGCTGAAAAGAACGTGACGGATAAGCAGGTTACGCTGGAACAGGCACGGAACAACGAGATTACGTCTATCCAGACTGCCGAATCACGGCTTGCTGATGCACGAGCACAGCTTGAGGCCTTGAAGACCCCAGGTCCTAATGAGATTGCCCAACAACAGGCAGTCGTGGATCAGGCACGTGCCAATCTCCAAAGGGTGCAGCAAGGTGGTACACAGGCTGAGGTCTCTGCTGCTCAGGCGTCGGTTGAACAGCAACTGGCAAATCTGGACCAACTTACTGTGCCAGCCCGTGTTGTTGATCTGGCCGAGGCGCAGGCTCGTATTGAAGCGCAGCAGGTTGTGTTGCAGCAGGCAGAACAGAATTTGGAAGAAGCCACCCTCCGTGCGCCATTCGCAGGAACGATAGCGGAACAGAATCTGGAGATTGGCCAGCAGATCAGTGTTGGCTCAACTGGTGGTGCAACACCGTTTGTGTTAGCCGACTTTGGTACCTGGCAGATCGAAACAGACAATCTGAGTGAGCGTGATGTGGTACGCTTTGGGATTGACTCACCTGCACAAATTACCTTCGATGCACTACCGGACGTGATATTGGAAGGAACGGTGACTTCCATCCAACCTCGTGGCGTTGATCGCTTTGGTGATATCACGTATACTGTTATTGTGACGCCTGATGCGTGGGATGAGCGGCTGCGTTGGAATATGTCGGCGTCGGTAGAAATTGAGGTAGAGGAGTCCTGATCTCACAGAATAGCGACAGGTCGTTCATTGGCAGTAGTGACGCAACCTCATCCGCCTTTGTACTGCCACACAGCAAGAAGCCCCTTCGAAGTCAGGATGCGTGGTATGCGTAAGACCGCACTTCATGAAACCCCGAGCACAGCGATCTCATCGGGTGACGCTGTGCTCGAGTCTGAGGAGTCAATGGGCCAGCGCCGTTGGCGAGAGTCCTATCAGGTTTTATGGCCGATTTTGGCGTTGTTGTTGGTCGAAGTGCTTGCGATAGCTTTTCTGGCACCATCACGCACCTCAGAAATGCCCATCGAGTCACTGGCCCTTGCACTCGCTGTATTGCCAATTGGGTTAGTCCCTGCATTCTTACGACCATCGCCTGCAACCAGCATTGTTGGTTGTTCGGCAGTTGTTTTAGCAGGTGTCATCTGGTGGGAGGGGTATACGCTGCTGAATGTCCCAGCATTTGATGAATTCGCCCTCGCACTTGAGAATAATGAGGTCAGATTGGGTCTCTTGAATATGGTCCTTCTGGCACCTCTGACGTTGCACCTTGTAGCCCGTTTTCCTGAGCGCCGGTCGATGGATGGGCGGATTCTGGCATCTTATTATGCCTTCATCATTGGCATCACATTATTACTGTTTGTACTTTCTGTACCATTGCGTCAGGTGATGCTCATCGTATTGCTGATTGCTCTGTATGCCGGATTTGGTGTAGCAGGCTATCAATTGTTGCGAACCATTCGTAGTACTCGCCCCACTTATCCCCGGTCTGTACAGCAGGCGCGGCTCCTCTTGTTGATTTTGATATTAGCCGAAGCCCCACTCTTATTGCTCCCACTTGGTAGCTATATAAGCCTGTTCATCCCATACCAGGTGATTACCAGTGCACAAATCTTGCTGCCAATCGGCGTCGCCTACATCATTTTGCGACAGGATTTGTTTGGTATCGATGCAGCGATGCGTCGTGCACTAGACTATGGTCTTGTTTCCTTTGGGTTGCTGGTTATCTACTTTGGTCTAACGGCATTTCTCACCCAACTGAGCAGTAATGTGAGTGGTACTTGGGGTTTCGCCGCCACGATTCTCAGTGTGGTGGCTGCCGCAGCAGCCTTTACGCCGCTACGGAAGATGGCGCAACGCTTAATCGATCAGGTTTTTTACCCAGAACGACTACGCTTCACACAGACAATCAGTATGGCACGTACCACCTTAGCACGAGTCGTGCAACGTGAGTCCGTGATACGTCTCTTAACTGATGAACTTCCACAACAACTTGGTGCAGCCTGGGCCGAACTGGTACTTCGACCATCGTTTCATCAACCAGATACTGCAACACAATCAGGTTTCTGGAATACTCTAATGACTGTTGGTGGCCAGCCAATTGGCCATTATTGGTTGGGGCCACGCTCTTCTGGTTTGCGCTATGCTGCTGATGAACAGGAGCAACTTCAAGGGCTTTTGCAGCAGGCAGCACTGGCCCTGGCCTACGCCGATACGTTTGATAATCTGGCCCAATTGAATGATGAACTCGAAGAGCGGGTGGCTATCCGAACTGAGCATGTGGTAGCACAACAGCGTGAACTTGCCGCATTTGAAGAACGTCAGCGTCTGGCCCGCGATCTGCATGATTCGATTAAACAGGCGTTGTTTAGTATTGGCATCGGCATTCGGACGGCGCGGAATCGGGTGCACAACGATCCTGATGCAACGGTCCTTCTCTTACAACAACATGAGCAAACAGCCATTGAGGCGCAGTCAGAACTGGGAGATATGCTTTCTCATCTGCGGACGCCTGCTACCAACACCACTGATCTGGTTGTGTTACTCACCCAACACGTGACATGGTTTACACAGCAGCATGGAATGGATATTACATATGAGTTGCCGCCTGCACTTATTCTACAAGAACCACTACCACGCGAATTGGCCCAACTCACAAGAGAAGCATTTCACAACACATTCCGTCATAGTGGCACTACTGCGGTTCATCTCACGCTGTCTGTCGAGCAGGGTCAACTGATATTGAGCATTACGGATCACGGATGTGGTTTTGACTCTTCCTCGTCATTTCAGGGACAGGGGCTCAGGAACATGCGTGAGCGTGTTGCGCTGCTTGGAGGAACGCTGCAAATCTATTCAGAACAAGGCAAAGGAGTCACGATATGGGCGAAGATCGATCTGGAGCGTTAGATACATCATCCACTCGCTCAATTGGGGTCGTAATCGCAGATGATCATGAGGTTGTTCGGCGCGGCCTGAGTATGATGATCGATGGTGAGTCAGATATGTTCATTCTTGGAACGGCAGCTTCTGGTACTGAGGTGCTAGATGTGGTTGCAAGAACACAACCTGATATCATCTTGCTTGATATTCAGATGCCTGACGAGGATGGTATTACTGCTGCATCCAAGCTTCGTGCAGCTCATCCAGACCTTGTCATTCTAATGTTGACGAGCTACAGCGATGATGCACGCATTTATGCAGCCCTACGTGCGGGAGCAAACGGGTATTTACTCAAGGAGATAAGCGGTGACGCGTTGCTCCAAGCCATTCGCTCGGCCATTCTCGGTGAGCCACAACTGCATCCCAAAGTGGCTCAGCGACTCATGGATCGAGTCATGCCTCCTGACGATCCCCTGGCCCAACTTTCCCCTCGTGAGCACCAGGTCCTACGATGGATTGCTCGTGGCTTTAGCAACAAAGAGATTGCTAGTACTATGGACCTTACGGAGCAAACAGTAAAGTCTTATGTCCGCGAAATTTTGAGTAAACTTGATGTTGCAGATCGGACACAGGCGGCACTTTTGGCAATGCGCTACGGATTGTTATTGGATGAAGATCAACGCTTTTGACATTACCATGGGTATACATCAATACAGCACCCAGTGTGGTGCACCATGCACTTGCTGAATGCTGTACCTTATGAATGTTGATAATACCTATAAAAACAATCGTGTACACATACTATCGTTTACTTATCAACCTATGCCCGTTTCCCCGATACGGCTCGCACGATCATCGTCAGTATGATAGCGCCTCCTACCGCAATGGCAAGACTAATCGGATTCAGTGGATTGTTTGTAACTGATATATTGAGTAATGTACTTGACAGAAATCCACCAATCATGGCACCAAGAATACCCATAACGATATCCAAAAACAGCCCTTGCTGCTTGTTTGTCTTCATGATTAGGCTTGCGATCCAACCGGCCAGTGCACCAAAAATAATCCAGAGAATAAAGCTAAGCATGTCTTCCTCCTTTTGTCTGTCATCGCAAGAACATTATTTTGTAATTGCTATAACTGTACATGAGATATGTATTGTTGTTGCATAAAGTATGCCAATTTAATACTTCTTGCAGAATCCAACAAAAAAAGCCATATCCCCAAGGGATATGGCTTTTCTCTGGTTATAGTGTTTATGTATTTGATTTTCTTGAGACAATGAGCCGAATAGCGGTTCGTTCTTCTTCTTCAATAGAGACATCAATGAATGAAGGCACACACATAATATCGATACCCTCTTCATTCAGATAACTTCGTGCGATAGCAACGGCTTTGATCGCCTGATTCGTCGCACCTGCCCCAATTGATTGGACTTCAGCTACGCCATTGTCGCGAATAACACCGGCAATAGCTCCAGCAACAGCGCTCGGACGTGAGCGAGTCGATACCTTGAGAACTTCTGATGGATGAGTTTCTGTAGATATCGTTTCAGTTTCACCCACAGCTCGAGCAATAGCCACAGAATGCGTTGAGTTGGATGACATGCGTTCCTCCTGCGATTACGATGTTAGGTAAGTAGACGCGGAAGCCGGTTGAGTCATCTCACCATGAGCAATGCCTTTTGAACACTATCTACATCTGCTTGATCCATCAAATGTAGTAGTATTTCCATGTGCCAAACACATCTTCTACACAATGTGTGCATGAGATTTTGTATTACTCACACCATAGTGCAATTTCTTCACACCATGAGGCCTGAAGCGCTACAGGGCTGCGGAACATATCGCCTCCCTGTCTTGAGATACAGTTTGGCATGTAATACGTGATGCCATGGTTTGTAGCTCCTGCTGACAACTCTTCGTAGTCAACCGACTTGCATGAGATACTTCACAACGCGATGCAATATAACATCACGTTGTGAAATAGCTCTAAGGAATGCTTAACGAGCATAATCGACAGCACGCGTTTCTCGAATGATTGTGACTTTGATCTGTCCGGGATACTGGAGACTCTCTTCAATTTTCTTGGCAACATCGCGAGCTAGGTGAATGCTACCTAAATCGTCAACCGAATCTGGTTGTACCATTACACGCACTTCACGACCGGCTTGAATAGCGAATGCACGCTGTACGCCAGTAAATGATGTTGCGACTGTTTCCAGAGCTTCCAGCCGTTTAATATACAGATCAATTGTTTCGCGGCGTGCACCGGGCCGCGCACCTGAGATAGCATCGGCTGCCTGAACAAGAAATGCCTCGATAGTTTGCGGTTCCTCATCGTTATGATGGGCCGCAATGGCATGAACAATGGCTTGTGATCTCCCAAGCCGTCGTGCGATGTCTGCTCCAATCAGCGCATGCGGGCCTTGAACCTCGTGGTCCACCGCTTTACCTATATCGTGGAGCAATGCCGCAGTCTTGGCGACATTTATATTGGCCCCTAGCTCCGCTGCCATATGAGCGGCAATAAGGGCACACTCCAGTGAGTGATATAGGACATTTTGTCCATAACTGGTGCGATACTTCAAACGTCCCAGCAACTTAATGAGATCCGGATGTAGCCCATGGACATTTGCCTCATATGCTACTTTGGTCCCTTCCTCTCGCATGATGGTATCGACTTCTTGTTGGGTTTTGAGAATAATCTCTTCAATACGCGCTGGATGGATACGTCCATCCTTGAGGAGTTTGGTGAGGGCAATCCGTGCAACTTCACGTCGCACCGGATCGTGACAGGACAGGGTCACTGCCTCGGGTGTATCATCAACAATGATATCTACACCACTGATTTGCTCAAAAGCACGAATATTACGACCTTCACGACCAATGATACGCCCCTTCAATTCTTCACCTGGAAGGTCTACCGTTGAGACCGTTATTTCGGCCACATACTCTGACGCGTTGCGCTGTATTGCCATACCAATAATTTTGCGTGCAATCTTATCGGCATCTTCACGCGCAGTATTTTCGATCTCGCGAATCTGACGTGCAGCATCATCGCGAGCCTCCTCAGCGACTTGCTCCAGAAAGAGTTTACGGGCTTCTTCTTCGCTCAGTGCGGAAATACGCTCCAGTTCACTGCGCTGTTGTGCCATAAGCTTCTCGGCTTCTTGATGCAAACTCTCAATCTGTCGTTCCCGATTCTGAAGCTGTCGTTCTCGCCGTTCTAACCCCTCGAGTTTGCGGTCGAGGTTTTCTTCTTTTCGCTGGAGACGCTCCTCTTGCTTGACAATCGCGGCACGAGCTTCTCGATTCTGCACCTCTGCTTCATTCCGAATACGCAGCGCATCATCTTTGGCCCGTAGGATCGTATCTTTTTGCTCCGATTTTGCGGACTCCAGTTGCAAACGCGCTTCCGATTCAATTTGACGGAGTCGGCTCGCAATAGTCGCTCTATAAAGAATGAAACCGATGCCAACGCCAATGATTGCACTGATCACGAGCGTCACAACGGCTACGAAATATTCGGGCACGTTGTCCTCCTACTGTGTATGAACTTGTTAAGGTGCAGCATATGACGAACCCTACCGGCACGCCCAATGCAATGCAGCCAGTATACAAAAATGGTCTTTTCTTAAGATAGATCACGTATCTGATATAATACCCGCATAAGGCTTATTCTGTCAAGATGACGTAAAGGCGCTGCTTGGGCTGTATCTATCTTGTGTTATTCGTATGTTTACATAGATCTCGTATATATAAACGCTGCGTTTTGCTTTTTTAGGCACAGACACACAAGCATTTTTGCGATTTCATTACACAAACCCCACATAGCTAATCACTATGCGGGGTTTGTAGTATGATGTGTATGGGAAATTAATAAAATATGTTGACAGTGGTGCCGATGTCTGCCCATTCATACAACCAATGGGCATCATCAATGTTGAGGTTGATACATCCATGAGAGCGACGAACCCCGGTCCCCCAGAGGTCGTGCCAATAGGTGCCATGGAAGGCTACTCCACCAACAATGTACTGAACCCAGGGAATATTAGGAACATACCAACTTTCGCCGCCTGCGGTACCTTGCATAGTCTGCATCGGTATTTGGCTATAAACAGCAAAAGAGCCTACTGGTGTATTAAACCCATCTTTGCCGGTTGTGATGGGTGCGCGAAAGACGGGAACACTTCCCTCATATGCGGTTAGGTATTGTGTGGTGAGATTAACGTCAATGTGTCGTTCCCAGAGAATAGGTGACCATTCTGGTACGTCGGCCAACTGCTGGCTTTGTGCAAAAATATGCCCACGTTGTGCAGCGGCTTGACGACCTAAATCGGTGAGTCGGACTTCGTAGAGTGACATAAGGCGAAGGTTGTAGGCTTGTGCTTGTTGACGGTAGAAAGGTGCCATGTCATCTGGGTGGTGCTCAAAACGGGCTCGCTCAAAGTACTGGACGATACGTGGTTGCCCGTCAACAGGGCTGATTTCTTCAATGGGACCACTGATTGGATAGCCAAAGAGTTGTAAGCCACCGCGCTTCTGCCAGAAATGTAAAAATGGATCGCTAATGCCATAACCAGTTTCAGGGAAAAACAGATCACCACTGTCTGGCTCAACTGCAGGAAACGTTTTGTCGTGGGTGAGTTCACGTCCAAGGAGAGTCAGTTGTACACGAAAAGCGGGATCTTCGATCTCTGGGTGATACTCAAAACGGGCCCGCTCAAAGTACTGGATTATCTGCCCGTCTTCGATCATTTCTTCACTAATCGGATACCCAAATACCAATACTCCTCCATGTTGACGCCAGAAATCCAGGAACCCGGTACGATCACTGATGTGGTAGCCTGTCTCTTTGACATACACCGTCTGTACCTGAGGAAGCCCCATAGCAGTGTATGTTTTTGACTCACTGTGTGTTTGAGTTTGTAGTGCATTTCGTTGTGTTTGTTCGGCTTGTTGTGCCGCAATCACAGCCTGTTGAGCTTCTACTTGAGACATGGGCGGGGTAAAGTCTGCGACGGCAGACTCCGGTCGTGCTCGAAGATGTGCAGGTACGATCGTGGTCATAACAATAATGAATAGAATGAGGAGGAACCAGAAGGAAAGAGGCCGTGAGGATAATCGATACATAGCTACGCCAATCTGCTTGTATGATTGAGGAATAATGATTGAAGATAGAAAATAATCTATCTATGCTAGCTATTATAGATCGAAGCTGTCTTTTCGCCTATCCCCCAATGTTATCATTTTACGAGGTACTGAAGTAATTAGAACGTGTTTATATTAAGACAGCGTTATGTCTCTATCATAAAAGTTGATAGTGTGGACAAAGTGCGAAATGACAACTATTTGCTTCTGAAAATAGTCGATATACAAAAATAAGCTTAAGTATCATACTTTGGGTAAAATAAAGTAAATCAATATCAAGGCAAGTTATTTTGATGTAAAGATATGTATGTATAAAGTAATCGAGTACTTACTCATGTGAGGTCGATAGTCTATTTTACTCGACATCGCTTGCCGATGGCACGTCGCCAAATTGTGACTGTAATTCCTGAATGTTTTCGGGAGTGACAAATGTTAGCGAGGCAATGATTTGCTCTATCTGTGCTTTGCGTTCCTCTTCTGTTGCATAGATATCCATGAGCATCACAACAAATACATTGTCTGGTTGATCAACATGGTAGACAAACACAGTATTGATCAGATCTCCATACTCACGATACTCAGCGATGCGATAGCGAAATGGACCTATCTCATGCTCTTCTTGATCTTCAAACTCCTCTGGGAAGCCATCATATGGTTCACTGTACTGCCACATGATCGTATTTTGAAATTCGCCTTCATAGAATAATCCTACTTGTACACGACTTTCGCTATACTGCTCCAAGAGAAAAATGAAACCTCGTAGGGCTCCCTCAGGAAGCGTTTGTGGCACTAATAATGTATCACCGAATGTTTCTTTGGTCTCTTCGAGTGTAAATGTGTCTTCGAGTGCCATTGGCAATTGAATACTGGGGAGTTGCTCATACGTAATACTATTCTGTGTTGGCGTCAGTAGAAACTCACTATCATCCACTTGCTCAAGCACTTCAATAGATGTGGTTCGTACTATTTGTGAAGGAGCACTCTCGGTTGAGCCATCGCCAATAAGTGTAATATCAAGCAGTGTGTATGTTTCTATATCAATCGTAAGTAAGACTTGGACTGGTGGTTGGTCCTGTATAGTCTCGTTCTGGCTGTAAGATGGCAGTGGAGAAGATGTTGACTGATAGGTGAGCAAGAAAGCTGGTCGTTCTGCATACGTGGTTGTTCCAAGTGAGTGGACATCGCTTGCACGAGCTTGTCGGAGATAGAATGGAACCATGTCTGAAGAGTCATACGCCCAGAACATTGAGCTGTTAGTGGGCATTCCACGTAGTATTGGCATAGCTAATTGGATTTCTTCTTCCGAAGATTGCACATCAATGGTAGGACCATCATTCTCGAATACACCTGTATATCGATATTGCACGAGTGTCTTGCCATCTGTGCTAATCACCCGCGTAGATTCGTCGTCGCCATTTGCTTTTTGGACTGTTATTTTGAGTCGGTTGGGAGAAGCATAATCGTACCATCGTTCAATCAGATAGTCAGGATTATCATTTGATTCTACTTCATACTGATGGCGCAGAACTCCTTCCTGAAGTGGTGGATTCTCAAAACGACGGATGCTTGCATCAATAATTTCCATGGCCGACAGCGATGAAGCCGCTGAGGTTTGTGGTTGTTGTGCAATGAGTGACGGGCTAACAATGATCGCAGCGACCAGCGCGAAAACACCCAGAACAAGGCCAAATTGTGCGCGGGAGGGACGCCAACGCCAATGGTTGGCTTTTGAGGACTCACCAAGATCATGGAGGTAGTCAGTGAGTTCTGGTGGAGGCATTGCCACGAACAGTGCTGGGATGGCATGTGCTAATAGCTTTCGTATCTCACTCAATGCATCACGCTGTGTACGGGCGTGCTCATCCTCAATGACTAGTCGACGGGCCTCGATGTCTTGTTGTTCATCAAGTGCACCTTCTATCCAGTTGTCCAGCAACGTGAGCGTCTGATCGTTCTCATCAGATGCTGAGAGCAATGCACGTGCTGCATCGATCCGAAATTGTGATAGCACAGTGGCAGGCGTAGCTGTGTCGAGATAGGTCGCAATGGCATCAGTACTCAGGCCACGCAAATAGTACATACCAATGATAAGGCGCTCAGACTGGGTATGTTGGGCTAACAAATCGAGTAAAGCAGAAGCCTGAGTGAGATCAATACCGGCGCGGTTTGCATCGTTGTTGGTGGCCTGGCGCCGCCATCGAGGGTTACGGCGAGATTTTGACAAGAGCGAACGATACAGTGTTGCTTCTGGGTCAGAAGGGGGCGATACGATCAGCTCGAAAGCCCGTTCAACAGATTCCTCAGCCTTCACTTCATCACCGAATACCAGCAACGCCAAGCGGTACAACTGGGCGTGATAGCGTTGGACTATCGAGTGGTATGCCTCATATGTGCCGGACTCACCCATGTTTGTGTTCCTTACTTACGATATATGCTGCTTTTTGTTGTACCATAAGTCCCAACGTGATTCTGCTGAGAATTAGATGAGAAATCCGCCCCGAATATGCTATAATGCGACCCACTTTAGATCATAAAACAGAAGATACTATATAAGCAACTGTGTACCTAAAACGCCTTGACATTCAGGGTTTCAAAACCTTTGCCAATCATACTGTACTCGATTTTTTGCCCGGTACTACCGCTATTGTTGGCCCTAATGGTTCGGGTAAGTCGAATCTAAGTGAGGCCATTCGCTGGGTGCTTGGCGAGCAGAGTCAGAGTGCCCTCCGCAGCAAACGCACCGAAGATTTGATCTTCAATGGTGGTGGGAAGCGAGCGCCCTCAGGCTTTGCTGAAGTATCGCTAACTATCGACAATAGCGATCGTTTTTTGCCATTGCCGTACAGTGAAGTGACATTGACCCGTCGTGCCACACGCTCAGGTGAAAACGAGTACCGTATCAACCGCAGTCGGGTGCGCTTGCGTGATATCCACGAGGCGATTGGGCCGCTTGGTGGCTCATACACTATCATTAATCAAGGTCTGGTCGATGCGGCCCTCACCTTGAGCCCGGATGAACGTCGACGTTTGTTTGAAGATGCCGCAGAAATCGGCACACTCGTCTCACGTAAAACTGAAACGCAGTCGCGCCTTTGTGAAACACAAACCAATGTCGAACGTTGTGCTGATGTATTGGCAGAACTGGAACCTCGTCTCCGTTCGCTCAAGCGCCAGGCCAGTCTGGCTCGCTCGTATCACGAACTCAAGCAGGAACTGCAGGTCTTGTTGGTGCAGCATTACATTCAGAGTTGGCAGGCTGCTCAGGAGCACGTCCGAGCCATGGAAACTGCCGAACAGCAATGCGCGATTGTGCTTGAGCAGAGTCGTGCGGCCCAGACCACAACGGCGGCGGAACTTCACGAAACGCGTGAGACCATCCAGTCATTACGTGAGCGGCTGGGTGATCTGCATAATCAAAGCAGTGCACTCCACACTCAGTCGGAGACGGTCCAGCGGGATCTGGCTGTAGGAGTCGAGCGGCTGGCGGCACTCACCCAGCGTGAAGAGGAAGCCGCCCGCAGCCAGAATGAGTTGGCTGCCCGTCGTGAGGAGCTTGACCACGAACGCATGGCTATTACCACACGGCTTGCCGATGCCGAGCAGCGCTTGACTGACACACGTGCCGCCGTAACGGCCCACGAGACTGAGACAGCCGCACGCGCCCAAATCCACCGTGCAATGCAACAACAACTTGATGCTGCCCAACGTGAAGAGCTTGCGGTCGGCGCATCTCTTCAGGAAAGCCGTCGGCAGCAGGAACGCATTGCAGCACAACGGGCACGTTTACTACAAGAACAAAGTGCACAGTCGGAACGTTTAGCACAGACGGAAGTACAACTGGCGCAGTGTCGGGCAGCATTGGAAGAGGCCGAAGCCCGTTTGAGTCGTGCTGTCCAGGCACGTGAGATGGCGATCCAGTCAGAAGAACAAGCGCGGACAGCCCTTGAGCATCTGCGAACTGAACGAAGCCAGGTAAACGAGACACTGGCGGCTGCCCGACGGACTCTGGCTGATCTGGAAGCCCGCTATGAGTCGTTGTTTCGCTTGCAACGCAGTTATTCTGGGACCTTTGCCGGTGTCAAAGCTGCCATGCAATGGGCCGATACGAACAAGCGACGTGGCTTTGTCCTGGTTTCCTCAATTATTCAGGTGCCAGCCAAACTCGAAACAGCTATCGAAGTTGCATTGGGTGCTCGATTGCAAAATATCGTTGTTGAGCGCTGGTCGGACGCCGAAGATGCGATTGCGGCCCTCAAGAAGAGTGGTGCCGGTCGTGCAACGTTTCTGCCGATTGACACAATTCGTCGTGCGACAAGTGATGCCTGGCGTCCTCCGACCGATGAGGTGCTTGGTATTGCTGCGGTCCTGCTTGAGTATGAGGAGCGTTATCGGCCAGTCGTGCAGTATCTGTTAGGTCGCACGCTGGTGGTAAGTACGATATCGATTGCGCGTCGTGAGCTTGAACGTCTTTCGGGTGGATGGACGATTGTGACTTTGGCTGGTGAGCAGGTCAACAGTGGTGGTGCTGTCACGGGTGGGGCACAGGTCAAGGAGAGTGGTACGCTGCGGCGTGAGCGCGAACTGCGCGAGTTGCCTGAGCAGATTGATGAACAACAGAGCACCGTGGCGGAACAAGCACGCGAACGGGCCATACTCGAAGAACGCATCACTGAGGCGGAGCAGGCCGGGCGTGAGGCGGAAACGCAGCGGCGACGCGCGAATCAGGAGCGCTATGCCAGCCGCGAGCAGGAGACACAGGCACGACGGGAAGTCGAACGGTCTGAAACAGCACTGGAAACGCAGCGTCAGCGGCACACACAGATAGGTGCTGAAATCGAGAGTCTTGATGAGCAAAACCGTTCGCTCGATGCTGAACAGCAACGGTTGATAGAGGCAGAACAGGTAGCACAGTCACGGCTGGCCCAATTGCGTGCTGAAGCAGAAAGCCATCAGGAAGAGGATCGTGCTGCCCAGACTCGCAATACCGAACTTCGGTCTGCGTTAGCTGCGGTCGAGGGTGAGCTACGTACTGAGCGGGCCTTGCTACAATCGCACGATCAGCAGATGACTCGTCTGGAGGATCAACGTACCGCGAGCAGCCGTCGCATTGATGAGTTCCAGCAGGAACGCGGCACCCTTGAAGCGCGTATGCAGGAACTCGATACGTCACAGGCTGGGCTTTTGGCGCAGATCGATGAACTGCGGGCGCTGATCGATCCGGCAGAGGCTGAGCTTGACAAACGAGAGGCACATCGTACTACATTGGAGCAACGTGAGGCAGAAATGACCGCCCGGCTGCTCGAAGCCGAGTCGGCGTACAGCCGCGCCACGGTCGAGTTCCAGCGGGCCAAGGATCGACTCGACACGATCTGGGAGCGTGCTGCCGACGACGATATCGATATCGAACAGATTCTACAGCAACACGAAATCCAGACATCAGACGAACTGCCTGTGGACGAGGATGCAGATAATGCCTATCTCGCCCCTGATGCTGAGAGCGACCAAGCGGCTGATGCAGAACCGACTGCACATTCGGAACCCGAAGATTTGATGGCCCGCATTCAACATCTGAAATCGCGTATCCAACGCTTGGGGGTGGTCAATCCGCTGGCGCTCGAAGAGTATGAGCATGAGTCTGAACGACATAGTTTTATGACGGTGCAGATTGATGATCTGACCAAAGCGGCTGAGACACTCCGTGAGCTGATCGATACTCTGGATAGCACCATGCATACCCAGTTCGAGACCACGGTGCATGCCATTGGTGTTGAGTTTGAGAAGCGTTTTGTGCGGCTGTTTGGTGGTGGTGAAGCCCGACTCTTCATTACCAATACCAAACAACAGTCCAATGGTGCCGAAACGACGACTGAGCGAATCAATGACCTTGGTGTCGAGATTATGGTCCGCCCTCCCGGCAAGCGTCAACAGAATATCTCGTTGCTCTCTGGTGGAGAACGGGCGCTCACCGCATCGGCGTTGCTGTTCGCTATTCTCACCGTGAATCCATCGCCATTCTGTGTGCTCGACGAGGTCGATGCCGCACTCGATGAAGCCAATGTGGGGCGTTTTCGCGCTATGCTTCAGGAGATGACGGAGCAGACTCAGTTCATCCTGGTGACGCACAACCGTGGTACGATTGAAGTGGCTGATACGCTGTATGGTGTGTCGATGAGTGAGGATGGTGTTTCCAAGATTTTGTCGCTGCGATTAGAGGAGTTTGAGGTTGGTCAATAGCGCTTTGTGATGGCTCTTGCTCAATGATATCTTCTGCCGATCCAACCTGGCTTGATCGTTCGGCCTACCCCTTCGCCTCGCACTATCGAGATATGGGCGTGGGTCGCATGCACTATGTTGATGAGGGCACAGGCGAACCCCAGATGATCCATGGCGTCCCAACCTGGTCATTCAACTACCGTACGCTTATTGCCCATTTTGCCCCACGCTACCGTTGTGTGGCCATGGATCATCTGGGGTTTGGGCTATCCAGCAAACCGACGGATTGGTCCTATGCGCCGCGTGATTTGGCCACACATGTCGAGCATGTGATCGACGGTTTGGGACTCCGCAACGTTACACTGGTGGTGCACGACTGGGGCGGTCCACTCGGCCTTTCTTATGCTATCAAATATCCAACCAATGTTCGGCGGATTGTGCTGCTCAATACGTGGATGTGGTCTTCGCAGGGCGATCTGCGAACGTCGCTGACAGCGCGGTTGCTTGCGAGTCCGCTCTATCATCTGCTTGAGGATCGTCTGAATTTCACGGCGCGATTTTTTATTCCTCAGGTGATGGGTGACAAACCCTTGCCTCATTCCATCCATCAGCATTACATTGCCCCGTTGCGCCAACGAGCAGATCGGCGGGGGTGCTGGTCACTGGTGCGTGGCATTTTCCATGCAGGTTCGTGGCTCGATAGCCTCTGGCAACAACAGGATCGTCTCGCCGGCATTCCAACGTTGATGTTGTGGGGACTCAAGGATAAAGCGTTTACACCACGCGATTTGAATCGCTGGCAGAATACGCTAAGTAACGTGCGGGTGTTGGCGTACCCGCAGGTCGGCCATTTCCCACACGAGGAAGTCGCTGGCGCGGTGTGTCTGCATATGAGGGCTTTTTTAAGAGATACTACGTAATGGCCTCTTTTGTACCTGGTAAGCATTGTCCACCAATGGTTGTCACTCCATAACACACACGAAGCCTCATCAGGCTATACTTGGTGCAATGTAGCTACGAGATGTGGCAACAGCGCTTCCAACACTGAGGATCTGCTACACAACGAGTTGCACGCGCAGACGCGCAAAGTGACGATGCTGTCCTTAACAATGTGGCTCGTGGCAGGTACTGCTGCTCATGACTTTCACCTGTTGCTGAGATCTTTCAGTTTCGGAACACCTCTGATGAGCGTCAATTGGGACGAGAATTGTTTGCCCCTCCTCGATCTGTGGTTGACGCTCACTTCAGGGGGTAGGTCTTCTATGCTGTGTTTGAATAAGTTGGTGCAGACCAACCAAGATTGATCACGTCACAGACCCTACAACATTCTGTAGGGTCTGTTTGTTGTCTGTGTTGAGAGGTTGAGACTCTCGCATAACTGTACGAGAATCGGAAACTGCAGCGTATTGGGAAACTTCATCGAAACCCATGCGCTGCAGACAGAAGCCAAACTTTGTTAAGTTGTTTTTGTGTTATCTGCTTCTATAGTAAACTCAGCGAATGGTTTTGAAAAGGTAGAAATGTAAACCTTTTGACAACATATTTGGTTATTTTGGTTGTGTAAATATCGATTTTTGTCCTTTGCAGCCTATCATCTACCTAAAACGCCTTCGCACAATACTCCCGCATCGGATATCATAGGGTTCTGGTTTTCAGCAACAGATATCTGTTTATCTCGGGAGTTATGTATGGAATCCACCCCCACCAAAGAAACCATTGTCACCTATCTTGAGATGCATGCGCCCCCTCAGCGAGATCGGCAGCGCTCGGTCCCATCGGACACTCTGGTGATGCAGGCAGTACAACCCACTGTGTCGTTCTATCGCTATCTGTACAACACGGTTGGCGAAGCATGGGACTGGCATGAGCGACGGCGTATGAGCGATGATGAGCTATGTGCGATTGTGCAGCATCCCGGAGTCGCTGTCTTTGTGGCCTATGTCGGTGGTGTGCCCGCCGGATATGCCGAACTCGATGCCCGTCAATCGCCTGACATCGAACTGGCCTACTTTGGGTTGATGCCAGAGTTTATTGGCAAGGGTCTGGGTGGCTTTTTACTTGATTGGGCCATTGACCAGGCGTGGTCGTTCCAGCCACAACGCCTCTGGGTTCACACCTGCACACTTGATCACCCGAACGCGCTCGCAGTGTACCAACGCGCCGGTTTTGTGCCGTACAAACAGGAACGCGAACAGGTTCAGTTGACATAATTATTGCTGTCGAAAAACCTCATAAAGGAGCAAACTCGTTGCCACGGCCAGATTGAGCGAGTCACTCCGACCTACCATAGGGATGTGGACGATGGCGTGACACAACTCCTGCATGACGGCTGATAGCCCAGCCCTTTCGCTGCCCATCAGCACCACTACCGGCTTGGGGTAGGGTATGGCTCGATAGTCAAGTGTTGCGGCAGGTGAGGTGCCAACTACACAAACATTATGTTGCTGTACCCAGCTAGTGAATGCATCGATGTTGGTGCGGATCAATTGTTGGGAGAAGATGGTGCCGACGCTGGCGCGGACGGAGGTGGGGTCGTAGGGATCGGTGGTACTGCCTAGCAGCATCAGTCCTGTGCCACCAGCAGCATCGCTTGTCCGTAGGATGGTGCCAAGGTTGCCAGGATATTGGACCGACTCAAGCGCGACCCAGCAGTGTGCCGGTGGTGGATTCAGATATTTGAGTTTGTCCCAGCGCTGTTGAACGACGGCGGCAATCCCCTGTGTGGCGTCTCTCGGTGTCAAACTGGCGAATACGTCTTTCGTGACGGTCAGGCAGGGTGTATTGTTTTGGCGTGCCCTTTCTACTAATTCATATCCATACGAACTGCTTATGAGATCTGGGGCAACGACGAGCGTTTCAACAGGTGCCTGCAAGTGAAGGGCTTCGGCCACGGCGTGCAACCCCTCGACGAAAAAGCAACCGGTGCGATCACGTTCTTTGCGGTGGCGTAGGGCGCGAATCTGCTTGATACGCGGATTGTGAAGGCTGGAAATCGGCGTCATAGAGTCCTCCATGTTGCGAGCGCGGCAGCACAGGGTCAGACACCGGAAGAATCAAGAAGCCGTGAACCCTGTACTGGCCCACGACTGCTTGATATTAATATATGGTTTAAGTAAAGCTTTTACATTATGTCATGCTGAATTTGGGCGCAGTACGGCAAGGGAGCACGGCTTGCGCCACTTGGGGCAGACCACCAATTGCCAATATTATTGCCCATCGAACTCATCGTTTTCTCCATATAGATTTGGTTATGCTGGCTACTGTAGCATCGATGCACGTTCATCACATCGGTCGCAGGGTGGAATTGAGGTTCAGAAGGGACACATCGAAGGGTTATCATTCATCTTTCTGATGACTCCAGAAAATCTGTGCCTGTGCTTCCAATTGCTGAAAGGTCTTTTCGATAATCTCACGTCGTTCAATTTTATAATCTGGATCAGGCCTCAAATCATCAATGCGACGCTGGGCATTAATTCAGTCTCACCGCCTCCGTCCAGATTAGAAGCGTCTTCATCGTTAAAACATTTTTCTATGGTCTCAATAAGCCCACAGGATATAGAGTCTCGATAATCGCATGCGCCATCGTTCGCAAAATTTTCTGGACCCCAGGTTCCCATGTTTGCTTCCTTTCTGTATTACCTTCAGTTATCGGTGTAAATTTATATCACTCCACCAAGGTTACTACAGACCGGAAAAGTGTTAAGCCACTCGCCAATACAGCACGTAGCAGCAGCAGTTCATCGTCGGACCAGACGGGTGTGTAATGTTCTCCTGGTGGTGTCAGTATGGGGATATTGCTACCCCAGAAGAGCTTTTCGTACACTGTGTGCGTTTCAGTATTGTCTGCTCTAAAGGTAGCACCAACCGACACTGCTACATCGTCAAAGAGGTTCCACGCGTTCAGAAATTCTTTACAACCCACATCGGCTGACAGGGTGCGTTGGAGCCAGCGTGCGATGATATCGAGGTCGTGCAGCACTGGCGTTTCCTCCTGGATCGCAAGCTGGTGTGTCGTTGCATAGGTGTGTGCGTGTAATGTTGAGGAGAAGCAGGGAACGGACCTATCTGCTTGTAGCACGACACCGTCTTCGTTGTTGCTGAACCAGATCAGATAGTCGATGGTGTTGTCGAGTTGATACAAAAGGTAATAGTACATTCTTGTATTTGTTCTATGTAGGTGTGGTTACATCCTATGCATAATTTTCTCACACAGTTTGGATGTGTTTGATCGTTCCCAGAGACCATTGACAGCCTCGCTTCCTTGTGTTATGGTTGAATGGTCGTTCATTCAAAAAAGGCAAAGCTATGTCACCACGCACAGCCGAACAAAATCACGAACTACGTGAAGAGAGTCGCCGCAGGATTATGCAGCATGCGATGGCCTTGTTTGCTGAACATGGCTATGGTCAGACGTCGGTCCGTATGATCGCGCAGTCAGCCAGTATCTCACAGGGTCTGATGTACAACTACTTCGAGAGCAAAGAGCATTTGTTGTTGGCGCTTTTCCAGCGGAGCGTACAGGATGTCAACGAGTCGTTTGTACGTGCTGAGGAAGCCGACGATCCACGTGAACTGATCGCGCAGCTTGTGCGTGCGGCGATGGCGGTGGTTCGTGAACACCTGGATTTCTGGCGGGTCTGGTACAGCGTGCGGATGCAGCCAAGTGTCATTGCAAAGCTTGGTGATGATCTGCCGGTTTGGACGTATGCGACCCGTCAGCAGCTTGAGAGCTATTTTCGGGCTGCTAGGGTGGCACAACCGGCTATCGAGGCAACGATTCTCTTTGCGGTGATTGATGGTGTGGCCCAGCACTACGCACTCGAAGCTGAACACTATCCGCTGGAAGAGGTGGTGGAGGCGGTGATTGAGAAATATCAATATTTTTTTGCAACGCAGTAACATAAGCGAGGTAGGTATGCCGCAGGTTCGTTGGTTAAATCAAACAATGTATCCTTTTACATCACATTTTCTTGAGCTGGATGCGGGTCGTATGCATTACATCGATGAAGGGCAGGGGCCGCCATTGGTCTTTGTGCATGGGACACCCGTCTGGTCGTTTTTATACCGCGATATGATCAAGGAGCTTTCCAAAGATTATCGTTGTATCGCCATGGATCATCTGGGTTTTGGGCTGTCGGATAAGCCAACAAACTGGGGCTACCGGCCAGCCGACCATGCGCGGAACGTGCGTGCATTGATCGAGCATCTTGGGTTGGAGCAACTGGCACTGGTTGTGCACGATTTTGGTGGTCCTATTGGCCTTTCCTACGCAGTTGAACAACCTGATAATGTCACACAACTGGTGGTGTTTAATACCTGGATGTGGTCGCTCAAAGGGAACGCCGAGGCTGAACGCGTTAACAGAGTGATGGGCGGGCGACTCGGGCGTATCCTGTATCAGCGTTTCAATTTTTCGGCGCGTGTTCTGGTCAAAATGGTGATGGGCGATAAGCGCAAATTCACCAAAGAGGCCCATCAACACTATATTAAAGCGACAACCAAGCCTCAGGATCGCCAGGGAATGTGGCGGCTGGCGTATGAGTTGACCGGCTCAAATGAGTGGTACGATGGTCTGTGGCAACAGCGCGAACGTATTCGTGACATTCCGGCATTGCTGTTGTGGGGTATGCAAGATTTGGGAGTTAAGGGTGAGATTTTCGATGTGACTCGCTGGCAGAGCCTTTTTACAGAACAGAAGACGATGCTGTTCCCAGATGCAGGGCACTTTGTACAGGAGGAGGAACCACAGCGATCTACTCAGGAAATAGCTGCCTTTCTGTCCAGCACGAAGCCTATTCAGGTGTAGTTAGTTTACATAAACACGCTTGTTGGGTTGTTTGTCTATCAACACACATGGATTATGCTACGTTTATCTGGATTGTAAGGCATAGTCCATGTGTGTTGATAACGCAGACACTGTAATAGTTTGAGCCTGGTTGTTCATTGCCATGTGTCATCCTCCATCATTTTTTTCTACTACAACGCTAGACATAGCTCCATCTCTTTTTCGATACTTGGGACAACCTCCCTTAAACTATGGATTATACCTCATCAAAGTTACCTTCAATGTTTGGTTAACTTGTATCACAGTTCTTGCTGGTCATATCACGCTTCTTTATATACATGTTGCCAAAGTTACTACTTATATTACACCACAGGTATTAGTGAAAATATATAAGCGCAGATAGTGGTATAGATATATGTTTTTTGTTGACAAAATAATTAAAGTATATTACTATTATTATCGATTATATACACGCTATATATAAGTTCGCCCAAAGTATTAATTAAAGCCATCTATTTAAAGATAATTATAGATAAGATATTGAAGTTTTATGGCAAAAAGAAAAATGCCTGAAACGTTCTCAGACTGTACCTTTGTTTCACACGTAGAAGATATCAATAGCAATTTGCCTAGTTCCATGTAAGTTCTTCATTGATGTAGTAACGATTACGCATCCACCACTTTGAGTTCGTGATATTTGGACATTCTTATAGTACTTTGGAGGGTCAACACTTATGGACAGTATCCGCACGTACCGTTGGTTTGGGGTCGCCGCACTTGCGCTGGCGATGATTGCGCTGGTCTGGCCGATGCAAGGAATCGCCGTCAATCGTGATGTACAAGTCGACTCTGAGACAGAAACCTGGCTGGATGAAGCAGATGCCTCTGCAACCGAGACGTTTCTCGTTCTCTTACGCGATGATGGTACGCAAGCGCGCGTGAATGAAGCCCAGGTGATGAGCGACAAAATTACTCAAAGAACCCACGTCCACACCGTCCTGAGTGAGCGTGCTGAGAGTAATGACCGTGTGCTTCGTGCGATGCTCGACAAGCGTGGTCTTGCCAATGAGGTACAAGATGTGCAGGTCTTCCAAAGCGTCAATGGCTTCTCCATCACCGGAACCAAAGCAGTAGTCGAGGCGTTGGAAAGCTGGAATCTGGTGGAAAGCATTGATATGGAAATGACCATCCAGCTTGACGAGCCGTTTACCGCCGAGCCATTGAACCAGATTAACGCGGTGGAGTGGAACATCTCCAAGATCGGCGCAGACCAGGTCCAGTCGCAACTGGGGATTGATGGTTCTGGGGTCGTGGTCGGCGGCATGGATACGGGTGTACGCGAGACGCATGAGACACTGGCGGGCAATTACAAGTGTGCCGGCACCAGTGACAGTGCCTGTTGGCTGGATGCGGTCAATGGTCAATCAGCACCATACGATGACCAGGGGCACGGGTCACACACGATGGGAACTGCCGTGGGTAGTGAGGGTATCGGCGTTGCACCTGGTGCCGAATGGATCGCTTGTAAAGCCTTTAATCAGTTTGGTGGTGCTAACGCTACCGATATTCTGGAGTGTTTCGACTTCTTCCTGGCTCCTGGTGGCGATCCGGCCAACGCACCTGATATTGTCGTCAACTCCTGGGGCAACACGAATGGGTCATTCACCGGATACCAACAGGCCGTAACCAACTGGGTCAATGCGGGCATCTACCCTGCCTTCTCCAACGGCAACAGTGGACCGAGTTGTGGCACGGTGGGGGCTCCAGCCAGTTACAGCAATGCGGTTGGCACCGGTGCGACTGATATCAATGACACGATTGCCAGCTTCAGTAGCCGTGGTCCATCGCCTTTCGGCGGGATTGGCAAACCAGACGTGAGTGCCCCTGGTGTCAGTATTCGCAGTGCCTGGCAGAGTGGTGATACCAGCTACAACACCATCAGTGGTACGTCTATGGCCGGTCCCCACACAGCAGGTTTGGCTGCACTCTTGCTGGAGGCCGATCCGACGCTGTCCATTGATGCGTTGACGCAGAACATGAAGGACAATGCGGTTGGTATTCCGGCTAGTGGGTGTGATAGCTCAGGTGTACCGAACAACATCTACGGTTGGGGTCGTATTGATGCGCTGGCATCCGTCCAAGCCATAGGTGGTGGTAGTGGCCCTGCCCCCACGCCAACCCCTCCGCCTGCAGATCCTCTAACCATTACATCTGTGTTGTGCGAAAGTGGTAGTGGGTCTGGTTCTTCCCGTGAGTTTTTCTGCTTCGCATCCGTTTCTGGCGGTACAGGAAGCTACAACTATGACTGGGGTGTCGTATCCGGTAGTGCATTTATCAATAATGCAAGCCAAGCATTTGTAGATGGTACCTGTCAGGCAGATACCTTTAATACGGTTAGGCTTGGGGTAACTGATAGTGCAGGAGCCAGTGACTCAGCGGATAGTTCCTTTGTTTGTTTTGATATTATTCCCTAGGACTATCGTCAGTTAGCGTGAGGGTGTTTGTTGGGGTGTGTAAGAGATAGCAACTATCGTGTTCCAGAGCTGAAGAGTAGCCTGCCCAGATAGTTTTTATGCAACTGCACATCCCAACGACCACTATATATCTTCCAGGTGTCTTTGGGAAACAATACTTCAGAAAAAGGTGTTTCCTCTCGTATCGTTAGTGATCCTACTCTATTCCAATGAAGATAGTTGTGTAGGCCTGAAAGGTTGATGAAACCTTTCGGGTCTTTTTGATTCCTGTAGCAATGCATATGCAAATTCCATGTACAGCCATTGCACATGTTTATCAGGTTGACTTTTTAATTAGGCTGGACTAAAATTAGAATAAGTCAAACTTTGAATCACTATAAATTGGATTCTAGAAATTTGGATGTCAGGAGACAAAACATCTATGAGAAAAATGTATGCATGGCTTATTACAATCGCGCTTATGGCCTTTCTTGCTTCGTGTGGAGGCCCAGCAGCGACTGAGGGAACAGAGGGAGATGCCGGAGCAGATACTAATGGTGAAGTAACAACCGAAGCAGAAACCACTACAGACGAGGCTGCAACTGAGGATGAGGAGGCTGCTCAGACATCTGCAGGTAGTGAGGCTGCCGCACGGGAAACCCCGCTTAACGTTGTGGCAACTACAGGACAGATTGCGGATACCACGCGTAATGTCGGCGGTGATGCTATCGAACTAGTTGAACTCCTTGGACCAGGAATTGATCCACATACCTATGTTGCAACCGAGGGTGATATTTCAACCTTCCAGGAAGCTGATATCATTCTGTACAACGGCTTGCGTTTGGAAGCACAGATGGAAAGTGTGTTTGAGCAGATCGGTGAAAGTGGCGAAACGACAGTGGTGCCTGTTGGTGAGGCTATTGATGAACTCTCATTGTTAAATTGGGAACCAGAGGCCGGTTTGCCCTTTGATCCACATATCTGGAATGATGTTCGACTCTGGATCGAGGTAACTGGCGCTATTCGTGATACGTTGGTGGAGGCTGATCCGGCCAACGCCGAACTCTACGAAGCCAATGCTGACGATTATATTCAGCAACTTGAAGAGTTACACGAATACATTCTGGCAGAGCGTGATAGAGTTCCACAAGAATTGCGTGTACTGATAACGGCTCACGACGCTTTTGGCTACTATGCACGCGCCTATGGTTTTGCAGTTGAAGCAGTGCAGGGTATCAGTACTGAGGCGGAGGCCAGCACTGCTGATATTCAAGCACTTGCTAGTATCGTGGTTGAGCGTGAAGTACCTTCCATGTTTATTGAAACAACTATCTCGCATCGCACTATTGAAGCAGTTCAGGAGGCTGTGCGTGCCGAAGGACAAGAGGTTGAAGTTGGTGGAGAATTGTATTCTGATGCGATGGGAGAACCAGGGTCGGGGGCAGAAACGTATATTGGTATGATGCGCCATAATATCGACACAATCGTCGGTGCACTTGGCGAATAGATTACAAATTGAAGGGGTAGAGGTAACTCTGCTCCTTCTCTTACAAATATTTCAAGTTAGGACAATTAGGAATGGATACAGAGCGATACGCGGTGGAGGTGACAGACTTAACAGTTGCATATCAGGACAAGCCAGTGTTGTGGGATGTTGATGTTTCTGTACCAACTGGTGTGCTGATGGCCATTGTTGGCCCAAACGGCGCAGGTAAGACCACGCTGATAAAAGCTATTATGGGATTGGTCCGACCTGCCGCTGGTCAAGTGTTGGTGTATGGTCGGTCATTTGCAGAACAACGCCGTCTGGTTGGCTATGTCCCGCAGCGTGGGAGCGTCGATTGGGATTTCCCTACCAGTGTGCTGGATGTGGTGATGATGGGGCGTTATGGTTCATTGGGTTGGTTTCGACGCCCTGGTAAACGAGAGCGCCTGTTGGCAATAGAAGCTCTTGAGAAAGTCAACATGCTCGAATTTGCTGATCGTCAGATCAGTCAACTCTCTGGAGGCCAGCAACAGCGGGTCTTTTTGGCACGTGCGTTGGTCCAAGATGCTCAGGTGTATTTTATGGATGAGCCATTTCAGGGTGTTGATGCGACAACTGAGCGTGCCATCGTGTCCCTGCTTCAAGACTTACGTGCATCAGGCAAGACGGTGGTAGTCGTCCATCACGACTTGCAGACTGTCGCTGAATACTTTGATTGGGTCACCCTCTTGAATGTGCGGCTTATTGCAAGCGGGCCTGTATCTGAAGCATACACCGAGCAGAATCTGCGTTCAGCGTATGGCGGACGTGTGGCTTTCATTGAGCGTGTTGGTACAAAAAACGACAACGAGTCGGTATTGCAGTAGGGTGTTGAAGGAGTATCGATTTCCATGGATGTGTTTCAACTTATACAACTACTCTTTACCGATTATACGCTGCGGACAGTTGCCCTTGGTACCGCTGTTCTTGGTGTTGTGAGTGGTATTCTTGGCTGCTATGCGGTGCTACGACGACAGGCGCTTCTTGGCGATGCGATGTCGCATGCGGCGCTGCCTGGTATTGTTGTAGCATTCCTTATCACTGGAATACGCGAACAGTTGATTTTGCTGATCGGTGCTGCGCTGGCTGGATGGTTTGCTGCGTTTATTGTGATTAGTGTTGTGCGTATGACCCGTCTCAAAGAGGACAGTGCGTTAGGGATCGTGCTATCGGTCTTTTTTGGTTTTGGGATGGTATTACTGTCATTTGCCCAAAAGCAACCAGATGCAGCGCAAGCAGGTCTGAGCAGCTTCCTGTTTGGCCAGGCCGCTTCGCTCGTGGTTCGTGATGTGATCACAATGGCTTCCATTGGTGCTGTCGCGTTGCTGCTCGTGGGGATGTTTTGGAAAGAGTTTAAGCTCCTAAGCTTTGATTCTGACTTTGGTGCGAGCCAGGGCTTTCCGATCCGGCTGCTCGACATTATGATGACATCGCTTATTGTGGTGGCTATTGTGATTGGCCTCCAAACCGTCGGTGTTATCCTTATGAGTGCGATGCTGGTTGCCCCCGCTGCCGCCGCACGCCAATGGACTGATCGTCTCGGTGTGATGGTATTGCTGGCAGGGGTTTTTGGTGCTACTGCCGGTGTCATTGGTGCAGTTATCAGCACAACAGCACGAGGGTTGTCCACGGGACCAACGATTGTGTTGAGTGTCAGTGTGATTGTCCTTGTCTCGATGTTGTTTGCACCTAATCGGGGTCTTATATGGAATTGGGTTCGTCGCCAGCGCAATCGTCGCAGGTTACGTCTTGATGCCGTTTTGCAGGATCTCTATGCCCTTGCACAACAGCACGATCATGCCGAGCACGCACATACAACCGAGGTGTTGCGTGTGATGAATGAACGACGTGGTGGTGTTCTTCGCTCACTCAATGAGTTGGTTGACCGTGGTTGGGTCCAACAAGCTGGTCCAGATACCTGGGTGTTAACTCCGGCTGGTATGCATCAGGTGCGTCAACTGGCCCACGCAGGTCTCTCATCAATGGATGTGGCTGATATGGGGGTGGATGGGCAGCTCGATAGTACATTGAAGCAAGCGGGGGTAAAGTAATATGTCACCACAATTAGAAGTACAACTGATTGCCGCAGTCATTGCCGCTGCTTGTGCCATTCCAGGTGTTTTTCTGGTGTTACGACGCACAGCGATGATGAGTGATGCGATCAGTCACACAGTGTTGCTTGGTATTGTACTCGGCTTCTTTCTTACCCAAGACACACAGTCGCCGTGGCTGTTCGTTGGTGCGATGATTATGGGTGTTGTGACTGTGAGTTGCGTTGAGGTGATTACACGCACACGGCTGGTGAAAGAAGATGCTGCCATTGGTATTGTCTTCCCCGCGCTGTTCAGTATTGCAGTGATCCTGATTTCGCGTTTTGCTGGGAATGTGCATCTTGATGTTGATGTCGTATTACTTGGCGAGATTGCGTTAGCACCGTTTGATCGCTTTAACGCCTTTGGGCAGGATTGGGGACCACGTGCCTTGATCATTGGTATAATCATTCTGTTGCTCAATCTGATATTTGTAGGGGTCTTCTACAAAGAGTTGAAGCTCGCAACGTTTGATGCTGGTCTCGCGACGGCGCTTGGTTTTTCACCTGCATTACTCCACTATAGCTTGATGTCGCTTGTCTCGGTGACCGCTGTTGGTGCATTTGATGCGGTTGGTTCAATCCTGGTGATCGCGCTGTTCATTGTGCCCCCGGCTGCAGCCTACCTCCTCACCGACCGATTGTCACATATGCTTGGATTGAGTATCTTGATTGGTGTTGGGAGTGCTATTTGTGGTTATTGGATGGCACGATCTTTGGACGTGTCAATCAGTGGTTCGATGGCATCGATGACAGGTATATTCTTTCTTGCCGCACTGTTGTTTGCACCAGAACGCGGCCTAATTGCTATTGCTCTGCGGCGTCTACGACAACGCTGGGAATTTGCAACTCAGATGCTGGCGTTGCACCTGCTTAATCACGAAGGCACACCAGAAGCAGAGGTCGAAAGCCGTATCGAGACACTCAACGAGCACCTACACTGGCAGACCACATTCACCAAACGTGTTATTCAGCTTGCTGAGCAAAACGGTCTGGTTCAGCGCCAGAGTGGCTTGTTGCTCCTTACTGATCGTGGTCGTCAGGTCGCGCAGCAGGCCAGCCTGAGCTAGCCATCTCTCATATGGTGTGTATGAAATGGAGAGGCATGAAGCCTCTCCGTTTTTATGCAATGCTATAATGCCTTCACAATACGCTCTAAGCGTGCTACATAGCCAAAATCCTTGATCGGGTCGTAAGTGTGGCGTATGTGCTGATTCATATAGATTGTGAGTAAATCACGTTTGGGGCTGGTTTCGCCATTACTGATCTCCCAGTCGGCTTCGCGCATGATGTATGCCGTTTGCGCGACCCCAATGAGCATGTTGGCAATCCGACGGGCATGGGCCTGTGCCAGATGTGGATCAGCATGCAAGAGTGCACCAATTGTCCCGCGAATTCGCCCAAGTGCTTCACGTACCTCCCCACGTGTGTCACCTAACGATGGATCTTTTATCTCTGATACCATCATTTCAATATGCTCCAGAAATGGCACGTGAATCTGATATTTTTCTATATCTCGCCACATTTGCAGACATAACACATTGTGTGTGCCTTCCCAGCTTTCGAGCACGATAGCATCACGGTAGAGGCGCGGCAGAATAGAGAAATCTTCGATAGCGCCATTCCCGCCAAATATCTCGATCCCACGATGAATGACCTCTGTTGCTGCAATCGATGTCGCATATTTGTTGAGATTGACCAGAAGACGATGAACGGCCTGTTCTTGCTCATTTGCCTGATCGGTAGCAATGCGATCAATCAGGTGGGCCAAATAGCAACTCGACGCAAGGTTGGCATAGGTTGTAGCGGCCATCTGCGCCAGATTTTCCTGTACAAGGGTATAGGAGTCGATAGTGTGGCCAAAGGCCTGTCGGTGAGCGGTGTAACTGCGCGCTTCGATCAAGGCTCGCGCCATGAAGCCACAACAGGCCATTGCGTTGAGGTAGCGTGAGGTATTGAGCACGAGTTCGACGGTGTTTTTGAAGCCTTCGTCAAGTGAGCCAACTTGGTAAGCGAACGCACCTTCAAAGTCAACTTCTGCCGAGGCCATGGTACGGGTGCCGATCTTGTTTTTGAGCCGTCGAATGCGAAAATGGTTGATACTGCCATCATCGAGATGTCGTGGTACCAGGAAGAGCCCCAGCCCACGTGTGCCCCCCGATGCATTATCAGGGCGTGCGGTCATCAAGAGTTGATCGGCGTTGATATTCGAGCAAAACCATTTTTCGCCGTGGATCTGCCACTGCCCCGGTTGACTTTTGATAGGCGTCGCACGACAGATGTTGGCTCCAACATCCGATCCGCCTTGTATCTCGGTCAGGAATTGCGCAGCGTGGTGTAATTGATCATAGTCCTGACTGAGTAGCGGTGGGAGAAAGCGCTCTCGTACAGTTGGATTAGCCTTCTGTTGTAGGACAAGAATAAGCCCTGCTGTACAGGCAATCGGGCAGGCATGGCCCATCTCTCCGTTGTGGGCAAGTAGATAAAAAAGCGCACTCTGTAAGAGCGTGTTGCCGGTCTGAGACTGGATCGATAGAACCCCTGATTCGTAGGCTGCGCGTCCGGCAACGTGGTAGCTGGGATGAAATTCGATATCTTCAGTGCGCTCGCCAATGCCGGTGTAGCGATCCAGGCGCGGATGGTTGCCCATACGGTCGTTGGTTTGTGCGGCATCGTTCATGGTTGTCGCGCAGGTGTGACCGAAGGTTGCTAGGTGCTCTTCGTGGCGAGCAAATTGCTCTGTGCCCCAGTACATGCGTAGCACGCGCTGTAGGTTTTGATCGCTGGTGAAGAAGTTATCTGGTTTGGTGTCGAGCCAAGTTTGTAGATGTTGACGTCCGGTGTTCTCCATTGAACTGCTCCATCTATATAACAGTTTGAAACTTGTACGTGAACGTCTGTATTGTACCACCTGTGATGAGGTGTGTATCAGGAAGGAGTTAAGACTACGCTACACCACACTCATTTGATGGTGCTTATTCCAGTGTTTGTTCGGTGTAGCGTTGTACAGCTTCTTGTGGTGTAGGAACGGTAGTTATCGTGCTAAGATCGACATCAAGGTGTGTCAATGTAACCGCGATCTCTGGGCTGATGCCTGTGAGTGCTACCTGACACCCAAGGAGGCGTAGGGCAGATGTTGCGTGAAGAATCGTTTGTGCCGTGGCTGTGTCTATAGTTGGGACACCAGCAATGTCCAGAATTACGAGTCGAGCACGTTGATTACTTGCATCATCAAGTAACTGGGCAATTAGTCGGTCAGCGCGCTGACTATCTATATACCCAACGATAGGGGCAAACAGAATGCCCGTGGCCATAGTTACCGTGGGCGTCTCCAGTGTTGCAACCAGTTCAAGCAAGCGTTGCTGTGCTTCATTCTGCCTAACGAGTTCCTCCGCCTGTCGCTTATTTGCATGTGCCTGTTGTTCAGCCTGGGCAAGTGCTTGAGCCACACGCTTGTTGGCCTCTTCCAATCGTTGGACATTGTCAGTGGCTAATCGGCTCAGAATTATACCACCTACAATGGCACAGTACATAACGAACATCATCGGATCGACATTTGTCCCATCCAGTTGTGCACGGGTGAAGATAAGAGTCGCTACTGTAAGGCTACTCCCTAGAACCCAACTTGGTCCGGCGATAAGGTTGGCAATGAGCGGTGGAAAAAGCAGGGCAAGAAATACAGTTCCGTCCAGAGTGGTTCTTAAAGCACCTGCTATTACAATGAGCGATACGACGACGATGGTTATTGGGCCAGTGATGTTGAGAAACCAGTGTTTCCAGGTTGCGAAGAGTAATGCACCAAGCACAACTAACCCTGTAACTCCAATAATAACCATGTTCTGGTCACCATTGAAGAACTCAAATATTGTTATTAATGATAATGTAAGGGCGATAATGCCAAGAATTCCGAGGTGAATCTGATGTTGTGTGAGTCGCACGTTGGTTCATCCTAACCTATACAAACTTGGTACCTTACGCGCCATTCTCAATAATAACATACTGTACGCCAAAATTTGTCAACGAATAGTGTAAAACGAAGCTGTATGACAGTGAGGTTTATGGCGAATCATCAGGTTCTTTTGATGAGTTCTGTATGTGTTTTTGTGCGATAATCAGTTCTTCTGGGGTGTTAATATTCAGAAAAGCGCGTCCAAGTGGATCGAAAGATTTTACATAATCTGACATTAGGGTAATAGTAGTTACATGTGAAAATACAGCAGTGATACGTCGTTCGTCTTGTTCAAGAAGGTGTTGCATGGGGGGAAGACATGTCTTGGAGTAGATAGCGTGAAGTGTCTCAAGACCATCCCTGTTGCGGGTCTTGTTTGGCTGAGATGCTGGGGGTACCAACACATCATAGTCTCTGGGAAGAGCTATCATGGCTTGTAGCAATTCACGATTGAGGAATGGCAGGTCAGCCGCGACCACTAGGGCGTGGGCCGTAGATATCGCTGCAAGGCCAGAGTAAATGCCCCCCAGCGCACCTGCATCTGCATAGCAGTCACAAAGCAACTGCGCTGGAAGGTCCTGCCATTGCTCTGGATCATTAAGAACGACGATGATCTCTGTACACAGGTCTGCAAGGATGCCAACGGTATGTTCAAGCAGGGTTGGTCCTTCATCGCCCCACAGTCTCAGTTTGCGTTTGTCTGTTCCGAGGCGGCGACTGCTTCCCCCAGCGACAACGATGCCTGCGATTGGCGGCGAGTCGTTTGTTGTTGATATTGCCATACGCTATGCTGAAATACGGCCCTGTAGATAGAGTGTGGCGGCATTAATAAGCAACGCCATGCCTATCAGAACAAAGGAGAGGGCCAATGCGAGATCAAAAGCCCCTCGACGGGTCTCCAACACAATCGCCGTGGTTAGCACGCGTGTCGAGCCGTCGATATTACCACCAACAAGCATCACCGCACCAACCTCTGCAATAATGCGACCAAATCCGGCGATAATGGCTACGATGACACCGTTGCGTGCTTCCCATAAGGTAGCGCGGGCTGTCTGCCATGGCGTTGCACCGAGCGAACGTATCTGTAGACGCAAAGCGGGATCAATGCTTGACACAGCCGCCATCGTGAAACCGGCAATCAATGGCAGGCTAATAATGGTCTGAGCCACAATCATCGCGGTTGGGGTGAACAACCAACCAAGAAACCCAAGCGGTCCAGATCGTGAAAGCAACAAGTAGACCAGCAAACCGATGACAACGGGAGGAAACCCCATTCCTGTGTAGATAAGTGTGACGATAATCTTTCGTCCAGGGAAGATGCTCAAGCCTAACAATGTCCCTAACGGAAGACCAATCAGTGTGCCGAACAGGAGCGCCAGCCCTGAAACCTGTAGTGAAAGCAGAATAATTTGCCATACGGATGGATCTCCACCCAGCAGAAGGTTCAGGGCTTCGCGCAAACCATCAAGAATATCGTCCATGTGCGATTACATTTACTCCTCGTTTGGGAAAAAGAGTGGTTGACCAAATGTGTCTACGCCAAATTCACTAATCTGCGCCTGTACATCATCTGATGTGATCCATTGGGCGAACTGTTCGGCCAACTCAGCATTAATGGCGGTATGGCGTTCAGGATTGACCGGAATGATGCCATAGGGATTGTAGAGTATTGTATCTTCATTTTCTTCAATCGATGCGCCACCAACCAGAATTTCAAGATATGGCAGTCGTTCCTGCATTGATAGGTAGGTGCCACGGTCGGTCAGGGTATACGCTGGTAGTTCGTTTGCTACGATAAGTGTTTCACCCATGCCCTGTCCTAGCGAATTGTACCACTCAAGATCTGCGCTAGGGGTAATGCCTGCGCTCTCCCAGATACCTAATTCTTTTGTAGATGTTCCACTATCATCGCCACGTGCGGCAAAAGGTGCTTCAGCCTCGGCTATTGCCTGAAAAGCATCGGCAGCGATGGGAATACCGCTGATACTGGCTGGGTCGTCACTTGGTCCAATAATCACAAAATCATTGTACATCACGTCGCGTCGATTGACACCAAAACCATTGTCAACGAATTCGTCTTCGCGTTGGCGGGCGTGAACCAAAACAATATCAGCATCCCCATTTTCACCAAGCGCCAAAGCCTGCCCAGTCCCGACTGCCACAAAATCGACCTGTGCATTGTACTGTGCTTCAAAGTCAGGAATGATGTCGTCTAGTAGGCCCGAGTCATTGGTACTAGTTGTGGTAGCCAGTCGTAGTGTCGTTGGTACTGTCGTGTCTTCGCTTGTGGTGTCCTCTGTGGCCCCATCCTCGGTCGTGTCTTCGCTAGTGGCATCTGCTGCTGTATCCTCTCCCGTTTGGTTGGCCTCAGGTGTGGTTGTAGGGGAACCACACGCTGCTGCAAGTAATGCAATAAGCGCCAATAGAGCAATCAAAACATGTCGCATGATGATACACTCCTTCTGCAAAATAGTATGATCTTTCCGAAATAGCGCATATCGCATTATACCTGAATGTTTTGTAATATTGGCACAAGTGGCACATATTTTGTATAAAGAACTGTTTTTTCCCCTCAATAACATTTCACAGCTTGAGTGCAATATGAGCATTTGTGCATCGACACACAGCTTGATACACCATAAGATGAGTATGTTTATTATTACTTCAATAAAGGTGAATTTATCATGTATCACATCCTCTCTTTTCACCCCTTCTATACACTGAGAAGCATACTTGGTCTGTGTATACTACTGTTTCTGGCTGTGATGCTCCTGTATATTCCTGATGTTATGGCCATTCAGCAGGAACAAGCAGAATATACTGTTATGCTTCCACTCATCCTGACAGGCTCTGGCAATAGTCTGCAACCGCCAACACCGGTGCCGACACCACCAAGTGGTATTTCGCCTGCCCCAACCTTTGAGGGACCCTTCTGCACCGATGAGGGAACCCCTAGGATTATCGGGTTTGATGATAGTCCAGGTATGGGCACACCTACCAGAGCAGAATTTATCAACTACAGCCTGGAAGCGGTTAATTTCCTGCGCTGGCGTACTGCCCTTCCACCATTGAAATCTGCTCCAGCCTTAAACGATATTGCTGAACGTGCGCTCGCATATGATCAGGGGCATGGGTACTTTATCGAAAATTGTATGAATGCGAAGAACGGGTATGGACGCAACTGTGAAGCTGGTTGGGCGCAGGAGAATATTGGTGGTGCGTGGGGATCGAGTCGTACCTGGAAGGATGGCGTGCGAGTTCCGCTATGCCGCATGATGGAAGAGCCGAAAGGTGTGGGACACCGGGCCAACATCGAGTCTGTGGAATGGACGCGTCTGGGAGTAGCTGGGGATGTCAATGAAAACGGGGCGTATTGGTTCCACGAGTTTGGTCGATAAAGAGTACTGCCACCTGCATTATCTTCCACACGTTCTGAGTGCTATCAGGACGTGTGCTTGTTTTTGCTATTACCCCTTCTACTGTCATTTGATTGTATTCACTTATTTTATAGTCAGGATTTGCAGTAGATCTGTCATGTTTTGAACCCCCGCCCGTTTTATCAACCGTGAGCGTAGTTGGTAGACATTATTGGTACTTGTACCTAACTTTTGTGCTATGTCACTGGTTGCGGCATGGCTCATCTGCATCTGTATCAGTATTAACTCATCTTTTGTGATATATTCTAACCCAAAATGCTGCTGCAATTGTTCGCCAATAAGTTTTTCACTATCTTGGTCTGTTTGTCGAATATCGGGGTCGATAAATCGTTTGCCTTCACGCACTATCGAAATAGCTTTACTGAGTTTGGTGACGATAGACTCATTGGCGACCAGCACGCTAAAACAGAGAGGATGTCTTTTCATCTCTATGTGGGTGGTGATATGGATCGCTTCATTAATGGAGTCGGCAATAATGATGGCCCCGTTCTTGAGGAAGCTGAATACTGTATGATATTCATTGGTTGTTGCAACAAGGATACGCGGAAACTCATCGCAAGCATATTCCTTGAGTTGTTGGATGGAAGGAATAATGTGTACGTGTGTTTCAATACCGGTCGACTCAATTAGTGTTTTAATGCCTTGTTGCGCGACAGGTGAGGTGGTATAGAGCATGATGTGATGCTGAAGTTGCTGTATCCTGATCTCACGTTCGCGCTCACTGGTTTCTCGCTGGAGTTGAATGAGGATAGCGCTTTGCTTGATTTGTGGGGTTGTTCGCAGGGCTTCCTGTAGGTGTTGATAGAGTGCAATTGGGCTAATGCCTTTTCTGAGAATAGGGGAACACCCGAGTTCGCTCATATAGGCTTCGAGATTGGGATCTTCTCTGATGGGGTCAATCACAGTGTATGGGACAATACGGATTTGCTTGCTGATGCAGCGGATCTGTGCCGCAGTACGGTATCCATTCATACCTGGCATCTGAATATCAAGCACCACAAGATCGGTATGTGGGTTTTTTCTTAGGATATCTAGACCTTTGACGCCATCTGTTGCGCTGAGAACTTTCCAGCCTGGATCAACAATACTCTTGATAAATGTTGTTGTAATGGGATCATCATCAATCACAAGAATAGATGTCATGTGTGCTTCCCTGATCTTCTCATAAGATGTTGTTTCTTAATTTTTTTGATATTGTTATATTTTAGTATAGCATAGTTCTTTAATGCTGTAGTTATTGATACGACGTGTAGTCGTGCTAGTGTATTTACATGTTTTGTGTGTGAGATATCTGACAGGATATACCTGAGTATGTCAGATATCTGACATTTACCTATTCCCAAGATAACGTATACTTATCACACGTACTGGTAAGCATATGGTTAATGAGTGAGTACTATGCATAAAGTATCAAAGACTCTTGTGTTATGTGTGGTCCTGATCCTGGTTCTGACATCCTGTCAACAGGGAGAGGGAGTCACAACCGCACCAGCTACCCCGGAAGGTCGTGAGGCTATCACAACGACTCCAATCGATGAGGAAGGTGGAACCACTGATCGTGCCAGTACCGCCATGCCTGACCCTGAATCGGCTACGGCGGAATCGGCAGTAGCTAAGGCAGCACCGGGTGTACTACGAGTAGCCCTGCCTTATGAGCCAGGTACAGTTGATCCCCAACAGGCCTCCTATTCAGATGAGATTGCTATTGCTATGTTGAATTATCAACCACTGATGCGCTTCAACCTAGACATGCAACCCGTTCCTGGTGCTGCCGAACGTGTGGACGTATCCGATGATGGTCTGGTGTATACATTTACCCTGCACGAAGAGTCCCAGTATGCAGACGGCGCTCCACTTACGGCTGCTGATTTTGCCTATGCCTGGAAACGTCTGGCCGACCCAACACTGGCCGGACCTTATCAATCGATTGGCTGTGGCGTTATTGCTGGCTATCAGGATTATGCTGTCACCAGTTGCCCTGATGCTGATGGTGTCGTACGTGACTCGACTGACTTGGATGATCTTGATCTTGACGCACTTCGGGAAACTGTGGGAGTGGTGGCGCTTGATGATCGCACCCTAGAAATTACGCTGGAACAACCAACTCCCTGGTTTCTCAGTCTTGCAGCATTGTGGATCGGAGCGCCGGTACGCCAACAGGATGTCGAGAGTGGCGAAACCTGGTGGTCGAACCCAGAGACCTATGTAGGAAATGGCCCCTTTGAGTTGCAGGAATGGCATGCTGGTCAGATGACATGGGTTGCCAACCCATCCTGGCCATTAGGGCCGCTTCAGTTGGAGCAGATCGAAATGACGGTGATTGATGATAGTCAGGTGGCGTTTCAAGCGTATCAGAATGGTGAGCTGGATGTATTGGAAGTAATAGGAGAAGATTGGGTGGCAGTTGAACAGGATGAAGCCTTGTTGTCACAAGTCGTGCTTGATGCACCACAAACTTCGAACTATCTGGCCTTCAATCTCGCGCAGGAACCTTTTAACAATGTGCTGGTACGGCAGGCCTTTGCCCAGGCCATTGATCGGGGCGTTTTCGTGACAGATATTCTGGGAGGAATTGGCATTCCATCTTCGACGCTTATTCCCCCATCCATTCCCGGATATGTTGAAGACCAGGGCTGGTCTTTTGACCCGGACGCGGCGCGGGCTGCTCTCGCCGAGGCAGGGTATCCCAATGGAGAGGGATTGCCCGAGAGTGTGTTCCCGTTCTCCTCCAGTCCACGCACCCAAAATCAGTATGAGTGGCTGGCCAGTCAGTTGCAGGAGCATCTCAATATAACCGTGCGGCTTGATCCATTGGATTCAACGGCATATATTGAGCTTATTTCTAATCCTGAAACATTTCCTCAGTTGGCAATTTCGGGATGGAACCCCGATTATCCTGATCCCCAGAACTATTACTCGCAGGTATTTGCGACTGGTGGCTATGAGGCTTCCATCATTGGATATACAAGTGAAGAATTTGATAAGTTGATAGCCGCCGCTGATCGTGAAAACGATCCCGACCAGCGTGCCGATCTGTACGATCAGGCACAGGACGTACTGAACACAGACATACCGGTGACGTTTTTGTGGTACAGCCAGGATCGCATTCTGGTTCAGCCCCATGTGCAGGGCATTACCGAGGATGTGGTAACACCATTAGATATTGATGGGGTTCCAGGCTTCTATGCTCTGCAAACGATCGCAGTCACCGCATCAGAATAACCTACGACTAGATTATGAGGTACGCATGAGTCGTCGTTTATCGCTACATATTACTATCTGGAGTTGCTTGAGCCTGATGATCCTGAGCGCGTGTCGTGCTGTGCCTGTTGCACAGGAGAGCAATCCTACACCAGAGGACACAGCACCCGTCGCGACAGCAGTCACACCAACAGCTGATGGACCTGATGAGCTAGCTGCGATCAAAGAGGGGATTCAGGCGACATTGGATCGCTATACGCAGGCCTATAACGAAAACGATGCAGAGATAGTGGAGCAACTCGTTGCTCCTGGGAGTGGCCCCTTTCGGCGCATTTTCCTCGCACAGTTTGAACGAGATATGAGAGTTTTTGACCGTGATTTTGTTTTCGAACATACGGTGCAGGAAGTCACGCAACGTGAAAACAGCTTTGTTCAGGCACTTATTACGGTTGAGTCGGGCTCGGTAGCAAACTGGTTGTTTCGTGAAGTGGATGGAGAATGGTTATTTTCAGAACCGACGGAAGAATTGGTTGGGGAACCTAAGATGGTTGAAACAGATCATTTTATCTTTTACACCTATACCTGGTCAGAGGATGTCAATGCCACCATTATGGGGATGATGGAACAGTCCCGTGAAACGGTCGAGGCAAAACTCGGAAAGCTCCCTGAAGAAAAGCTCCGTGTATATATTAAACCGGCGTCTGGTGTCCCACTTCTTGGTGGAGGGGTAGGTCCCGGTTTTTACCACCGCGCAAGTTCAGAACGAGTCCCAGATAGTATATCCGTTTTGACCCCCGTATCATTCGCGTTTCGGTTTTACAACCCTGACAAAGGATGGGAACCAGTATTACAGGATGTGCTGGCACATGAGTACACCCATTTTGTGACGGATCATGCGTTTGTACCACTTATTGAGATGGCCCCCTGGATGTATGAGGGTCTCGCCGAGTATATTATTGAAGAAAACTACGATGGATTATTACAGGAGATAGTTGAGGACGATCTCTTTATTCCGATTGTTGATACGACACGAGCATACGGAAAACAAGATTTGGAACATATGAATATTGGATTGGAGGAAGAAACAGCAGTTGATTATGCTTTGGCCTATTCGTTGGTGGTCTACATCACGGAGACCTATGGTGGGTTGGAGGGATTTTGGGCACTCGTTGAAGCCTATACGCCACGGCGAGACTTTGATGACGCCCTACAGGAGACATTTGGCGTGCGGTACGAAACATTTGAGCAGGACTGGCAGGATTGGGTGAGAACCCAATATGGTTCTTAGTGTGGGGTAATAAGGAGGATTTCATGCAACGATGGATACGACGGAGTTTGGTAACGTTTATTTTCGCGGTTGCTTTGGGAGCACCCATTGTGAGTCAGGGATTTGCTCCTTCTCAACCGTTAGACCAACCCCAAACAGATCAAGTGGTTCTCCCACCAGGAGGAGGAGGGCCACCACCACAACCACCAGCGCCTCCAGGAGGATGTAGTGATGGGGCTTCAACAGATGGTAACAATGGTGGCCCATGTTGTCGTATATGTCGATAATTCTTGCATATCATGATTATGTCAGGAGGGACGGAAATGATGCAGTGGATATGTCATAGTTTGCTCGTCGTAGGGATTGCTCTTGCTCTTGGAACACCAGGTATGAGTCAGGGACAGGATGAAGAGGTTCCAATAACTGATGCTCAGACAGAGAGTCGTGTCACTCTTTCACTAGGAAGGAATAGTGATGCTGGATGTCATAAGGATTCGTTTTATAAATGCTGTCGCAGTTGTCGGTAGTCCCCCATAAGCAATACCCTACGCATACAGATGCATTCATCTGCAAGAGACGAAATGCATCTGTATGCGTGTATCGGACAATATCACTATGAACGTCTTGCGAAAATACTATCGACAATTCCGTGTATCACCAGTATTCCGCCTAAAAACGACCTACACAATTGTCCTGTATACATCTGGCCTGTCTATTTTGACAACTTACACTCTGTTGTCGTTTGCTACTACTCAGTGGTGGGTCCTGCTTGGAGTAGCCAGTGTATATGGTTTGGTCGATTATTTTGCACCTGAAATTGAAATCAAACGCTTGGATCGTCCAGAGTCATCTCGCATTTCCATTGACATTACGGAAGCTCCCAGCTTTTTTGCTGTTGTTGTGTTAGGACCATCTGGAGTACTAGCAGTTGCCCTGGCAACATTTATTGTTATGCGGATCTTACTGCGTCTCAAATGGCTTGATACTTTTGATGGTATTGCCAACCGAGTTATTCTGTACGTCGCTATCTATACTTTCTACATGTTCTTTCCAACCACGCCGATTCCCTTTGTATCAACAGTTGGATTTCTGTGTTTTCTTGGTATTATGCTCTTGTATCCCTTGATCGGTGCGACGACAATTGCTCTCCAAAGAGCGGTTCTGTTTTATAAACCTTTCTGGCATATATTACGAGAAGAGTCTCTCTATCCTTATCTTATATCTATACTTGCTAGCACAATGGGTGGTCTTGCTAGTATTGTTTGGTTTCTCCAACCCTGGCTTATCTTGCCCGCAGTTATTCCAATCATCTTGGCTCAACGGGCTATCCATGCAGTGGTCACACAGGATGCGGTAAATACGCGTTTGCAGGAAATTGCCCAGGCCAAAGAGCAGGCAGAGGCTGCCAGTCAGTTTAAATCCCAGTTTATCTCTATGGTCAGTCATGACTTGCGTACCCCACTGAATGCTATTCTGAACTATGCTCAATTCTTGAGCAAACCGCGTTATGGTCCCCTGACCGAACGCCAGCAGGATATTCAACAACGGCTCTTAGCCAACACAAACCAGCTTCTCGTGTTAGTCAATGACCTGCTTGATAAAGCCAAAATCGAAGCTGGGCAGATTTCCTGTGAACCAACTGTCGTCGATCTCCCGACCCTGGTCCAGGAGTGTATCGATAATATGCAGAGTCTTGCGGATACGAAAGGTCTCTCAGTGCAGGTTCAGTTTGCCGACCCGCTTCTTCATAGCTGGTGTGATGCAAAACTTACACGGCAGGTTGTCCTCAATCTGCTTAGCAACGCGGTCAAGTTTACTGAGCATGGCAGTATAGAAGTACGAATTGCCCGCGAAACTGCTCAGTATGTGACCCTGGCCATTGCAGATACGGGGATGGGTATTCCCCCTGATCAGCATGATCATATCTTTGAAGCATTTCAGCAGGTGCTCAGCCCAAGTGCTATTACCCAACCAGGGAGCGGACTGGGGCTGGCAATCTGCAAACAATTAGTCGAATTACAGGAAGGAACCATGTGGTTTAAGAGTGAGGTTGGGGTGGGATCTACCTTCTTTGTGCGCTTGCCGGTGCCTTCGCAGCCTGATCCCTCCCTGCCATCACACCACACGATACAACATACCGATAGCTAGGATGAGGTATATCATGACGGAAGCCCTATCACCAATTGTATTGCTGGTAGAAGATAATCCAGATACGCGTTTTATTGTCACCGAACTCCTGATTGATCTCGCAGTGACGACCTGTTATGAAGTGGACTCGTATCAAGCTGTTCAGACATGGGTTACAACTACCCCTTATATCATCCCCGACATTGTCCTCATTGACCTCCAACTGCCTGATGCGGACGGCTACGCAGTGTTACACTATCTCCGTAATCAGGATTATATGGCACATGTGCGGATGGTTGCATTCACTGCCCATGTTTTTGCTAGCGATCTACAACGTATTCGCGCTGCTGGATTTGACGGCTTTATTGGCAAACCAATTGAGGAACAAGTTTTTATCCATACTATTCAACAGTTACTCAATGGAGAAGATGTTTGGCTTTACCAGTCCAGAGAGATAGAAGTTCCTGCCGATGCAGATCTGACGTCGCGGGTTGCTGCCCGCATGCAACCACAGCGCGACACCTACATTACCACAGTGCGTGGGCGAATACCTTGGATCAGCGAGGTCTGGACAAGTGTCTGCAATGGTTATACTACTGTAGCTGCAGTCGCACCTCTTCAACAAAATGTCCATTACCTGGCTGGATCTGCCGCTATGTTGGGGTTTGCATCATTTGGAGAAACACTCCGTATGCTAGATGGGCATTTATGCCAGATTATTGAGGATTGTGATATTCGGGTGGACCAGAAGGAGTCGATTACTCATCTCGTTCGACAACTTGTTATGATGGTAGATGAACTTCCGCATACTCCTGTAAGTTGGGATGAAACCGAAACCTGATCAAGTGTCAGATTTCTGACAGCCATGATTGGTTGGTCGTAAATACCTGACACCACAAAATAGATATATCTTGCTATGATAGTACCAAGTTATTTGCTACACGGTGATAGGGTAGTTCTAACTCTCTGTTCCAAAATGAGCTTTCCTTGTGATAGTTCAGTCCACAGGTAAGCAAAGAGAGGAGTTAGAACGTAATCTAAAGCTAGATTATAGAAAGAATGGTGTCTGCATGTTTCACAGGTGCTATCTGGATTTTTCGCTCAGGATGATCGCAATCGTTGCCCCCCCAAACAAGAGATAGAGGACAAAGGAAACCCCGTATATACCTACACCTGCATGATGGAATGAGAGGAGCTGTCATGCAGGTTGTAGTGACTTCTCTCCTGAGTCGTTATGACCCACATCCGATTATATTGGAATATGATCATTGTCGATTTCCGAATACATTTCATCATATTCAATTTCAATAAGTCATAGTTTTTATTGTGCGTTTTTTCACATGGATATCGACATGGCATGTGCTAGCGCAGAGCGCACAAAAATGGTATAATCACAACACTCAGTTGACAAAATATTTCCCATATAGTGGGCTAGATACAATTAATATCAGTTTATCTACTAAACACTACGAATTACTAAACCTCTTTTATTGATATAGTTTCATTCTCGCAGTCAATCTCAGCGTTGATATCCAGATAACCAGGAGAAGACGATCAGAAACAACAGAGATATGCTGTAACTGATATATACAAACGTCACAAATCATAAGGTTATCCACAGCAAGGAGGCTACACATGCTCGGAGGCTACGCGAACCGCATTGCTCACATTGATTTGACAAAAGGTATTGTTGAGTACACCCCTATGCCTGAAGAATGGTCACGCAAATATGTTGGGGCACGTGGGCTAGGTGTGCGGTATCTACTCGAGAATGGACCACAGGTCGATCCACTTTCCCCCGAAAACATGCTTTGTTTTATGAATGGACCATTGACTGGCACCAACGCAACCATGAGTGGTCGGCAGGCCGTGGTTACAAAATCTCCCCTAACGGGTACGGTAACTGATAGTCACATCGGCGGTTGGTCAGCGGCGCGTCAACGCTGGGCAGGTTTTGATGGCCTGATCTTTACCGGCAAAGCTGACACTCCCGTGTATGCCTATGTGCAGGACGGTGTCGTTGAATTGCGCGATGCCTCGGACCTTTGGGGTAAAGGTGTTCATGAAACAGTTCAGATCCTCAGAGATCGTTATGGTGAGAAAGACCTGAGTGTGACGGCCATCGGCCAAGCTGGTGAGAACCTTGTGCGTTATGCGGCGTGGGTGAACGAAAATGACCGCGCTGCTGGGCGTGGCGGTACCGGGGCAGTCGGTGGGAGCAAGAATCTCAAGGCAATTGTGATTAAGGCAGTCAAAAAGCTTCCCAAGGCTGCTGATCAGGAAGCCTGGAAACCGGCCCATAAGCAGGCACTCGCGACGATTATGGATGAGAAGAACATCACTAGTCCACGTAAAGGTGGCCTTTCGGTCTATGGTACGAACATGTTGATGAACGTTACCAATACGATGGGGGCGCTTCCAACACGGAACAGCCAGACGACTTCCTTTGGTGAGAAGGCTGAACTCATCAGTGGTGAGTATGTCAATGAGAATATTCTGGTAGAAAATCCCACCTGTCATGCATGTCCGGTTGCCTGCAAGAAAGAGGTTGAAATCAAAGAAGGACCGTTTGCAGGTCTGCGAATGGAAAGCGTTGAGTACGAACCGGCATGGGCATTGGGCGCCAACTGTGGTAACGATGACATCAATACCGTCGCCAAAATCATCGATATGTCGAACGATTATGGCTTCGACGCGATTGAGATAGGTAATGTCCTGTCAATGTATATGGAACTTACCGAGAAAAAGCTCCTCAATGGTCATCCTACACTTGAGTGGGGCGATGCCATGAATATGGTCGAGTTTACCGAAAATATGGTTGTTCGTGAGGGTGTTGGCGATATTCTTGCAGAAGGAACGGAACTGGCCGCGAAGGCTTTTGGTCATCCTGAATACAGCATGACGGTCAAAGGTCAGTCGGTACCTGCCTACGACCCACGTGGTCTCAAAGGCATGGGTATCGGATACGCCACCAGCAACCGTGGTGCTTGCCATCTTCGCAGCTATACACCTGCCAGTGAGCTGGGTGTCGTTACGCCCAGCACCGATCCTCTAGCGTGGAAGGGGAAGGGCGAGTTAGCCAAAATTTTCCAGGACCTCCATGCCTTCTCCGATAGCCTAGATCTGTGTAAGTTTAGCGCTTTTGCGGAAGGTGCCGACGAGTATGCTGCTCAGTATGCTGCTATGACCGGCATGTCCTACTCACCTGAGGATGTCTTGTTGACTGGTGAGCGTATCTACAACCTTGAGCGTTACTACAATAATCTGGCTGGTTTTGGCGAAGGAAGTGACTATCTCCCAGATCGCTTTGTCAGTGAGCCATCGACCATGCCCGGTTCCGAAGGTCACGTATGTGAACTCGACCTGATGCTTGAAGAATATTACACGGCGCGTGGCTGGAACAATGGTGTCGTCCCCGAGGAAAAACTCCAAAGCTTAGGTATCGTATAGCTGGATGTAAAGTACATTCCATAGACCAGAGATAAACGATGGATAAAGGGACGTATGTTCCTTTATCCATTGCCAAAGTGAAATAATATCCCTTTTATTGAACATCATCTTGTTATTAGAATACTATGAAAATTAATTTTTATGCCACGTTGCGTCCCATTGTTGGTGGGCGCAGTATCACCCTTGATCTTGAAGAGCAAGTCACAGTAAGCCAGCTTGTTGCCGCTGTGGTTGAACGTTATCCTCCTCTCCGTGAACAGTTGTTAGATGAGCAGGATCAACTCTTTCCTCATGTGCATGTCTTTATCAACGGTCGTGATGCACCGTATTTGCCAGATGGCCTGGAAGCGCTTGTGACGACCAGAGACACGGTTGATATCTTTCCTGCAACGGCGGGTGGGTAACTTGGTGATAGTGTGATAGAGAGCGAGTTATGGGCAACGAGCCACATCTGATGCAGAATGGGCGAGTGACTCAGGGTATGGATCAACTCATATCCTCTACCCCTATCTTTGCTACTCCTCGTATGCCAATGGCCTATCAACTTGATCAGGTGACCCATCGCTATGGTGAGCGGGTTATTCTTCATATCGAGTCGTGGGGTGTTCCTACGGGTGAGATAGTGGCACTGGTTGGACCATCCGGTGCTGGCAAGAGTACGCTGTTGCGCTTGCTTAATTTCTTAGAAATGCCTACCGCAGGAAGTATTCAGTTTCAGGGCAACACGCTTCACGCTGGTGTGAACATTCCTATGGCGCTCCGTCGGCAGGTGACGATGGTGTTTCAACGCCCTTTGTTGCTTTCGACGTCAGTCATCAATAATGTGGCATACGGTTTACGGTTACGACGTACCTCTGATGCACACAAAGTAGCGATGACGGCCTTGGAACAGGTTGGTCTCGCTCATCTGGCACGCAAGCCAGCGCACACCGTCTCGGGTGGTGAGGCACAACGGGTCGCGCTTGCGCGTGCGATTGTGCTGAATCCACAAGTGTTGTTGCTTGATGAGCCGACTGCGAACCTTGATCCGGCCAACGTGCAGATGATCGAGCAGACAATTGTTGACCTCCATCGACGTTCTAGTACAACCATTGTTTTAGTAACACACAATATCTTTCAGGCTCGCCGCGTCGCGCAATACGCCACGCTCCTGTTGGAGGGGCAAATTGTCGAGAGTGCCGATGTGGCAACATTCTTTGATGCTCCACGTGATGAACGGACAGCAGCGTTTGTTCGTGGCGATATGATTTATTAACTCTTTTTATAGACACCGTTTGAGGCTGGTATGCCAGAACTTTTTCAAGTCATCACGGCAACTCAGGCAAATGAGCGATTAGCACAACATCTGATGCGTTTGCAACGTATTGAGCAGGTTTCCCTCACAGAGGCACTTGATCGGGTCATCGCTGAAGACCTTCACTCCCCGACCAACTTACCCACCTTCCCCCGCTCAACGATGGATGGCTTTGCGGTGCGAGCTAGCGATACCTATGGCGCCAGCGAGGGATTGCCAGCCTACCTCAATCTCTGCGGTGAGGTGCCGATGGGTCAAGTTGCTGAGGTCCAGGTTCGCCTGGGAGAGGCAGCGCGTGTGCACACTGGCGGCATGATACCATCTGGCAGCGACGCGGTGGTGATGATTGAGAACACACAGGCGCTCGATGAACAGATGATTGAGGTGGTACGCCCGGTGGCGGTTGGCGAAAATGTGTTGCCCGTTGGTGATGATGTGCGTGAGGGCGATGTGCTTTTTCCCCAAGGGCACTGGCTACGTCCGCAGGATGTTGGTGGTCTTGCCGGAGTTGGTCTCACACGTGTTCCGGTGGTTGCGCGGCCACGGGTCGCCATTCTCGCGACTGGTGATGAGGTGGTGCCTGCTGATGCACCACCAGATCCTGGGCAGATTCGCGATATCAATACTCACAGTGTCGCAGCGCTTATTCGACGGGCTGGTGGTGAGCCGTTGTCGTTTGGTATCGCACCAGACGATGCGACAGTGATGCGACAAATGGCGCATGAGGCGCTGGCCAATGCCGATATGTTGATTATTTCTGCGGGAAGCTCCGTCAGTACCCGTGACATGACCGCACAGATTATTGCAGAGCTTGGGGAACCGGGTGTGCTCGTTCATGGCGTTTCCATCAAGCCCGGTAAACCATCGATCCTGGCATTAGCTGATGGCAAGCCCGTGTTTGGCCTACCTGGCAATCCTGTTTCAACTATGATCGTCTACCAACTGTTTGTTACGCCGGCCCTGCATCAGTTGCTTGGTTGTACCAATCCTCCTGCACGCCCATCCGTCCAGGCGAAGCTGGCCCAGAATGTTGCGTCGCGTTCCGGTTCTGAGGACTTTGTGCCAGTGTATCTGGAACAGCGTAGTGATGGCTTGTGGGCCGTACCCATCTTTGGCAAGTCGAATCTCATTTACACGATGGTGCGTGCCGATGGGCTTTTGCAGGTTCCGCTGGATCAGGCCGGCCTCTATGCCGAGGAGGCGGTCACCATACAGCTTTTTTGATCGTTTTAATCTGCTCGAGGAGGAGCTATGAAACGTCGATATTATCTCGAAGATGTAGCACTCGATGATGCCCACGCACGGTTTGAACAGGCACTGTCTGATGCAAATTGGCAGATGCCGCTGGGCTCAGAACGTGTCCCGCTGAGTGATGCACACGACCGTATTACCGCTGCCCCCGTCTGGGCCCGTCTCTCCTCACCACACTACCATGCTGCTGCGATGGATGGCATTGCCGTGCGGGCTACTGACACAGTTGGCGCAACGGAAGTCAATCCTCAGCGCCTTGTCGTTGGTGCACAGGCGATCTGGGTGGATACAGGCGATCCCATGCCTCCCGATACCGATGCGATTATCATGGCCGAGTATGTGCAAACCATCGATGAGGAGGTGGTGCAGATTATGGCAGCCGTGACGCCCTGGCACCATGTGCGTGCACTTGGCGAAGACATCGTTGCCACCGAGTTGATTGTGCCTGAGAACCATCGGCTACGGCCCGTTGATGTCGGAGCGTTGGCAGCAGCCGGTCATGTTGATGTCGAAGTGCACCGCTCTCCGCGTGTGGCGATCCTGCCGACCGGTACCGAGTTGGTGCGACCGGAAGATGTGACCAATATACAGCCAGGGAATATTATCGAGTTCAACTCACTTATGTTGCAGGGGCATGTTCAGGAGTGGGGTGGGGTGGTTACGCGCAATCAGCCCCTGCCTGATCGTCGTGAAGCGCTACGTGATGCGGTCAAGCAGGCGTTGAGTGACCATGATATTGTCGTTATCAATGCTGGTTCGTCGGCAGGTTCGGAGGATTATACGGCGAGTGTTTTATCTGAGCTGGGCAAGGTGGTTGTGCATGGAGTGGCGATTCGTCCTGGCCATCCGGTGATTCTGGCTGTGGTTGATGGCAAGCCAGTACTGGGTTTGCCTGGCTACCCTGTCTCAACTGTGCTGACCGCCGATCTGTTTTTGCGACCGCTCGTCTATCGTTTACAGGGGCAAACGCTCCCACATCGACCAAAGATGTCGGCACTGATCAGCCGGAAACTCTTGTCGCCAACGGGTGAAGATGAGTTTGTCCGTGTCACTCTTGGTGAGGTTGATCAACGCACGATTGCGACGCCCCTCACTCGTGGTGCTGGTATTGTGATGTCGCTGGTACGTGCCGATGGTCTGGTGCGGATTCCACGCTTCTCTGAAGGACTCCATGCCGGTGCCGAAGTCGAAGTTGAGTTGTTGCGCGACACGAGCGCAATTGCCAATACCATTGTCACGATTGGTAGCCACGATCTGGCGCTCGATCTTCTGGCTAGCCACTTACGACGCTTTGATTCGGACGTGCGTCTGGTCTCGGCAAATGTGGGCAGTCTCGGTGGGTTGTTGGCCCTCAAGCGTGGTGACACGCATCTGGCTGGTGCACACCTGTTGGACGAGGAGACGGGAGAATACAATCGTCCCTTCATCGAGCGATTGTTGCCCAATGAAGATGTGGTGCTTATCAACCTGGCGTACCGCGATCAGGGACTGATCGTTGCGCCTGGCAACCCAAACAACCTTGCGAATCTTGCTGATTTGGCTCGCGCTGACGTGCGGTTTGTGAATCGACAGAAAGGTTCTGGGACGCGCATCCTGCTTGATTATCATCTCAAACAACAGGCGCTTGATCCTGAGCAAATCGTTGGGTATCAGCACGAAGAATTTACGCACATGTCGGTGGGGGCTGCCGTGTTCAGTGGTGTGGCAACAGCCGGTATGGGCATTCTGGCAGCGGCACGAGCACTCAAACTCGAATTTGTTCCGCTGTTCAAAGAGCGCTACGATCTGGTCGTCCCACGACGCCACTGGGAAAGCCCTTTGCTCGATCCACTCCGACGTTCGCTGGAGGACCCAGCGTTTCGTGAGACGGTGGCCGCGCTGGGTGGCTACGATGTGTCGGATATGGGGCGTGAAATGTGATCGTGTTCCCAATCGTACCAATCGCTGCGAGTGCCATACTCAGCCAGGTAGGCTTCCACATCGTATTGGCTGACAATGGAGAGTGGCTCAGGAAGCCTCATTAGCGAAAACCAACCAATGCCAGTACACTTATCGATCTCAACAATTCTGGGTGTCCCGGCAATATGGCGTGCAATGAACGTTGGTGAAACCCAATGTTGTTGTTCGTTGTGAATGATATGATCAGGCACACCAAGCAATTTGATAACTTCGATGTGCATGGCATACTCCTCATAGAACTCACGCACAATCGCGTCGGAGAGCTTCTCGCCAAATGCTACACCACCGCCAGGAAACTCCCAACAATCACGCTCGTTACGTGCTTCTGGCCCGCGCCGTGAAAGAAAAACGCGACCATCCTCATTGAACACCATGGCACCTACGCCCACGCCAATGTAGTCTCGTCCTGCTACTGGCATACGCTCCTCCTGATATGATTCAATATGGAGAAAAATGATGTGAGTGGGGACCGGTATGATCGACCTGCTGTTGATCGTACGGGGCGTGATGTATCCCGTTGCCAAGTACATGGTTGATGGTCACACGGTGAGGTTGTGTGGCCAGTATCAGGTTGTTTGGTAGTGGGCTGTTGGTGGGATATCAGCCCGTTGAGCAAAACACAATGCAAGGTGGTGCTCCTCGAAGTCATCTACACTCGGACGACATCTATAACAGGATACACACCAATTATAATGCAGAAAAAAGGATTTTATCAAAAGGTGAGTGATGGGTTAAGGGTTAGAGGATAAGGGTTACGGGTTAGGCAGATCATGTCCCTGGCGGTGACCGACGCAACGCGATCAATTCACGGTCGCCGCCACAGGTTCAGTTACACAATCAATGGAATAACTCGATATTCGACATACCAGTAGACGCCTGACACGATGATAAACAAAAAAGCCACTAGGTACGTCTCCTGCCAGCGCCAGAAGTTGCTCAGGCGTGGTGGATTCCGAAACCCTGGCCCAACCATTTCGTTGAGTAGCTCGACCTCTTCACGTCGATAGTCGAACCACGACCAGAATGCCGCAAAGAGTGAAATAGCGGCGAAGAGCGTAAGAATGATAAGCAGGCCAAGTAATCCCCGTATCCCAGTTTGGGCAATTTCGGCGGTGATGTTGAGGCCGCGCCACGCCGCAAACAGCCCGACTCCACCACCGATGATTACGGTTGCCAAGGCTTGAAAGAGGTTCAAATACTTGTGCATATTCTCGTTGAGTGTGTGGATTTCCTGCAAAATATATTTATAGCGTTCCAGTTTGAATGCCATCGAATGATCAACACGTTTGCGTTCGGCGATGGTACGCTCGACTTCTTGTGCGACGGTTGGGGTAAGCGTCGGGTGCTCTTGCTGATCAATACTCTCCATGATCGCTCCTTAGTAGACGAAGTTTATGATAATCAACCTTTTTATAGTGCCTGTTCCCTGGTATAGTGCAGTGTAAACGTATCAGATCCACAGTCCAGTTGTGGTGGATAGAGATTGTCTGGCAGATTTGGAATCTGATGCCATCCTGCCAGATAGTCAAGGAGATTTTGTTCGTTATCAAGACCAACCAAGGCACTTCGCACATGGGTCAGGAGTATCTCCCACTGTTGTTTGTTAATCACCTGAGGATCTTGCTCGTGGGCTTGTTGTACTCGTTCGAGCCATTGGACAAATGGATGGGCGGTATTGAGGAGGTAGGTTTCAGCCGATATTGATGTGCCAAGGTACAGTGTGCATCCCACGGTTGTGTTTGATGGGAGCGGAACGAGGTGAAATGCAACGTTTGTTTCCCAGTAGGTTAATGAGGTGGTAGTCTGTAACTGCCAGTCGATGGCGAGATAGTTTTCATTCAGCCAGCGTACCATTACCGCCTGTCGATGATGAAAGAGTGAGTTGCAATGCTGTGTGGACAGATGTTGGAGATCGTGGTCGATAAGGATGGGAGTATTATCGTTACTTGTCATGGGGATAGTCGCACCATTCCTTCGCCCATTGCCATTGCGCTGTGGCTGTGCTGCATACAAAATGGTGGTGATGATTGGCGCAGCTTTTAATTCACGAAGGGAGACAATTTGGCTTTGTCCCTGCTGATGTGTTCGAATCATTCCGGGAAGAGCTTCCCAAAATGAAGCTAACGGAAAGTCGTTTACAAGTTGTTGTTTGTACTTCCACCCCTGTTCTGCGGTTGCTCTCGGTGCCGTAGCCAGATGTTCGCTCAGGATTTCTGCCCAACGTGACTCGAGTATATGTTGCCAGTTCGCATCAGAATCAGGACGTTTTATGGCACTCCGTGAGAGGGTTGGATGGAGGGTGTTGTTACGAACATCGATGCGTGCGCTCATCTGACGGGCTGTGTTTTCTGACTCACCATCATCGACCAGCGCAATACCATGAAAGCAAACGACATTGCCAGGAAATCGGAGTCGGTGTGCGAGCAGGTGTCGGCGGAAATACCGATCAAGATCGCGTCGGGCCTTCCACGACTCTCCACGTCGATCTTTTTGCACAAAAACATACAACTCTCCCTCAATGCCAGGCCGATTGACCGGAAATGCACGTACTGCATGTCGTATCCCATCGGTCAGGATATGTGGTGTGTCACAGCAGAATTGTGTTGATTGTTCTGCCATAATAGTGGTTTTGTTTCCTAAGTCGTCGACCATGAGTGGCACCTCAACACGCCGACACCAGTTCATAACACAATCAGTTAGTTGCCCTTGTGCTAGAGGGTTACGTAACAGGATTTCAATACGGGTGCCACTGACTGATCGTGCTCCTTGCTCAATCAGCAAATAGCTCCGTGGCCCTGTCAGTGTCAGGCGTAATGGTTGGTTGTCGAGTCGAGAGGTTGGTTTGTAACTTTCGATGGTTATGTAATCACTCACTGCGAAGACAGAGAGAAATCCTAGACCGAATTGGCTGGCCGGGATAAACCCAAATGAACGGTGAAAATCTTCTGATGTGTAGTATGACCGCCCGACCTGCAGCAGGTAGTGTTGGATGATATGCTGATCCATGCCGATGCCATGGTCTTCAACAACTAGCACTTGATATTGTGCTAATTCACCAGATTGCTCATCAGGCATAATGCGCGTTTGTAGTTGGATATGAATGGGGTAACGACTGCGGAAAGGTGCTTCTATATGTGTTGGATATGCGGGAAGTTCCTGTTCTTTTTTCGCAAGGTCACTGTACATCTGACAACGTGTGGCATCCAGTGCATTCTGGATAAGCTCACGTACAAAGATCATTGGCTCATTATAGAGATCGCCAATCAGTCGTTCATACATCCCATGCTGCTCCAACTCGAATCGCCATCGGGTCGGGATGTAGGTTGCTTCTGATGCTGGTCGAATTTTGATCGTTGGAGTGCTACCATCAAGATCGATCCGTGGTAGTCGCCATTCACTGTGCCGTTTGGCTCCTGCCATCAGTGTCTGCGCCCGCTCAACTTCATCGACCAACCATTGACACCAATCGTGTAGAAAGCGATGTTCCGCTTGTGTGGCACATTCGGCAATCACTTCGATACAGTCGGGTGTCGTCAGACGGTGACGAAAACGCTGATACTGGCTCCAGTAGGCCAGACTCTCACCGGGAAGCGGGCAGGCTGCGTTGAGCAGCAGTGGGCAAGCGCGATCATGCGACATGTCGAGGAGGTCTCCCAGTCGCAGGGCGATAGCACAAAAACGCACATTGACTAACTGTCCCTGAATCGTGCGCCGGTCAGGGTAGCGCTCCTGATCCTCAAGTTCGTAATGACTCAGTCCATGGGCAATACAGACTGCAGCAATGGTGTTGAAGAGAATCGGATCATCGAAATCGAACCGTTGGAGCGCCTCACGATGATGAGTCAAAATATGGGCTGTGCGGTGATGATGCTTGCGTCGCACAAACTCAGCGATCAGAAATCGTGTCTGGACATCGGCAAGGAAATGGCGTTCAGTAACATCAGGGATGGCCGAGTCCGTTCGTATAGTTTCGATGGCTTGCCATCGTTTGGTTCCTGTTCTGTGGTGTGCGATCCACTGCTTCCACTCGGGTGAGGCAAGGATGTTCGCTTTGACGCGATCTGGTACCACCATCCCAACATCGTGCAGATAGGCCGCGACGATCAGGATGTATGCTTCAATTGGTGATAAGGCGACCATTGGGCGATCATTACGAAAAAGCAGTTGAGACATCTGCGAGATAATCTCATCGCTGTGGGTAATGGTATGACGCGTGTAGTGTGGAAAGGTGTTGGGGATGTATTCCAACCATCCCTGTACGGTATGGCGTAGTTCGACACATTTACCATAATAGTCAAATCGATGTCGCCTCAGATACGCTATCAGTGGTGGAAGTTGTGAGTCGGTGTGCATCACAAGCAACACTCCTTACAGTTGATATGGTATGTGGAGCTTGGTTGTTGTTAAAACGATGTTTAGGATGTGGACCCAGCAGTATAGCTGTCCGTTAAAACGGTGTCAAGGAAAATAACAAAAGATTTTATTAATAGAGGTAGTAATAAGTAAAAAGATATGGAGAGATTATGGAAGTATGCGGTCAGACTAATCTATATCACTTGTTGTGGCTTGGTTGTGCTACGTTTGTGTAAGTGGTTGTATTGAGGGGGATTGGTGCGCGGAACCCCCACGCACCAATGAGTCGCAGTG
>JBCDFA010000007.1:0-59466 GCA_039178835.1 Chloroflexota bacterium
GCTGGTCTGGGTCCGGTTGAAACAAATTGCTCACGACGCAGACACCACAATCTATCGGATCAAGCATGGATTGTTGTCGGAGTACCTGCGTCAACATTTGAAATCGCCTGCGGTGCAGATGGCTTTTGCGTAAGTCCTGACTACAATGCGCCTACGATTTCTACCACAGAATCCCTCTCAGAGTTCCGCAAGAACATAGCTTCACCTTCGTTCATAGTAAATGGTATAGGCAGTTTGCTCATACATGCGCATTTCACATTCTCTGGGAAGCTGTCAAATTGCTACTGTATATAAACATTTTGAGATAGTTTCGCCATCACTTTCCGCACACATGAGCTATATTTCAAGTAAGCTCCGTGGTATAATTTTGGTCTGGAAATAACGTTGTACATTCGCATTGCACAACATTGAACTATGAGTCACATTCCCCAACAAATTGGAAATTACAATCTTGAGAGAAGACTCGGCAAAGGTGGCACCAGCGAAGTCTGGTTGGCTGAACACCGCTCTCTTACAGAACGAACGGTTGCTATCAAACTGCTTCTATCTCAAGACACAGAGTGGATTGAACGATTCACACGTGAGGCCAATCTCATTAGTCATTTGCATCATAAGCATATTGTACAAATCTATGATCACGGCTATGAGGCTCCATTTTACTACACAGTCATGGAATATATAGCTGGTGGCTCACTGCGCGATCTTCTAAAGAAAAAGCAGCAATTGTCATTCGATCAAGCATTATGGATTTTACGTGGCGTCGGTGCTGCACTGGACTATGCCCATATACAAGGTGTGATCCACCGTGACATTTCACCTGGTAATATCTTGATAGAACAAAAGAGTTCACGTGTTTTATTGACCGACTTCGGTATTGCCCGTGAAGCAGGAAGAAGTAGTGTGACTGCTATCAACAAGGTCATGGGGACACCAGGATACCTTTCGCCAGAACATGCACTATCAGCTACGGCGGTAACGCGCATATCTGACATCTATAGCCTGGGAATCGTTTTCTTTGAGATGTTAAGTGGCCGTCTACCCTGGGATCATTATCCAGGAATAGCAGATACCAATGGAGGACAATTTACCACACCAAAACTGTTACGTGATTGTGGTGTTGAAGGACTGCCTGCCGATATCGATCGAATTATCCAGAACATGCTGGCACTTGAACCCAGCAAAAGATATCCGTCTGTCGAAGCAACCCTGCAAGATCTTGAGCGATCACTTCAAAGACACACCAATCCAACACAGGTAGTTATTTCATCAAAAGACAATCCCAAACAAGCAAATCGGAACAATATTGCTTTTGGTACCACAGTGCCAAACACATCGAGATCAGAACCGCTAACGATTCATCCAGTCGAAACAGTGCTTGGGCCAGATCTGTTGAAAAGTCCTTTACAACAAGCCAGAAAACATGCTGAGAGTTTGCTGGATCATCATGAGATTGCGACCATCCTCAATCAATGGAGTATTCAGGGTTTCTTTCGTCGAAAACTACTCGGACGGCAGATACGCGTCCACCGTGTCACTACCACAAATATCTATTTCTACACGCTGAACATACTCTACGAAACACGTGAACCTGCCCGGCTTGTCGAAAAACCCGATTATCGAGCAACATCCGTCCCCCTAGAAAAAGAGTTGGATCGTTGGAGTGTGAAGCTACCTGCGCCGCAGGGATTTGGTAATGAAACAGGTAATACTATTACAATCCCAGGAACAACACGTGTTTTAAATTGCAAAATCTGTCATGGACTGGGCAAAATAAAATGTACGACTTGTAACGGCTCAGGTCGTATTAAGCGTACTACAACCACTCACAACCAAGCTCCCGCTAAAACCATTATGAGCGCATCTGAAAAACCAATGCCCTCTTTCCACGAAGCTCACACCATCAAATCAGCAACAAGACTACCAGGTTCAACAACGACTGTTCACTCACCAGTAATTGCAGCATGTTCAGAGTGTGAGGGAACGGGCTCAATGCGCTGCCAGACCTGTGACGGTGTTGGTCGTTTAATACAACACAAAACAACAACTTGGACACGTCATTCTACCGTACTGACAGCTCAAGATGATTTGCCAAATATCAATGAAGTTTGGTTACGAAAGACATGCGATCTGAGTGAAATATATCGTGAACAGCATTCAGGCATCCGTACCGATTGGCAATCAATACCACAACTAGCACATTTATTCGATAATGCCAAATTATCAACTGATGAAAACACCCATATCAGATTAAGCGAAGTAACAATCTCATTCGTCCCAATAACAGAAATCTTGTTTGACTTGAGTGACTCAACCTTTACAGTTATGGATACCACTAATACACAATCTGATAGAGATACCCATCTTTATAGCTGGCATATTTATGGTTTTGAGAAACAACTTCCTCATGATTCGCGTTTTCTCAATTGGGAGCGTATATTAATGGTAGCATTTGGAACAACCGTCGTGGTGCTCCTCACTGTCATATTTATCATCGTCAGGTAATTTGCGTATCCCCCATTGTAATGCTATAATACCTGAGCACTGACAGATGCGGCAGGTTTATCCTGCCGTACATTACGTTTATTAACATGTTGTATTGGAAGAGTATAGACATATGGACGCTAAAAACGTCGTTTATGGTGAAACAGGGCTTGACCAACTCGTTCAACAGCTACGTGCACTCGGAAAGCCTATTGACATTTCTGAACTGACCCAGAACTATCTTACCATCCTACGCAACCTTGTTCTTAGTGAAGAACAACCCTCAACAAATATAGAAGCGGGAACAGCGAATGAGTGATACCACTTTTGCAGGAAGTGATAAACAACAGACGTTAGCAGAGCAAATATTTCAAATCATGACCAAACAGGCTGTTTTGTTTGCTGCTGATGCCCCCATTCGGCAAACCCTTAACAATTTAGCCGAATATCTTGGTTCACAAAATAATACTGATCCCTCAATCATGGCCAAAGAAATTGAGGGGGCTCTGAAAGCTAACCCAGAGATATTCACACGTGAAGAACAAGATGATGATATCATCTATACGACATCTCGGCAAGGAAGTTACCATCCCTCTTCAGATGCTCCATCACACATGTTTAAACAACGTCTATTTGAGCCAGATAATCCATTTCCTGTAGACGATATCAGTGTCGTTGTTACCACAACACGCCCTGCGCTCACAACAGTTGAGCCTGTTTATATATCCGACTATTGGCAACGTGAGGCTGGCCTGCTTCCCCAATTACCTCCTGAAGGCGAAGAGGTAGAAGAAGGAATGGTTCAAGATAGGGATGATACAGGAATTGCCGAAACAGTTATACCAGAAACGGCTGAAACCGAGGTTGTCGTTGCTAGAGAGGTAGTTGAAGAAGTTGCACCTGTGAGTTCTCCAACTACTGTTATGCCTCTACCGAACGGTATTCAAATTGATCTCCAACGTACTGTTGAAGATCTTTTTGCACAATATGAAAATACTCTTACTGCTCAACTACGAACAGCATTTGAAAATGACCCATTACGGCAAATAGTATCATTCGGCGATGAGGTATTCCCTGAGGCATCTGCCACGAATTTTGGTAAGAACGACATGCGGCGCATTCGAGATTATCTTTTAGAAATGGGCGAGCCATTACTCGACACCCAAATTATCTCGGACATCTTTTATCACAACCCACGGCAAAATGATTATGACTCATTTCGCTTTTCATTAAACTATCGATTAAGCCGTGAAAAAGACTTTGAGTTTGTTGGTGTTCAAAAAGCCCATCTCTGGTCAACCAGAGGTCTACCATCGATTGCCAGTAAACGTGTCAAAGCTGGTGAGATGGGGCAAATTACGGGGTATATTGAAGAAGGCTTTGATGAGAGCCTGCAGGAGCAAAGTGCCGACTCCATCCGTCAAAGTGGTATATTGAGCCATATTTTGACATTCTTTGAGTGGGAATACGGTATTCTCCCATTTACTCGTGCAATGGCCACACTACTTCCATCAGCTCTACTATCAGATCAGCGCACCGCTGTATTGCGATTTGACTCACCGCAACACTATACTACAACCCTTGCTGAACTCCGCTATCCAACAGGGAATCGTGGTGGTTGGATCTCTGGTTTTGATATGTTCTTTCAAGAGCATTTAATCCCTGGTGCGCTTGTCACCATAGCCCGCACCGAGGATCCCCATGTCTTTACCGTCTCATATGAAGAACAAGAGGAAACAACCGAGCGACTCTTGGTTCAGGACGAGAAGAAAAATAAGCTTGCCTTCACAGATGTGGCATACTTCTGTGCGGTTGACAACGATATGTTGCTAACACAACAACGGTATGGGCGTCTACGCAATCTCAAAGTGCTGCCCATGAACGAACGGCGCAAGGGCGAAATGGTGATGGAGCATGTCTTTGGGATCATTGGTGAGCCGATGGGAACAAAGTCCGAGCCACGTTACTATGCACTTCTTGACGAACTAGTAGTCGCACTGAATGTCCTCAGACCTGCATCACCAAGTTATGTCGCAGAGCTCTTGCGTAGTGGTGAATACTTCGAGGCTGATGAAACAACAGAAGGTGCGTGGTATTACACTCCACCACCAACATCGACCGACGACTCGGAAGAAGATAACGAATACGACGAATACGACGACGAATACGATACATAACTATTGCAAATAAAAGATGTATTGAAGGGTGGTATGCCTAACGTATGAGGCACACCACCCTTCTCCATTGTAGGAATAAAGAATCATGGCAACATTAACAGTTTTGCAAGAACTAGGTTCATCAACTGGCCATATCTCAACACGTCAACTCAAGCAGCTATCCAACCTTCATCGTGCAGATTACGACAAATTCTGGCCCACCTGGCAAATGATTCAGCCAGAACGCCGATACGAAATTGTACATACCATGGTAGAAATGGCTGAGGAAGATGTATCACTCAACTTTGAAGAGATTTTGTTCTGGTTGCTGCAAGATACTGAACCTAAAATACGTATTGAAGCACTTGAAGGCATGTGGGAAAACATCCAACCACGGGCATTACAACGGACTATTTCAGTCTTACGCAACGACTCGGATGCCGATGTTCGTGCTGTTGCTGCTCTTTCACTCAGTCGCTTTACTTACCTTGTGTCTTTGGATGAATTGGATGCCGATCAGAATGGCCTCCGCAACGTATTAATGGATACAATTCTTGATGAACAGCAACCAAACGATGTACGAAGGCGTGCAATCGAAAGCATTGGCTACCTTGCAGAGGATGCTGAAGCCCAAACCGAAATCCAGCATGCCTATGAGTCAAAAGAGCAGTTGTTGCAAGAGAGTTCCCTTGTCGCAATGGGGCGATCCATGCGTGTGGAGTGGCTTCCAACAATAGAACACGAGATGGGAAGTCCCTCACCAGCGCTGCGCTATGAAGCCGCCCGTGCAGCCGGAGAAATGTCCGAGGATGCACAGCCAATCCTTGCCAAACTATTCCCATTGGTAAATGACTCAGACACAGAGGTAGCCTTATCAGCTATCTGGGCGCTGGGACAAATTGGCGGAGAAACAGCACTCAAGAATCTGCAACGCATACGTGACACTAGCGATGCTGCACGAAGCCAAGCTGCTGCTGACGCCCTTGCTGAGTTGTCACTAGAGGATGGCATTTTGTAAGACAGAGGGATAATGTATGCAATTGTTGGATCTGCAACACATCGACGATAACTATGACCATATCTACTTATCACCACATCTTGATGATGCAGCGCTCTCGTGCGGCGGAACAATCGCGCTTCAGTGCCAGAACAACGACCGTGTGTTAGTTGTTACACTGTGTACCGCAGCACCTGCGCCTAATACATCGTTCAGTGCACTTGCAGAAGAATTCCATGGCCAGTGGGCCCTCTCACCAGATCAGGTTGTCTCAGCCCGTCTGCAAGAAGACCGGCTCGCAATGGAACACCTTGATGTCGATTATTACTGGGCACACTTCGCCGATGCTATCTACCGTCACCCGGCTGCGTACCACTCACGAGACACCTTATTCAACCAACCATCATCTGACGATCCGCTCAGGCCACTGCTTGGAGAGCTTGTACAGATGCTTGTGGAGCATGCTCCACAAGCAATCCTGTATTTTCCATTAGGCGTTGGAAGCCATGTTGATCATCTTCTCACCTACGCTGCTGCAATGTACCACGATAATCTAAACACACTCTTCTATGAAGATTTTCCATATGTAGCCGTTCCAGGGGCACTTGAACAAAGGCGCGCAAAACTCGATGACCATATGATATCGACGATGATGACTATCGACTCGGTTATTGAAACCAAACTGGCATCCATTAACGCTTATGAGAGTCAGATGAATGAACTATTTGGTGGATCTGATACAATGAGGCAAACGGTCAAACAACATGGACGCAGTCTATGCCCTGATAAAGCAACATATCGTGAGCGGTTTTGGAAGAAATCACCCACACACATCTCGCATGCATAGAATAAACGGGCATTATGAGCACTTTGAACTCAACATCACAGAGCACATACGCTATTGTTGAACCAGATGACAAGACCTGGGACGACTTCACACAACAACATCCGCAAGGGCATCTGTTGCAATCATCAAAATGGGGAGATCTCAAACGGCAGTTTGGATGGCGACGCAGACGTATTGCTGTCGCAGGACCAGATGGCCTTGTAGCAGGTGCACAAATGCTGCTGCGTCGTAGGTTTCGCCTCACCGCCACATACGTGCCACGTGGTCCACTCTTATCAGGTGTTGAAGAAGCAGATCAGTTGCTGTTGGCAGGGATGCATCGTACGGCCCACCGCGTTGGCTCAGTATTCCTGCGTGTTGAACCGAACATATTGGAAAATGATCCACAGGCAGATTACTTACATAGTACGCTCTTGCTGTGCAATTTTCACACTGCCGAACCAATCCAACCACACAGCAGTATCCATCTCAATCTGACGCCTGATCCTATCGAACTCCTGTCGAAGATACGCAAAGGGCATCGCGCAGACATCCGACGTGCTTCACGAGAAAACGTCAATGTCCGTGTTGAGACCGAGTCTACCGATCTTGACTCCTTTTACACCATTCTCGACTCAACACGAGCCCGAGCGCGATTCGACATTCACAGTTATGCGTACTATCAAACAGCTTGGAATCTCTTCTCACCAGACTCGGCGTGTTTGCTCATTGCTGAACGCAACGACGAACCAGAAGCAACTGCCATGGTGATCGCCTGGGCTGGCACAGCCCTCTATCTCTACAGTGGCTCAATGGAAGAAGGTCTTCGCAATGGGGCCCAACATGCTATCCAATGGCGGGCATTCCAATGGGCCAGGCAGCAAGGATGCACTACCTACGACTTTTGGGGCATCCCAGATGCACTAGGGCAAGCAGCAACTGCTGACGATGAGCAAGAACGTGAGCAATTAGAAGACAGTGCCCGCAATGATCCGCTATATGGGGTGTATCGTTTCAAAAAAGGGTTTGGGGGAGATATCGTTCGTTACTTACCCGCATATGATCGTGTCTATATGCCAACTATTTATGCAATCTGGCTACGACGTGGCACGTTTTAATGAAATATGTTACCAATGTCTCATGATCAAACACAAGAATTGGCCGAAGCTCAACGACTCGTCGACTGGTTGAAGGACGAATTAGCTCGCCAAAGAGCAACAAATAGTGAATTACGACGCGCAGTTGCCGATATGGCCCGCACCTTTCAAGAAACGCTTGCCCGCGCCAACGATGCAGCTGAACAAGGCGATATTGAACTTGTGAAGCGCATTACCTACGAGAATCGCCAGGCATGGCAACAATACTTACAACAGATTGTCGCTGCTGCATCCGCAAAACCAGACTCAGATCATCCGTCATAACACAAATATGATACAGAAAGAGGTTCCTGTGGCTCACGCAGTTATTTTTGATATGGGAGAAACGCTCCTCCGTTTTGAGCGTCCTGGCAATGGAACATGGAGAGAATTTGAGACACCCGGTATTCGGAGTGTGTATCAGTATTTTATTGAGCAAGGTCACCCGATGACGGCGCAGGAAGATGCCTTTGTTGAAACGATGTTCACACGGCTGGCCGAGGGGTGGCAGCAGGCGACCGGAGGGCATCTAAACCTACGCGCTATCGACTGGATTGCTGCTGGTGCACGTGCTCACAACCTCACCCTTGATGAACAAATGATTGTAGAAGCAGCCACCCGCTATGCACGTCCGCTACGTGAGGGATTAACCGTGGTGCCGGGCGCAGTAGAAACGCTGGCCACATTACGTCAGCAAGGGTATCGAATTGGCCTTATCTCCAATACCATCTGGCCTGCTCGATTGCATCTGGAAGATTTAGCTGAAGTAAATGTATTACCCTATTTGGAATATACACTTTTTTCTGGTGATGTCGGTATCTGGAAACCCGATCCACAAATATTCCAGAATATGATGGCGGCACTCGACGTGGAGCCTGTGAACGCCGTGTTTGTTGGTGATAGTGCACGCGAAGATGTCGTTGGGGCCCAGGCGGCGGGCATGCGGGCAATCTGGAAACAAAATACCGACTTTCCGCTTGGTGACATCACACCTGACGCTATTATTCAGGAACTGTCTGAACTCCCAACCATTGTTGCTGATTGGCACGGGTGATTGAAACACCTCACAAACGTGCAGACATTGCTGTAACAGCGACCAAAGATGTTGCTAACTGCCTACTACTCCTATAAATCTTACCTCTACCAGGTAACTTTTTTCCCCATACTTGCAACATACTAATCAGAATGGAAACATATAACAACAACCAGGAGGATGCAACACTGGTAGCACAGACACTCCATGGTGAGCGAGAGTCGTTCACCCGACTCTTAGTACGCTACTACCCCAGCATTACTCGATTATGTCAACGGATTGTTGGCTCTCATACAGAGGCAGAGGATATTGCTCAGGAAGCATCACTCCAGGCCTTTCTTGGTTTGCCCAGGTTACAGGAACCCGAACGTTTTAGTGCTTGGTTCCACGCTATCGCTGCCAATCTGGCTCGCATGGCACTGCGCCGCCGTCGCGCACGTTTTGTCGAAGTATTAAGTGATGAGACCATCCACATATCCCATCTGATACATCACGAACAAACACCCGAAGATATTCAGATCGCACGTGAAATTCACGACACTATTATTGCGGCTATCAATGAGCTATCTCTCGTGAATCGTGAGGTAGTCATTGGCTTTTATCTTGAGGGATATAACTATACAGAACTGGCTGAAATACTTGGCGTGCCTATCAGCACGATTAAGGGAAGGTTATTCAAGGGGCGTAAACAACTCAAAGAGACATTGGCACTATTAAAATCACAACAATACCTATTACAAGCACCCACACAAAAGGAGCGATCAATGTCGACTGATGAACTCATCGAAGTAGCCATCGAATCGGTTCGTAAACATCCGCTTGTAGCACGGCACGTTGTTGTGCTGCATGACCCAAACTCAGAAACGCAAATCCCTATCTTTATCGGGCCATTTGAGGCAGATTCGATAGCACTTGCCCTCCAGAATGTCACATTGCATCGGCCACTGACACACGATCTAACCTTACAACTACTAGAAGCACTAGGCTCGCAGGTGCAATACGTTACGATCAACAAACTGGTAGATTTCACCTTCTATGCCGAGATAACCTGCGCTCATGGAGAACACACCTTTTGTATAGATGCACGACCAAGTGATGCCTTATCGCTCGTGGCACGTACACAAGCCCCAATCTATGTTGCACGTGAAGTGTTGGAGGTCATGGAGACACAATCAGCAGAAATACATCAGCAGACTCTCGATTCATTATCATCATACCCACAGATTCCACAGCAATGGCTTGATGCCCTTAAAACACTTGCTGGTAAAGAGATTAATCGTGATGGTGAACGAGCAGTGGAAATACAACTCCCTCTAGGCAATACAACAGCACAACTTATTATCCCTCTTGAAGAGTGGAGCCGTTATCAAGCTGATCTTAAAGATGTAAAAACGCAGCACATATGGCAGACATGGCCCAAAATCGATCCACACACATCTCATTGGATGGCAAACATTCCACGATCCAAACCATCCTCACCTAAGGAGTCTGCTGAGTAACCTACCTCTTTTGCACATAGCACCACACAACAAAGCCGTGGGCAGCGCAAACTGCTCACGACTCTACCACAGTATTGAACAATTATTGTGCGGCATACGAATGCAAAACTTGCTCCATTAGTGCTATCTCATCCTGCGTTATAGCTGTCCATTTATGAATATGGTTAAGTTGTGACAAGATCTCTTGGCCTAAATGATCTCCATCCATGGCGATCAATACCTGTTCAAAATCACTTCTCCGGTGTTCCAGTTCAGGACTAATGGTCATCGCGTGAAAGGCCACTTGCTCATGCGATGTAAGAAAAGCATTGACCATACCTTTGCTTTGCTCAGAGAAACCCTCATATGTGTCTTTGTACACAATGCCATAATTGGCTTCACCTTGCCACACACAGCGCATCACACTTAGCCACGACTCGACGTCAATAAATTCAGTAGGGGTAATGGACTGCTTGCGTAGCATATAGAGCGCAATATTGGTTGGCAACATACTCTTCACAGTGACAATACGAGCATCTTGAAGCGATTCAATTGATGGATTAGCGATATCCGTATTTGCAACAAAGACCAACTCATCATAAAGTTCATCAGCTCTAGCCACGAGTGTGAAATTGCGCTGTTCAACCAGCTTGAATGTATCTTTAGGATTTGCATATGCAATATCGGCAGAATCCAGCCGTGCGTGAAACTCCTCAAAGTCCATTGAGAGATCAAAATGTATGTTGATCTCTAACTTCCGCGCAAGATACTGAGCAAATCGAAACCAAGACTCTGAGCCATGAACCGTATCATGAGGGCACACAATAAAAGAATACCCATTCATATCACGCCTCTTTTCAACAAATATAGTAAAGTGTCTTATAAATAGGCTATTAACTCATGATACCAGGAATATCTCTATTATAAGAGTAGTTCTATCTGGCCGTCACAAAACAGTACTTTACAACTTTCATGGTATCAATTAGTATAAAAACTCATATCTATCAGAATAGGCACACATCGCGAAATTATGGGCATATAATCTCGGAATTCAACGCTCGCACCCAACACCATCATCATTACCATCAAATTCATGTGGATCAGGTGGTAACACAGTGAAACGACGGTGTTGAATGTCAGAACAATCTAGTGCAGGTGGAGGAGGTGGAATACACACGTCAGGGTAGGCAGGATCACACTCATCGCCTGTTGCGGAGTCTGATGTTGTCGGCTGTTCGGTAGGCAACTCACTCTGTCCATCACACGTATCGGGAGACCACAGGCCACGCTGCGCTTCACGGGCCTCACGTTCAGCCTGACGAAATTCGGATTGATACACATAGGGATTGTCATATGTACTCTCATATGCAAAACCCTGTGCGATCATTTCATAATTGAACATACGACCATCAGAAAGCCAAATATAGCGTAGCAATCGCCCAAATCGGTCCTGATCATCCTGAGTGTTATCTGCTTCGAGCGAAACCAATTGGCCCTCCAACATACTTTTGGCCATTTCAGATGCCTCACGCCCGTAACATTGAACAGGCCGACGAGGGTCAACTGCCTCAGGGGTATTGATTCCAATTAAGCGCACACGTTCGGTCTGGCCATTCACACGCACATCAACCGTGTCACCATCGATAACACGCTCAACTTGCCCAGATGGAAGATTGTCTGGCAATAGTGGTGACCCACGAGACTCAGAGGGAACAACAGAGGAGGAAGGGAGACAGCTTGCGATACCTACAGCAAAGCATAACGAACAAAGCCAGGTGCAATACAAACGCTGTATATTCATAAAAAAGAAGATATCATTCCTTTATTGTGAGGCACAAGGGCAATACTATGGAAAAGAGGAACAACAAATGTCCCTCTTGTTCACCGTAGACGTAGGACACTATAAACCGAGTGAGTTCCGTAGACGCTGAAAGAAACTAGCATCTTTATCATCGCCAATTTGTTCTGTATCTAATGAAGCTTCTAATTCCTGAAAGAGCTGACGTTGATGATCAGTGAGTTTGTTCGGCACCACCACACGTGTTACCACAATCTGATCACCACGGCCACTTCCTCGTAAATGCGGAACGCCCTTACCACGCAAGCGAAAAGCAGTGCCAGTTTGTGTTCCTGACGCAATTTTGAGTTGCTCAGTGCCATCAACAGTTGGAACTTCAACCTCGGTGCCTAATGCTGCCTGTGCCACATTAAGCGGCAATTCTAATAAGATATCGTTGCCCTCACGTAAAAAGTAGGGATGTGGTTGAATATCAATAACGACATAGAGATTGCCATAAGGCCCTCCACGTGGCCCAGCTTCACCCTCTCCAGTAATACGAATCATGGACTCGTTGTCAACACCTGCAGGGATTTTGACCGTCATTTTGCGAGGTTTTCGTATGCGTCCCTCACCACTACAGGTGCGACATGGCATGGGAATAATATGACCGGTACCACCACACATGTCACAGGTTGAAACCGTTACCATGTTGAAAAGTGGCGAACGTTGTCGAATTTCGCCAAGGCCATCACAACGAGGACAACGGGTAGGCGTTGTGCCAGGTTCAGCACCATTTCCATTACAGGCGGAACAAACTTCAAGACGTTGAAATTCTATCTCTTTCTCAGACCCAAAGATAGCATCTTCAAAACTGACATCCATTTTGTAGCGTAAATCGGCACCACGCTGTGGGCCACGCTGTGTTTGGCGTGTACCACCGCCAAAAAAGGTCTCGAAAATCGTACCAAATGGATCAGCTCCCCCAAACGGATCATATCCTGGTCCACCACCCATATTCGGCGCATTATGACCAAAGCGATCATACATAGCGCGCTTATCACTGTCGGAGAGCACTTCGTAGGCTTCATTGATCTCTTTGAAGGTTGCTTCAGCGCTAGGGTCTTTATTAATATCTGGGTGATATTGACGCGCCAGTTTACGAAATGCCTTCTTAATTTCATCTTGTGACGCTGCACGCTGCACACCCAAAACTTCATAATAATCGCGTTTTACCGCCATATAAACCTCACGATAGGCCAACGTTGACAGGTTGACTGAGCACTGTAACTACCCGCGCTCTATACCTATCCTGTTTTACTTGAATACGATTAACTCCCAACAGCGTCCTCATTCATTGGTGTTGTAGCCTGATCATCCTCTGCATGACCTTCGTGCATCAGTTGTCCAATGCGCTGTAACAAAACCGACAATTCCGCTGAACGATTACGGATTTCGGCCACATCCTCTGCTTCACGGACCATACGTACATCACGTATCTTGGCCTCTGTATCTTCCCGCAATTCGTTTCCAACCAAATCTCCTGCCTCACGCAATGTGCGCTCTGTGGTGTAAACAAGACTATCTGCATTGTTACGTGCAGCAATTAGATCACGACGTCGCTTATCGTCTTCTGCATGTTCCTCAGAGTCACGAATCATGCGATCAATTTCTTCTTCATTCAAACCAGACGAAGCTGTAATGGTGATACGTTGTTCTTTCCCAGTCGCTTTGTCACGAGCAGTCACATCGACAATACCATTCGCATCAATGTCAAATGACACCTCGATCTGAGGAGCACCCCGTGGGGCTGATGGAATACCATCAAGGACAAAATGACCGAGCGACTTGTTGAGCTTTACTTCAGCACGTTCACCTTGCAAAACATGGATCTGAACACTGGACTGGTTATCACTTGCGGTCGAGAATACCTGACTTTTACTGGTTGGAATAGTTGTATTACGCTCAATCAATGGGGTCATAACACCGCCGAGCGTTTCAATTCCCAAAGTCAACGGTGTCACATCAAGCAAGATCACATCGCCGACCTCACCAGCCATGACACCAGCTTGGATCGCTGCACCGATCGCTACAACCTCATCTGCATTGACACCTTTGTGCAATTCTTGATTGAAGAAACGTCGCACTGTATCCTGGACGGCAGGCATACGGGTTTGACCACCGACAAGAATGATTTCATCAATATCATTTGGCCGTAGACCGGAGTCAGCCAATGCTTGCCGGATCGGACCCATTGTGCGCTCAATCAAATCGCTGGTAAGTTGTTCTAGTTTGGCACGCGATAAGGTAATGTTGAGATGTTTTGGTCCAGTGGCATCAGCAGTGATAAACGGTAAACTTATTTCCGTTTGCAGCACAGATGATAATTCCATTTTAGCTTTTTCAGCAGCCTCTTTCAAACGCTGCAATGCAGTACGATCCAGGCTGAGATCAATCTTGTTTTCTTTTTGGAACTCCTCTACAAGCCACTGAATAATCCGCTGATCAAAATCGTCGCCGCCAAGATGCGTATCACCATTGGTTGCTTTGACCTCAAAAACTCCATCGCCAAGTTCCATGATCGAAACATCAAAGGTACCGCCACCAAGATCATAAACTACAATAGTTCGGTCACTATTCTGTTTATCAAGACCATAGGCCAGTGCTGATGCAGTTGGCTCATTGATAATACGCATCACCTCTAAGCCAGCAATCCGCCCTGCATCCCTAGTTGATTGGCGCTGCGAGTCATTAAAATACGCTGGCACCGTAATAACCGCCTGGGTTACAGGTTCGCCAAGATAAGCTTCTGCATCAGCCTTAATCTTTTGCAGAACCATCGCCGACACTTCCTGTGGTGCATATTCGTTGCCACTCAAAATAACACGAACATCGCCATTGGAAGACTCACCGAGACGATACGGAACCAAATCTTTGTCACGTTGCACATGTGTATCATTGAGCTTACGCCCCATAAAACGCTTGACAGAAAAAATGGTGTTTTCTGGATTTGTAACTGCTTGACGTTTGGCAACCTGGCCAACCGTGCGCTCTCCCGACTTATTGACTGCCACAACAGATGGGGTTAAACGATTGCCTTCTGCATTAGAAATAACAGTTGGCTCACCGCCTTCAATAACCGCAACTACCGAGTTCGTCGTGCCGAGATCGATGCCAATAATTTTGCCCATGTTGTTGTAAACTCCTCAGAACGAAGGGCTGATATCTATGATTCTGCTGCTGGGGGCTCATCACGTGGAGGTTCCCAGTTTCCAACTTTGACCATGGTCGGGCGTAAAACCCGATCACGGAGTTTATAGCCTTTTTGCAACTCCGCAACAACGTGTGTCGTTTCACCATCACCACTGTCATCGAACATGACCGCTTCGTGCCAGTTTGGATCAAATTCCTGACCAACGGCGTCAATCGGTGTAACACCTTCGCTCTCCAGAACAGTCTGTAACTTTTGGGGGATTAATTTGAAACCGCCATACCAAGAACTCTCTGCAACTTCTGGCGTAACACTATCCACAGCCCGGTCTATATCATCAGCAATTGGGAGCAGCTTGAGCAAGAGGGCAGAACTGGCACGACTAATCAAATCAGACCGTTCCTGATCAACTCGACGTTTAAAGTTCTTATAATCAGCAGCAGCCCGTAGCCAGTTATTCTTGTTTTCTTCAGCTTCCTTCTCTAGTTCAGCAATACGCTTTTGCAGTGTTTCAAGCTGAAGGGATACATCAGTTTCATCACTACTTGTATTGCTATTACCCTCACCAGAATGTGTATCAAGTTGTTCTTCAGCGGGCGAAGATGCCTCACTGTTTGTATCGGAGTCCGAATCGCTCACTTTCACCTGTTCTTCAGTCATTTGTTAATGACCTCCTCCGGTTATTCATAAATTTCGCTTACTTCTTATTTTTGGTCACCGTATATATCACCCATCAAATCACTCATAACAGCTGAGATATAGCCAACTGCCGATATGGTACGCGGATATGCCATGCGAGTTGGGCCAATAACACCTAACACCCCAGCCGCAGCACCAGAAATACCATACCGAGAAAGCACAACACTGTATTCTCGCATCTCATCCTGTGCGTGTTCTCCACCAATAACCACTTGGACACCATTACTTAACAGCACACGTGAAATCAGCGGTTTGAGCTCTTTGCCATCTTGAAGAAGCGCCACAACCTGTCGCACCCGATCAACCTGCGCAAACTCTGGCTGATTCAGAATTTCCATAAGCCCATCGCTGTAAATATCCTGATTGAACTGCTCTTCGATCTGCCGCATCGAGCGGATGACCAGCTCAAGGACTAAGTGTTCAAAATCACTAATCTGAGAATTGTGTTGGCTACGATCTTGATGTAAAAACGTCTCTACCTTGTAGACAGTTGCGTCGGCGCAAACATCATTAATGCGATCTGCGCTACGGCTTAGTTCCTCCTGCATAAATGTCGCATCAACGTTAATACTTTGCTGCCTGACATTGCCATCATTCAAAACCAATACTATCAAGATGGTTGTGTCTTGAATAGCAATAAGTTCAATATGCTTAAAACGAGCAACATACGACCGCGGAAGAGTTACTACAGATGCATTTTGCGCTGTACGTGCCAGAACAGCACCCGCCAGATGAATCCACTGATCAAATTCAGAGCGAACCTGATAGAATTGATGACGAATGGTCCGCTGCTCAGTGATCGTCAAAGGCATTCGATCCATCAGATTTTCGACATAGTAGCGATACCCAGAGTCAGTAGGCACACGCCCAGCCGATGTGTGAAGATGGGTCAGATAGCCAAGCTCCTCTAGCGCAGACAGATCATTGCGAACAGTTGCAGAAGAAACTTTTAGGCCATGCTTTCGCACCAGTAAATCTGATGCTACCGGATTGGAATTCTCTATATGTTCTTGAATAACCAGCTTGAGAATTAGCCGGCGACGCTCACTCATTTCTGCTGTCATAAATGCATTCCTGTCATGCGAATGAATGAACGGTGGTGTCTATTCTTGGACATCATATTGACAAAGTGATAGCAAAATATCTATCTGTAATGTTTCCGTTTGTATATGTTTAGCACTCTCTTGTTGCGAGTGCTAATGATGAGACTTAAATAATTGGCGTGCTATAATGCACGCCTACAATACGATATTTTACCATGAGTTTGATGGATCTTCAACGTAGATCGATAGAATCCTACTCCTTAGCACATCATACATTCCTCATATCAAAGCCTATCGCTTCTGCCATAATTATTGATAACATCACAAAGCTTATTGCTCAGAGATATGCTCGTAACAATTATCTGTCAAAAGCTTCTTGCAGCGTATTTACCGTAATGCTATACTTTTGGTGATCGTGCAACTATACACGTTGAACTACACTACAAAACATATGTCACCAGATTTATTACCTGCATTTTTTATGGCCATTTTGGCCTGCTGGCTTGGATTAAGCCTTCTTGTTCGTTCGCCACGCAACCCCGAAGCTCGGATCTTTGCCTGGCTGTGTCTGCACCTCATGCTTTATGGATTGACGATCTCGCTTGGTCAATTAACTACATCAGAGTCTGTCAGAGAGAGCATATATCGTCTACAGCTCGTTTCTATAGCTCTCCTTCCCCCTGTATTCTTTCACTTTACGACTGATGTCATTGATTTGGCGCTCTTCAAACGTACAAGACGCATTATACTTAGTTTTTTTTATGTACTTGGTGTCATATTAAGTGGAATCGCGCTGTTCTCCAATCAGGTTATACTTACCGGAGAAACGCCACGCTTTCAGGGAGAAATTGTCAGTATCATAGCGCTTTTGCACCGCATTATTCCTCTGGCATTAGCTGTTATCCTTGCTGGTTTTAGTTATCAGTTAACAACATCCGATAATCAGGAACGACGGCATCGTGCTTTTTTTGCAATTGCCTCACTCATTGCAGTAATAGGAGCATTCCTGGCATCGGTTGCACGCGAAGCACAGTTTACTCAGGCACCTGGCCATATACTGATGGACACGGGGTTGGGGATGATGGCATATATGGTATTTGCCTACCGCATGCTTCTACCGCCACGTGTTGCACGACGGGCATTCTTTCGCTCATTGCTGGGAGGCGTATTTACCGCCATCTACGTGGTTATCTTGCTTGGTTTGGAACCGGCGGTTCGTTCTGCACTTGCTATTAATACATCTATTGTCACTATTCTGTCGATTGTTGTCCTCATTGCCATATTTGGCCCAATACGCGATTTCTTTAGTAGTTGGCTGGATCGTCGTTTCTTCCATCGTGAGTTCAATTATAGTCAACTCCTACAGGCTATGAGTGAAGATTTATTCGAACGTGGCGATTTGAGTGGTCAACTAGAAGCAGCACTGAATGCTATGTGTCGTACCTTAGATGTACAGTCTGGCGCCGTCATTGTGCAGCATAATGAAAAACGAGAACTTGTCACTGTCTACGGAGAAGAACGACCTGAGACGAATGCACTTGATGCTGTGACCATCCCTGAACAGCCAGAGGTATGTTATGAAGAGTGGGAACCGTGGCCAGCAGCCCGTTTGTTATTCCCCCTTCAACAAGAACAGGAAGTCCTCGGACTGCTCATCTTAAGCTCAAAACGCTCAGGTGTGGCATATCGTGATGTAGAACGGACTCTTATCTATTCCCTCTGCAATTATCTTGCGCTAGCCATTAAGCATGCGCGAGTACAACAGAAGCAAGAGCAAGAGATGGAGTCACTGGTTGAACTTGGTCGCAAGTTACAACACGAACGCGAACTACTAGAAGTTCAAACAGTCGAAGCAAACCAATCAACACCACCACCTACCAAGAGGGAAGGATTGTACGTCTATGCACTTGGTACGTTACGAGTCGAACGTGACAGCCAGCCTATTGAGCGCTGGGGTGGCAGCAAAGCAGGAACCTATCAAGCCGAAGCCCTGTTTGCCTTTCTCTTCGACCGGTGCGGTCGTGGGATGACCAAAGATGAGGCTGAAGAAGTCATTTGGCCAGATCTCAACCTTAAAGCATTGGACAAAGCTGATACCGCTTTCCACCGAACTCTGTCGGGGCTACGCCGAACCCTCGAACCCGGGCTACGCCGAGGGAACGAGAGCCAGATGATTACCTACCATCATGAACGATATTGGCTCAATCCTCAGAACATTACGTGGTGTGATGTCGATGCTTTTAACGAAGCAACAGAGCGTGGGCATACCGCAATGCATCAAGGGAATCTTGACCAGGCACGTGAGAATTTCCGCGAAGCCGTAACGCTCTACCGTGACGATTATATGTATGATTGTCCTTTTTTTGGCGACTCGGCCTACGTCGAAGAACGTCGCGACATGCTACGCGATCAACAGATTGACGCACTCATTGCACTTGGCACCATCTATGAACAAAGCGAACAGATAGGAGAAGCAGCTACCTGCTACCGGCGCGCAGTTGCGATCAGCACTGATGAGTGTGTACGAGCAGAAGAAGGTTTAACACGTCTACAAATTGGAACAACATAACTCATAGGGAGAAGGCTTGTGTCATCGTGGAATTCAGCCTACATTGACGTAAATGGAATCCGCTTACACTACCATCGAACAGGGGGCAACAGATCACCCTTAGTACTTGCCCATGGCATCACCGACAACGGCTTGTGTTGGAGTCGAGTTGCACGTGTTTTGGCACAATCCTATGATGTAGTGATGTATGACGCACGAGGGCATGGGCTGTCAGCTGCGCCAGAAACCGGCTACAACATCATCGATCATGCCAACGATCTGGTTGGCTTGGTAGACGCCCTCGAACTTGAGCAACCACGCCTCATTGGCCATTCTATGGGGGCAGCTACTGTTGCCATGGCTGTAGCTAATCATCCACAACTTGCTCACAGTATTGTGTTGGAAGACCCGCCACTCCCCCAGAATAGTAATCTTGATGAGGTGATTGCAACACACCGTGCAAACATGCAAGAACGTCGCCATTTGGCAGAACAGCGGCAAGCATATACACATGAAGAACTCATGGCTATTGGCCGTTCTGAGTCACCACTATGGGCAGAGGAAGAGTTTAGCATCTGGGCAGAGGCCAAACATCAGGTCAGTCTCAACATTTTTAATGACACATACCTATCACGTGAGCCCTGGCAGGAAACATTTCGTAGGATTGAGTGCCCCATACTCCTGATCACAGGTGACACCGAGGCTGGCGCTTTTGTCACCCCTGAGCAAGCGACTGAACTACGCACGATGTGGCGACAGGGCGAAGTGGCCCATATCAGCGGCGCAGGCCATAATATTCGTCGTGACCAGTTCGATCAATATATGACGGCAATCCATGCCTTTTGGCAGCCACAAGAAAGATTTCGATAAAATATTGAAGGATGGAAGTATGACCCAAGAAGCAAAACGCGCCCTTGTCATTGGCGCCCACCCCGACGATAGTGAGTTTGGTGCCGGGGGAACAATTGGCAAACTAGCCCGTGACGGCTGGGATATCACCTATATCGTTTGCACCAATGGCAACAAAGGCAGCCATGACCCTGATATTTCTACCTATCGACTCTCTGAAATTCGTGAGGTAGAACAGCGTGCTGCCGCCGATGTGTTAGGAGTGAATCAGGTGTTGTTTCTCCGTTATAATGATGGTGAATTGGAACCAACACCAGCCCTTCGTGCCGAAATAGCCCTGTACATTCGCCACTTCAAACCCCACTCGGTCTTTACACACGATCCATGGAAACACTACATGTTCCACCCAGATCATCGAGCTGTTGGATTTGCCACGATTGAAGGTGTTGTCTCTGCACGTGATCATCTCTTTATGCCTGGCCTAGGACAAATCGGCATTACCGTGTGGCGACCTCAAGGTCTCTTTCTCTGGGCGGCTGAACAACCAGACTATATGGAAGATATTGGTGGGACTATCGATTTGAAGATTGCTTCACTGCGTGAACACCATAGCCAACTTGATCATGTAGAGGGATGGGAAGAACGGATTCGAAAACGGGCCGCTGAGATAGGCAAAGAAGCCGGTTTCGCCGCTGGAGAGGCATTTCGTAAGATGCCTGTCTAATTGGTTGAGGGTGAGTAGCAACTGAGCAGGAAGGGGCAATATTGATGAGTAGAATCTATGGGTAATCTGGAGAATACACTATGCATGCTTGCCCTTCCTGTGGTTCGCCCCTTGATAACGATGGAATCTGCACATCCTGTGGCGCGTTGTCCCGAGGCTTCTTTCGTGACCTCGACCTTGGCAACCCACAGCTCGCACAGGCAGTCGGGAGAGGTCTCGATTTCTACTTGTTGCTGGGCGTCAATACGAGTGCTGATACCCGTTTAATCGCACGACGGTATCGCCAACTCCGTGCACACTTTCCCGATGATCCTTCCAAACTCGCACCTAAACCTGCAAAACGACTCAGGCTGCTGGAAGTTGCGGGGCGCACCCTAACTGATCCCACACTACGACAGACCTACGACGATCTGCGTGCGAGCCCAGATGGACAACTCACGACACAGGCAATACGTTGTACTGGCTGTGCGGCCCCATTGCCACAAGAAGCAGAGGTATGTCCATTTTGTGGGACACCACGACCACCTGAGCCAGAACTGCCCACCACACCACCAGACACTGGTCCCCTGGCAAGCGAACCAGTGGATTACTACGCGCTTATTGGGCAAACGCCTCAGCATCTTATCACGGTCACACCACAGTTCGAACGTCAGCAGTATCGTCCCATAAAACGCAGTCTTTTTTCCCACATCTTTACACAGAATGATGACGATATTGACGATATTTCGCGACTGTCGGATACCAGACCACCATCAGCAGTCGATATTGATGCAGTAGCCCGACAGCGTCAACACGATACATTGCTTCTCTCAGGACTAACAAAAGAAGAGCGCGAGGCGCGGGTCAATGAGATTGAGATGGCGCGACGCATTCTGCGGGATGAGCGATTACGGGGACAGTATGACGCAATCTGGCGCAATTTCCGTGATGGGAAACTGGATCGTGGCGTGTTTGAGTCACTTCACCATCTGCAAAATCTGGTGCGCTCAGAAATAGCGGAAGAAACAGGAGAACCGCTTTCACCTGAAGAAGGAGCCGAACTTCTCAAACATGGTACTGGCTATCTCAAAGCCCAGCTTCCTCGCGAAGCGATTCCGATTCTGCGACGTGCGGTAGCAGCACTCCCAGACTCAACCGAAGCATTACACGCCTACACACAGGCGATTCTCGCTGCAGGTGACCCGCTTGATCTCGGTGGGCACAAGTTACGACAGGTGCTCAAGAGCATTGAACAGAGCGCAGCACTCCAACAACCTGTTGAAAATGGGACCGCGATTGCTGCATTGTGTCGAGGGTTACTTGCCCGCGATGCAGGCGACACTGCTACCGCTGAGACCGAACTACGTCAGGCAACTCAACTCGACCCACAATTCGCCACAGCCTGGCGCGGGCTTGCTGCCCTCGCCCTCACACAAAACGACCTGGCAGAAGTTCTCCACCATTGTCGGCGTGCGATTGCCATTGACCCCCGCGATGAGCGAGCGCTATTGATGATGGCGGCTGCTTGTGTGCGCCACCGAAAACGCAAACAGGCCCGCGAAATAGCAGTTCAGATCGCAGCACTCCGTGGCGATGGATGGCGTACTGATGATGTGTTGCGCGAAATCGGTGGCTAATTCCACTAGTTGTATTCACATCTCCCAACACCCTCATTACGCAGTACTATAGTAAATAGCAGCATTATCGTAATAATACTTCTACCTACAACAGGAAATATTTAGCACAGTATGCCCGTCTATAGAAGTAGAAGGTTACATTCGGTCACACTGTTCGTTTGTTGGTTGTATTATCTATTCACTTTTAGGGAGATGTATTATGAGAACGTTGCCTTTGATGAGGAAATTTGTGGCTCTATTGGTCATAACAGGATCATTTCTCGGTCTGATGATCAATGCAGAGCCTGCACACGCTTTATGTGTTTAGCCTATGGAGGACGGGCATTGGACAAATGTCGACTCCTCTACACGTAGTATTACCAAAGTGGATATCGAATTTGTATGTCGAGATGTACACATTCCTGGAGAACCACCCAAACCATCATACTATATAAATCTCTTCGGGTCTTGTCATCCTACCGATTGTGATTGGGGCGTAGCGGGAGGCAACCGCGACTCGTCAGGATGGATTCGGACAACAATCGATCATGGCTATGCCACACGTCATGTGTGGGTGCAAGGATATGATTCCTCTGGAGTTGACTGGTTGCGGGTCTATATTTGGACAGACTTCCATGATAGACGTCAGGATTACGCATCCGATGAATGGTTTCTGCGTAGCTAACCAAGTGTAGTATAACCACATAGGCACGTCGGGGATGTGATGTAGAACTCATCACGTCTCCCTATTTATTGGCGATGTTCCCCACGTTACTGAGAACAACATCAAATGACAGTATTTCGTAGTGATGAAAAGTACACCCATAGAGGTACAAACTGGATTACATAGATATCTACAATCACTCCTACATACCCTAGAGACCCCAAAACATCCAGATATTAATATTTTGCGTTGTTAAATAAAGGAGATATCTGCAAATCCGACTTGACTTCGTAGTCTACACTACCACTGACATCTATCTAACACACTCAACCACCACCGAGGAGGCTGACATGGACATCTCACTCTTTCATTCGGCAACAGGTCAGTTCGATCATCTGCGAAACGTACATTCCGTCACCACCATGAACACGATTAGCCACCTTATCGAGAAACAAGTCATCAAACTAGAACTTCCGGTCGTGTTCTATGCTGGTTTCCAGCGTTTCTCCAATTTTCCCTACCAAAGCAACTACTATGAACGGCTTGGAAAAGTCTGCGATCAGGTCTATATCTTCGGCGTCCCCGACATTCGTATTGCGCCCATCCCTGGTGTGACATTTATCGGTCTTGACGCAGATTCACCACTTGTAGAAGAATGGTTCCTGGTTGTCGACTCACCCGCATTCTGGACAACTCTCATTGCAAAACAGATAGATAAATACTACTCAACCATGCGTAACCGCCAATTTGATGGCATCTGGTCATATGATGAAGAGGTTGTGAGTCACGCAGCACGGGATATGGCCCGTGTGGTCCAACGAGAACATAAATCAATTACTCAGCGTGATTACGCTACACAAAACAAATATATTACTGAAATCAATCACTACTTCATGCGTCAATTAGATGCGACCAAATTTACTAATCAACGCCAACAAACACAATTATCAACGCTTTACACATTTATGGATGCCTTGACTCGCGATCTCCCAACACCGTACTTTTCTGTCAATCACTTCCCAGTACCATTACTGGAAGATCTGGTGCACATCCTCTATACCTTCTTCGAGGCGACTGATGTTGCTGTCGTCCTACGTGAGAATGACGAATACTATCCAGTTATTGCTTCAAAATACAGCCAAAATACCAGTGTCCAAAAATTCCACACCAGTACAGGTGCCAGTAGTCAAGCTATTGAATACGGCATCTTAATACGTGTTGACGACGTAACACAAGACAACAAGAGTGATCCCCTTATGCCCAAGGCTCAATCACTGATTGCAGCACCAATTGCGGGCAAGAAAGAGATCTATGGAGCAATCACGGTTGGAGATATCACCGCCAATAACTTTTCAAGGGAAGATGCACGTACTGTGGCGACTATTGCAAAAGTGCTTGGCCTTATCATCGAACAGCGCTCACAAGCGAACAAACCACTTGTAGAGGCATAGTGTTACCCCAAAGTGGGTTATTTAGTGGAAAAAAGAATGCCTGATGATAAGCTAGCCAGGGAAAGCCACAAGCAACATACAGGCATTGCGAAATTCACATCAATAGACTCAATCGGTGGATGACTTGAGCCACAGCACCTGGTATGGCTCGACATGGAGTGCCAACGTTCCCGAACCATCGGCTTGATACGTCGTTCCGGTCACGATGTCCAGCACATGTCCATTCGCCGCACCACCCCACATCTGTTTGTCCAACAGAACAGCATGGACCTGATCAGACACGTTATGGAGGCATAAGATACGTTCCTGTCCATCAGGAGCAACCCGCACAAATGTAAACAGAGACTCATGCAAATTGACGATATGCTGTGGTCCACTCGGATGAAACGCCCGTTCACCGCGACGTCTGGTTATAAGATCGGCAAAGCGTTGAAACACCTGCGATTCATGACTGCTAGAGCTCGCCAGTCTCAGCTCAATATCGGCACGCTCCCATTTCTCACGGTTGATCGACCGGGCACGGCCGGTTTCTTGGACACCCGCGTGGTAGTTGTGCGACCCCACCAGACTGTGCACATAAATCCCTGGTATGCCCTGTAACGCCAGCATAATCGCATTTGCCGCAATAAATCGATCCACTTCGTAATTATCCTGAGCATCACTGGGGTCTGACAAAGCATCAAACAACGTTATATTGAGCTCATACGGGCTTTGCGAACCATCACTATTCGTTTTCGATGAGACATGCCCACCATACGCATCAACCCTCGCAACAAGATTGGCGATATCCGCAGTGCTCAGAATCCCCGTGGCAGGCACCACCCCAATCCCATCGTGTGAGGCAAGAAAATTGAAGAAGGTTGTCTTCTCAGAAGGTAGTTCCAACTCTCTTGCCCATTGTGAGAGATACTGTGCGCTGCCACTGTGGAAGGCATGTATCACCAGCGGGGAAAGCGGGAACTGATAGACAAGTTGGGCTTCGTTCGTTCCATCACCAAAGTAACTTATGTTATCAGCATGTGGGACATTTGTTTCGGTAATCAGCGCAACCTGAGGTGCCACAACATCCAGCACGGCACGGAACAATTGCACGACGCAATGAGTCTGTGGAAGATGAATCGAGCGAGTACCAACCTCTTTCCACAGATAGCCGATAGCGTCAAGCCGAATAAGGGATGCGCCGTTTGCAACATACAACAACAACACATCGATAATATCGAGCAACACCTGTGGGTTCGCAAAGTTCAGATCGATCTGGTCCTCACTAAAAGTCGTCCAGACATACTTCTCACCATCGGGTGTCTCAAAACGTGTCAGTAGTGGTAGCGCACGCGGGCGGGTAACCTGCGACAGATCAGTGCTGGGGTCCATAATAATAAAACGCTCCTCCGCCCCCGGTTCACCACGGAGAAACGCCTGAAACCACTCACTTGATGCTGAAATATGATTGACAACTGCATCAAACATCAAACGATAATCGGCATGCAAAGCCTTGATATCTTCCCATGACCCGGCTGCCGGATCAACCACGGTGTAATCAACAACCGAAAAACCATCATCAGATGTGTAGGGGTAAAAAGGCAACAGATGGACTCCACTTACCACCCGCTGAAATGATGTATTTAACACATCGGCCAGCGTTTGCAATGGTGATTGATCGGGAGAACGTATCTGATCAGCATACGTAATCAGGATAACATCATCCTCACTGAAACGATCTTCCGAAGCATGGGTTTGGCGCAACGATGGATACTGTTCAGCAAATGTCTGCATTCTTTGTTGCAACTGGACCAAACAGTGCTCACCCTGTTCTGCACCATAGAGATAGCGCAAATATGTACGAATATGTTCATAAGTATTAGTGTCCGACATAGCCTACTCCTTTATAGTCCCTATACATCGGAAGAATACACCCTCTGTCTATAACATCTCACGTATTTGACGATACTCAGGAATACTCAGCATTGCAGGGCGCTCGTGATCACGAATTTCCCGAACGTCCAGATGAAAACCCTCATCCTCTGCATAGCGGATCAGCTTCATACTCTGGTTGATCGGTTCGAGCAATTGCACACGCTGACGTTCCTCCATACGATGCATGACCACCTGAATAATAGCAAAAGCCATCTTCGACAGTGGCATCAGTTCCTGATTGCGATGAATGCGCTGTTGTAGATCGACCTGCGACAGTGCGTTCAGCCCGTACTGCTCCAGTAAGTCGATCAGGATGCCCGTTTCTACGCCATATCCCGTAAAGAAGGGCACCGACTCTATCGCTTCACGTCGGGCTGCATACTCACCAGCTAGCGGCTGAACCATACCCGACAATTCAGGATAGAAAAGATTAAACAACGGCCGTGCGGTCAGCTCGGTGACGCGCCCACCACCCGCAGAAGAAACGATATCGCCACTACGAATTGGTCGCCGATAAAAACCTTTTGAGTACAATAAGCGCGGTTCACGCAATAATGGTCCTAAGATACCATAGACAAAGCGCGGATGGAAGTTCCGAATATCGGTATCAACCCACGCAACAATATCTCCCTTGAGAACATATAGACTCTTCCAGAGTGCCTCGCCCTTACCTACAAACGCGCCATATTGCGGCAAAATATCTTGATGGATATGCACCGGAATACCATGTTCTTCGGCAATCTCACGTGTACGGTCTTCCGAACGACTATCAATAAGCACAAGCTCATCTAACAAAGGAATTTCCTCAACCAGATGTTGCTTGATGGTCGTAATAATCTCACCAATGGTCTCTTCTTCGTTCAGCGCGGGAAGCGCCAGACTGATCGTCAACTTCTGTTGCTTCTTGAGCGCTACCATCCGTTGGAGGTCTTCAAATTCTGTGCTACTGAAGGTATTTTCTGCAAACCACCGATCAACGGTTGCCGAGAGATTATGCTGGCGCTGCCAGACCTGCTGTGCCTGTTCCTCTGATTGCTCCAGGCGATGACTCACCAGCACAACTGTTGACTCGGCTTGCCGCAGCACCCGATCCGCAAGTAGCCCACTCGGCACCTCGGGATCAGAACTACGCCCAGACACACCCAACACAATCACCTGATGTGATGGTGCCTCAGCCAAAATCGCCTGTTCAGCCGGGATAGAGCGCTCCAACCAGCGACTGACCCGTGGCATTGCCCGTAGCGATTGGAGACTCTCGCGCACGGCCAGATCATCGGTGTGGCGGGGGTTGCTGGCGTACAACACCGTAATGGCAGCATCATTGCGATCAGCAATTGCCAACGCCATATCGCACGCCAACGGGGTATGTGGGCCACCTCGCACCGGCAACAACACCCGATGCCAGTTCTGCCCTTCCTGGAGGCGTGCCACAACCACATCACATGGCGAATCACGCAACATATCATCAATTGGCGGGCCAAAAAGCCGCTCAGAAGATGAGTGATCCGATTGCCAACCCAAAAGAATTAGCTGGGCATTTTGTTCTTTTGATGCCGTATGGATGCCTTCCGTCAGAGAGTGAGCGACATTGACAGTAGGGCGAACGATGACTTCACTCAAGTCGTTAAAATCGCCAATGGTGTCCAGTTCTGCACGCAGGCGACGCGCCTCCATCACCCCATCACTCAACGGACGATCTTCTGGTATGACCACGACACTCAGTACAACCACACGACCGTTGCGGTGCCGTGCAATCGCAATGGCCAGACCAAGCAAGCGTTTTGCTTCTTCTAGATCCAGGACAGGTAACAGGACAATGTATTCTCGTGAGCCCGAACGTTGTTCTGACGTTTGACGACGAAGTTCTGTGGTCATATGTTGCTCCTTCAACGACACCTTTGTCGAATGCTTACTGCTGATACATAACTCAATTGTTTATACACGCCCTATGTATGGTCTATAAGCAAAGGGAGAATGACCCGTTGGTAGATCGCCTCCCAAGTGTATTCTAAGCGCACCCGACGTCGCAATTGTCCGCGCTGATCGTCACGTACTTTTGCGGCAATCTGGTTGGCAATATCTTCTGGTGATGCAGCGAGATCAAAGTAGAAAGCGGTATCACCAGCCGTGGTACGGAATGGTGGGATATCGCTCCCAAAGATGGGGATACCCGCAATACCAGCTTCGAGAATAGGGATACCAAAACCCTCATAGCGGCTGGGAAACAGCAAACCATCGGCCAGACGGTACCAATCTGCCAACATTGCATCTGAGACAGGTAATGGATTTCCCTGCTCATCAGTGTAGGTTTCATAGAGAAAGACAACCGCATCCTGTGCACCAGACTCATCGCGCAACGCCTGCAACTGTGCAAGATAGGCGGCATTCGTCGGGTTGTGTGGCCCCGGCGGCCCAGTCACAATCAGCTTTGGATGAAGCCCAAGTTGACGCAACGCACCAACAATCGCAATCCCCTGCTCGATATTCTTTCGTCGTGTGATCCGTGCGGGCAAAAGCAATAGCGGATCGGCCTCGAGCATATTCAGACGCTTAACCAGCTCCACCGTATCCGGCTCTAATTTGAGAAAACTCGCCAGATCGATCCCCGGTGTTGCGACAGTGACATCTTCGAGCGGAAGATTGAACAAACCTGCCAGCATCCCCCGCCGATCCTCGGATACCACGACATATTGGACCCCAGGCCAGGCATACCGTAGTAATTCCCACGGCTCTCCGTCGTGTAGCTCAGGTGTGTAGAGTGGATCAAGCCACGCAAAGTCGTGACACCATGCCAACAGACGCGGAGCCCGACCAGATTGGTGTAACCGATGCAGGGCCGTCGTAAACGCCTGATTTTTGTGAAGCGAAAGCACATTATGTACAATGGCGACATCTACTCCAGCAAGGTGGTGTTCCAGGTGGCGCATAATGCGCTCGGTCAAATCCTCAAATAGCGGGCTGACTACACCCTGAGTCAACTCTTGTGCGATCTGTTCGAGTTCTGGCCCACGCGATCCCAACTCGGGAATGGTGATGGTCTGTACATCTGAATGCTGCCAATCACCACGACCCGTCAGTACGCGCACCTGCCAGCCATCGGCAGCCAGCACCTGTGCGTGTGCAGCCATAGTAATTTCGACACCACCGATGTTTGGTGGACCAGCATAGTGAAGAATAGCAACTGAACGGTTCACATTATTGCTTCCTTATTTACGTTAGTACAATTACTGCATGCTGGAACACCCATCATCACAATCTGGCCCCTCGATAGCGACAACAGGGCCAAGATAGAAACGAGAGTTTTCTCATTCACAGCAAGGTGAGTCGTATTCGCCTAACAAATGCCATCCCCACACCGGAACCACATTTGTTATCTATTATGTTCATCAAGATGTGTTGTGTTAACTGTCACATGCATCTATACCTTAGTATGACACATTCTCTCTACAATCCTCAAATCTCCCCACGACTCATACGTATGGCCAGATCAATAAAACATGCTGCGGACCAACCAAACATTGGCGCAGCTTTGGGTGGCGGTTCACCCGTCTCAGGATGGTAGTACTCAAAAATATCATTCTGGCTCATAACCAAACGTAAGGTTCGTTCGGCCAGTTCGTGAGCTAGCTGATGATGCCCGGTACGACTCAATGCTTCCACAAAAATGTAGTTGATATTGATCCAGACCGGACCACGCCACATTTGATAGGAGTCATGTTTCGGGTCTGACACAGCCACTGTCGGCAGTGGATACGTCGTCCAGAATGTCTGCGGATCGTGTACATGGGCGACCAGTTGCTCAGTAATTTTCGGCGACATCCGCCCCGTCCACAACGGATACATACTAAACGGCGTGACAACGTGAATCGGCTGATGCTGGAACTGACTCCAGAAGAGGCCGGCCTGTTGATCATAGAAATGCTCAACCATACGGTCAGCAAGCGCCACAGACTTACGATCCCACATCTCCGCCTCACGCCCACGGCCCAGAATCCGCGCCATCTTGCCCAGCGACTCCATCTGAATGCACAGATAGGTATTCAGATCCACTGCCTCTACCGGCATCCCCACATCCCAGAGCGGACTATCATCAAGCCCCGACGAGAACGGATGTGAATACTGTACAATACCATCCGAGTCATCGTCGTTAAGACCAAACCACCAGGAGTTCCAACGTACCAACGGATCATAGATATCGCGCAACAATTGCTCGTCGCCGGTCTGACCATACACGTGCATGGCCACCCAGCCAATAATAGGCGGCTTGGTCACCGCAGCAGCTACTGGTACCTCGAGTTGCGTAATCATACCCTCATCGTACACCGCGTCGGGGATCATTCCATCCGGCTGCTGATGGTCAAGCATAAAGAGCAACTGATCATGAGCAAGTGTTGCATCGGTGTACCGAAAAGCCAGTGCGTGGAAATAATTGTCCCACTGCCATGCCCCCACATAGTGCGCCTTACTCGGCGAAACACTCTCACGACGGAAGTAGCCCTGTGGTGACAGAATGTTGTTGCCCATCACCCACCACGCGTAGTAATACTGGCTCTGATATTGCTCATCAACGGCTGGCGCAGCAGCAAACCAGCGACTCCAGCGCTCCTCAGCATCACGCAGCGCTGTCTGAGCAGGCACCACCTGACGATCAAGTTCGAGCGTCCCCTGGATATGCAACGTGATCGCTGTATCGTGGTCGCCCTCAACCACAAACGCCACATCGTAGCCATTGGTATTGTGTTCGACCTGGTTCAGCACCACCGTTCCATTCGTCGAATACGCGCAGTTGCGTACCGATTTGAACTCGCCGCCATGCCCATCGGGACGCGACAGGTCCGGGATAATGCTAAAGCTGATGCCACAGGGAATACGTGGTGGCACACCAATGTTGATGGTACGGCGGTCCTGAAACGTAACCACAAACTCACCTAACGTTGTTTGAAACACCAACGCATGGGGATAGGTTGTCAACTCAAATGAGATAGGTTGCCCATCGCCATCAACCAGACGCAGGTTATGGATGAACGGGGGCCGATTGCGATAGGCCGACAATCCTGGCACCAGTGCAGTCAGGCGTTCAGCCAACTTAATGTACAATGTATCAGGCAAACGACGTTCTTGATAAACTAACAGACGAGAACCACGATCACTAAACGGGATGTTTTCCAGTTGGATTCGGTTTTCTAATACAAGTAAATACGGCGACTCGGGAGTATACACCGCTTGCCTCTATGTTCTTTCAGGCGGCTGTCTCGTGTCACAACGCTGTATAACGAGCCAGACTGAAGTGCGTGTGGGGTCTTTCAGCTACGATCATAACGTATCACATCGGACTAATCCTTGTCAAGACACACTATAATCAGCCAGAGCTTACCATACTATGTGTGCAGATAGCGGAATAACACAGATGCTGTTCATTGGGCTGGATCTCGCGTGGTCGCCACGCAACCGCAGTGGTGTCGCCATGCTTGTTGGCGACGAACAGGGCGGCACCCTGCAACAGGTTGATCTGTTAGGTGATGATACAGAAATCACCGATTACATCCAACAACACGTTGGCCAACAATCAGCCATTGTCGCAGTTGATGCACCGTTACGGGTGCCCAACGAGACTGGGCAGCGCAGGGCTGAAACGGAGATCAACCGGGCATTTCGACGGTACGAAGCGGGCGCCCATCCGGCCAATCGCAAAAATCTCACCTTCAATGGTGTGATACGTGGCGAAGCACTTGTCGAGGCGCTTGAACAACAGGGCTTTGTGCACCAACCAACGATTGAGGCAGGCCACCCTGTGCGACAAATCATCGAAGTGTTTCCCCACCCGGCGATGATTGCTCTCTTCGATCTGGAGCGCACCCTCAAATACAAGGCCCGCCCCAAACGCACTCAGGCTGAACGACTGGCTGAATGGCAGCGGTACCAACAACATCTGCGTGCACTTGCTACCGCCGATCCACCACTAGCGGGACATGAGCAACTGTTGCAACAAGCGGTTGCCGATCTGCGTGGACAGCGCCTCAAGGCGTATGAAGACCAGATCGATGCACTATTTTGTGCCTATATTGCCCTCTACGCGTTTCGGTGGGGGCATACCCGCTGCCAGACTTTCGGGACACTGGAAGAGGGGTATGTGTTCACTCCAGTGCCCAGCACAATGTGGTCAGCACATCATAATCATGAGCCATAAAGGAACTGCTCCACTTCTACGCGTGTCGGCGGATTGGCACCTGCGCGTGTACAGGTCAAAGCCGAGGTTGCTCCAGCAAACCGTAGCACTGCTTCCAGGTCCTCTTGCGACAGATTGGCCAGCGGAGCACGCGACGTCACATCGCGTTCGGCAAGACCAGCCAGGAGCCCGGCACTAAAGGCATCACCCGCCCCAACAGTGTCAACCACATCGACCTCAAACGCAGGCACACGCAAGTAAGCAACACCCTCAGCAACTCCGACATCCTCTGCATCTTGCACAGCCGCCCGTGTCGCCATACGCACAGCCAGCGCCCCATGTCCACCCTGCGTCACCACAACCAGCCCAGGACCTCGTGAGAGGATGTGAGCGGCAACTTCTTCAGGTGCTTGGCCAGGGGCAAACCACGCCAGATCAACCTGACTGATTTTAACGACATCGGCCAGAGTAAAACACTGGTCAAGCACCGCACGATAGCCAGCCTCATCACGCACAAGACCTGGCCGGATATTAGGATCGAGTGATATCAGTGCCTGGCCCTTGAGACGTTCAACAGCAGAAAGAATAGCCTCAGGCGTTGAGCCACGCAACAAACTGATCGAACCAACATGCAGAATACGTGTATCGGTGAAGAACGGGGCGGGAAGTTCACCAGATGTAAGCAGGGTATCAGCAGCACCCTCACCATAAAAACTGTAGGCTGGTTCTCCATCTTCGGATGCCACAAATGCCAGTGTGCTCAATGCCATCGAATCGATCAGGAATCGTGTGTCGATACCTTCGCGCTCAATATGATTGCGAAGATACCGCCCGAAAAAATCGGTTGATATTTTGCCAGTAAACGCAGTAGTTTGACCAAGACGCGCCAATCCGACGGCAACATTCATCGGGGACCCACCCGCATGCATGTGAAAGCCAACGGTTGCATTGTGTTCTTCAATCGGCAAAAAATCGATGAGCATTTCGCCCATACAGTTGAGTAAATGGCTCACAGTGCTACACTCCTATTTTGTACAGTTATATATCTCAATTGTAGGGACCAAACATTCCGTCAACATTTCTGTCCCCCAAAAATGTCATCTTTCACTATTATCAAAGGCATAGCTACACTCATCAGGATATGACGATTCTAGTCGACGTGCTATCAGTGGTCAAGGCAGGCCATAACACACGATCAATGTGTCGTTCCAGGGTAATGGTATAATGATGGGAGTCATAGCAAGCAGTACCTGGAGAAATATACCATGAGCACGGTAGAATATCGCGTACCTGAGGGAGAGGCTATCTCTATTCAACAAGGACGGCTCAAGGTCCCGAATCGACCTATTATTCCTTTTGTCGAAGGCGATGGCACCGGGCCAGACATCTGGCGTGCCAGTGTACGCGTTTTCGATGCCGCAGTCGAACGGGCCTACGGTGGTCAACGCCAATTGCAATGGATGGAAGTCTTCGCAGGTGAAAAGGCTTTCAATGAAACAGGAGATTGGCTTCCACAAGCTACGGTTGATACGTTCAACAAATACCTTGTCGGAATCAAAGGTCCACTCACTACTCCTGTGGGTAAGGGCATTCGGAGCTTGAACGTTGCGCTGCGACAACTCCTTGATTTGTATGTCTGTTTACGACCGGTCCGTTACTTTGAAGGTGTGCCATCTCCAGTACGACAGCCTGAACTCGTTGATATGGCAATCTTCCGTGAGAATACTGAAGACATTTATGCTGGTATCGAGTATGCAGCAGGCACACCTGAAGCCCAAAAGCTCCTCGCATTTCTTGAAGAAAACTTCAATACCGATTTTAATAAAGTACGCTTTGGAACTGTTGAAAAAACCAACAATTTTCTTAACTTGCTCGATCAAGCAAATGACGATCACATCGAGGTTGGTATCGGTATTAAGCCTGTAAGCCGCCTTGGTACTGAGCGTCTGGTTGCAGCAGCCATCCAGTATGCAATCGAACACCATCGCCGAAGTGTCACCCTGGTCCACAAGGGCAACATTATGAAGTTTACCGAAGGTGCCTTCCGCGATTGGGGCTATGCCTTCGCCGAACACGCTTTTGGTGAGAAGGTCTATACGTGGGCACAGTGGGAACGCGCCAAAGCCGCACGCGGTGAACCGGCAGCCAATAACGAGCAAAAGGCGGCACTGGCAGCGGGCAAAATCCTGATCAAGGATGCGATTGCCGATATCACCCTCCAACAGGTGCTAACTCGCCCTGCCGAATTCGATGTCATCGCCACACTCAACCTCAATGGCGACTACCTCAGCGACGCACTCGCAGCACAGGTCGGCGGTATTGGTATCGCGCCGGGCGGCAATATCAATTATGTCACTGGCCACGCCATCTTCGAAGCGACCCACGGTACCGCACCCAAATACGCCAATCTTGATAAAGTCAATCCGTGTAGTGTGGTACTCAGTGGCGATATGATGTTGCGCTACCTTGGCTGGAACGAGGCAGCTGATCTGATTATCAACAGCCTGGAGAAGACGTTCGCCAGCAAAGTTGTGACCTACGACTTCGCTCGTTTAATGACAGGCGCCACCGAAGTAAGTACATCTGCTTTTGCTGATGCGGTTATACAAAACATGGAGTAGCAAAAGTGCAAAAAAGGATGAGATAGCTTGTATATGCTACTCATCCTTTTCTTTCGAACACTGTAATCTTACTCAGGTATAGGACCCCAACCACGCTCTTCGACCACTTGAAAAATGTCTGTGTCGCTGATAATCCCTACTGGACGACCTTCGTGACGCACCGCCGCACGACGAATATTGGAGTCGATCATCAATTTGCTGCAATCGCGCAGACTCATATCCTGTGACACATAAATCAGAGGACGTGTCACGACTTCGCTCACAGGAACCTCCTCCGGTGAGCGATCAGCGCTGACAATATCCTTCAGCACATCGCGCATGGTCATGATGCCCCACTCACCAGAGTCATCAGGCTCCACAATGATACTGGTGATACCCTGTTGATGCATGTGGTGAATAGCATTCGCCACTGTTTCTGTCGACGACACACTGATCAATTTACGTGTCATCACTTCGCCAACCGTAAAGGGGGTAGGAGGAACATCCTCGGTTGCCTGTGCTCCCATACGCCGCCGCAGTGGTTCACTGTATCGATCCAGCGAGTGCATCGACACACTAACCGACTGGCGTCGTTCGGCGCGTGCGGCGGCGGTTTCCATACTTCCTTCGAGGAAGGTAATCAAAACATACGCATCACCTTTGATTGGTGCATCTTCAAGTAGCTCTACTGCTGAACCGTTAAAACGTCCACGAACCGTTCGCATTCCCCGGCCTCCTTTCGTGTAGGCATCGCCATTGATGGAAAACAATCCAGGGCGCACTTTACTTGTGCGCCCTTTAATACCGTTAGACTATAATGATAACATGTTTAGAAAAACTAGTAGAACTGTTCTTCCTCTGTTGAGCCACTGAGTGCTGTTGTCGACGACTCGCCGCCAGAAACGACCTGCGACACATCATCAAAGTAGCCCGCACCAACTTCACGCTGATGCTTGGCAGCGGTATAGCCATCAACATCACGCGCAAATTCTGCGGCCTGGAACTCGGCATAGGCGGCCATTCCATGATCACGGTAGCCGTGGGCAAGATCGAACATGCTGTAGTTCAGAGTATGGAAACCTGCGAGCGTGATAAACTGGAATTTATATCCCATAGCTCCAAGCTTCTTCTGGAATTCCGCAATCGTTGTATCGTCGAGTTTCTTCTTCCAGTTGAACGATGGTGAACAATTATAGGCAAGCAATTTGTCGGGGAATTCGGCGTGGATCGCCTCAGCAAAACGTTGTGCTTCTTCAACATTTGGTTCAGATGTTTCACACCAGACAAGATCGGCGTAAGGTGCATAGGCCAAGCCACGCGCAATCGCCGAATCAAGTCCGCTACGAGTGGCGAAGAAGCCTTCGGCAGTTCTTTCACCAGTCAGGAATTTCTTGTCGCGTGGGTCGACATCGCTAGTGATTAGTTTGGCACCATTGGCATCTGTGCGGGCAATCAAAAGCGTTGGTACTCCCATCACATCCATGGCCAAACGTGCGGAGACTAAATTGCGAATGGCGGTCTGGGTCGGCAGTAAGACTTTCCCACCCATATGGCCACATTTTTTCTCTGACGAAAGTTGATCTTCAAAATGGACACCGGCAGTACCGGCTTCGATCATTCCTTTGGTCAGTTCAAACACATTGAGTGAACCACCAAAGCCGGCTTCTCCGTCAGCCACAATCGGGGCAAACCAATGTGTGTCATGCTTCCCTTCACCAAACTCAATCTGATCGGCACGTTGCAATGCCTGATTAATACGCTGGATCAGTTGGGGGACACTGTTGGCAGGATACAGACTTTGATCGGGATACATCTGACCTGACAGATTTGCATCAGCAGCAACCTGCCAACCACTTACATAGATGGCTTTGAGGCCAGCTTTGACCTGCTGAACAGCCTGATTTCCGGTCATGGCACCTAATGTTGCCACATAATCATCGGTGTGTAAAAGTTCCCATAATCGTTCCGCGCCTTTGCGTGCAAGCGTGTACTCAATCTGAATCGATCCACGCAGACGGATGACATCTTCAGCCGTGTAGGGGCGTTTGACACCTTTCCAGCGTGCGTCTGTGGCCCAATATTCTGTCAGGGCTTTGGCTTGTTCGCTAATGCTCATAACGAGCCTCCTCTTCAATGAGTGAGTGATTAAGGGTTTACGATATACTACATATAAGCTTTTTAGAGTATGGAGAAGCCAGACTGGACCATCCTCACAGATCCAGTCCTATTCTCATTTGTACGTATCGATCCTAGTCGAGGTGTTCGTAACCTCGCAGAGTCAAAAACTCCTCGAAGTTATCAGAAGTTGTAAGCTGGTCGAAAAGTTGGCTTGCAAGCGTATATTTTCCGGCACCATATCGATCTTTTCCAACCAAAGTCTCGATTTTCACCAGTTCCTCATCGATCATCGAACGCACCAGATCAACGGTCACCTTACGATCATCGGTCAGTTTGCCTTCTGGATGGCGAATCCATTGCCACACTTGTGCGCGAGAAATTTCTGCTGTTGCGGCATCTTCCATCAGGTTGAAGATCGGTACACAACCAACCCCACGTAGCCACGACTCAAGGTACTGGATGCTGACACTGATGTTGGTTCGCAGACCAGCCTCGGTGATTGGCCCTGTGGCAAAATTAAGGAGATCATCAGCGGTGATGTTCACATCCTCGCGCTTCTTATCAATCTGATTTGCTCTAGGCATCACAGCGTTAAAGGCTTCTAGTGCCACTGGCACCAATCCGGGGTGTGCAACCCATGTGCCATCGTGCCCATCGTTGGCTTCACGCTCTTTGTCAGCACGGACTTTGGCAAAAGCTTCGTCGTTGGCCTTGGGATCATTCTTGATAGGAATCTGGGCTGCCATGCCACCAATAGCGTGAATATTTCGTCGATGACAGGTCTTAATCGCCAGCAACGAATATGAGCGCATAAAGTGGGTTGTCATTGTCACAAGGGCGCGGTCCGGGAAGAGAAAATCGGACTCATTGCGGAATTTCTTGATGCAGCTAAAGATATAATCCCAGCGCCCACAATTAAGACCTGCGGAATGTTCGCGTAGCTCATACAGAATCTCATCCATCTCAAAGGCACCCAGAATGGTTTCGATCAGGACCGTGGCTTTAATGGTTCCCTGGGGAACACCTAACTCATTTTGGGCCATCACAAAAACATCATTCCATAAACGGGCCTCAAGGTGACTCTCAAGTTTGGGGAGGTAGAAATATGGGCCTGAGCCTTTGGCTATCAGGTTCTTCGCATTGTGGAAAAAATAGAGGCCGAAATCAAGAAATGCACCGGCCATTGGTTTGCCATCAACAAGGACATGTTTTTCGAGAAGATGCCAACCACGTGGACGGATAATCAAGGTTGCAATAGTATCTTTCAGGGCATAGTCTTTACCCTCAGGGCTGGTGTAATCAATAGTTCGATTAATCGCATCTCGTAGATTAATCTGGCCTTCAATGGCATTTTCCCAAGTAGGAGAATTTGCGTCTTCAAAATCGGCCATAAACACTTTTGCACCCGAATTAAGGGCATTAATAACCATCTTGCGGTCAACTGGTCCGGTAATTTCTACACGCCGGTCCTGAAGATCATCACGGATGGGGGCAACCGTCCAATCACCTTCACGAACATGCGCCGTCTCAGGAAGAAAATCTGGCTTTGTGCCAGCCTGAATTGCTGCTTGCCGTTCCTCACGTCGCTTGAGCAAGGATACACGTGTTGCATCAAACTCACGGGCCATCTTGGCGACAAATGCGACTGCTTCGGGTGTCAAAATCTCGGCAAACGCGGGCGAGATCGAACCACGAATTTCAACACCTTCAGGAAATTGTTGTTGACTTACATGTGTCATGCGTTTTGCTACCTTTACTCCATTGTACGTCTCATATTTGTAAATGAGCACTGTAAGAAAAAAGAAAGATTTTTAGAAAAAGAGAATACCCACAAATCCATTACGTTTTGTCATAGCGCAGTGGAAAGATATAAACATGTTTTTGAAGTAATCATTGTGAATGATGTAACTTTTAGGATACTATCACTGTACCATGTTGACAAAGTGAATGTCAAGCATATAAGACGTAAGCTCAGAGGGTTAATTCTTTACACTTCGGCGACATTTATAATAACACCACATGCAATATCACCGGTGTTATTGTGAAGGCTTACAATTCTCAATAGCAGTTTCAACAATGGAGGCAATGACAGCATGGTGATCGGGGGTGCGACGCTGGGGGTATACACGATTGCAAAGCACAACAACAATGAGACTATAGCACGGAATGATGATGATGGCTGGACCAGTAAATCCCGTATGCCCAAAACTACCCTGCGGTGCATCCCCCATAAAGTTAGGACGATCAAGCATCCAGCCTAGTCCGCAAGAAAGCGCTAAATCAGGCGTATGGTTCATACAGGCAAATGCTTGTGTTTCTGGCCGAAGGAAAGATGAGTCTCGCCACTGGATGGAATTCACAGAAGTATTGCGTTGCTTATCATCTAACCACACTTGACAGAAATGATACAGATCAGTTGATGTACTAAACAGCCCGGCATGTCCTGCGACACCACCGAGGGCATGGGTGCTCTCATCATGGACGCTGCCGTGGACCAGTCGACCACGCCAGTCGTGATCTATTTCAGTTGGGGCAATATGTGACTGCAACGCTGGAGATGGGCAAAAACAGGTTGTCGTCAGGCCAAGCGGGGTAGTAACGAGTTGCCTAATAGCTTGATCCAAAGGCATATCAGCAAGATACTCTACAATCTCACCAAGAAGGAGCGAATTTACGTTGGTGTACGCGACCACACTGTCCGGCGGATAACGCGGTTCGGTCTGGTAGACAGCCTGGAGCAAGCCCTCACGACCTAATTCACGCAACGATGACAGGCGTATCTCCAGACCGGAGGTATGAGTAAGTAAGTGCTTAACCGTTATATCCGCTGTGTGTACTTCTTTCAGGTATTTCTGTATCGGAGCATCAAGATCGAGTATTCTTGCATCAACAAGGCGTAGAACAGCCGTCGCTGTGAAGACTTTGGTGAGTGAAGCAATATCATAGATCGTGTTGAGAGATACAGGGACCGAGCCGTCATCCGTATACATAGTCGAACCATAGGCACGGTGATGCAGAATAGTATCTCCTTGTGCTACAAAAACGACTGCTCCAGGAAAGATGCGTGTGTCAATGGATGTGTCAATAATTTTATCAATAGTGGTTTTCAATGCCATATATTCACATTTTCGATAAGTAGATCATATAAAAGAAAAAAAGAACACAGAGAACTTGCCATATGGCAACGATCTCTGTGTTTCCACATTCGTCATGATGGATAACATATGTTAGAGAACTAATCTCCACATATTATAGGCTACTGGGTCGGAGCACATACTGGTCGCTCAGTCAACCATGGATCAAACTCGATATTCACACCTACAGAATCACCACGACCATCCTCATGTAGATCGGGATGATACGGACCAAGCTCACTTTCCCACCAATTGTTACGCATATCCAAGGCTACTTCACTTGTCGCGCCACGCCCAATACCATTTTCAAGATAGAAAGGAATAATCGGCGGGGTGTGTGCTTCAATCGCATTTTCACGGACATTGAGTGCAAACCCTGGTACCTGTAACGTCTCGCTACGAATGCTCAACCCATTGCCACCACCGACCAGCGCATTACAACTAATATCACCTTGGAATGGTCCATTCGTCGAAAGGACCAGGTTAGGACCATCCTGACCAACCAACAAATTACTTTGGATTGCGAGGTCAACCATAGCGAGCGGACTCAGGTTGGTGATTTGTACTGGCGGGGCGCCTGCTGCCATAATATTGCCACCAATACGATTGTTGATCAACGTTACAGCACCACCACCATCATAGCTGATGTCTAATGCCGCGCCATAAGGCATATCGTTACCAGAGATTTCGTTGTTAAGTATTTCGGCACGGCTATTATCAATGCGAATATGGCCACCGTTGTCGCTGACACGTGTATTCTGCATGGAGATAAAACCACCATCGCTTGTGAGCAGAGTCCCTCCATTGCCACCACCACGAATTTCAACATGATCCATGGTAATGGTGCTGCCAGCCTGCCCAAATAAGCCTTCCCAGCGTTGTCCTTCAGCACCTACAAAACGTATCGGCAGACCAGGCTGTCCGTTAGCCAACAAGGAACCATCAATAAAGAAAGACACACTTGGGGCAAGCACAACTTCAACACCAGGATCAACAACCAAAACCGATCCTGCGGTCAGTTGCAGGTCACGCTGGATAACAATAGGACTCTGATCAGCAGACCACCGTATATTCCCCGTTAAAGTATCGATAGGTATCGGGGTTGGTGGAGGAACACTCGTTGGAGCAGACGGCGGTGGTGAGCCAGAGCCACCCGCCGGTGGGCCTGGTTGCGGTGCTGGGACCTGTGTAGGAACTGGCGTAGGGAGTTGCGACCCACCAGACTCTGTAGGTCGTGGTAATGGTGTTGGGCGTGCTGTTGTTGGTTCGGGCGACTCATCCGGGTCAAAGAAGTCATCATCTGGCTCCGGTGACTCATCCGGGTCAAAGAAGTCATCATCTGGCTCCGGTGACTCATCCGGGTCAAAACCAGCAGCGGTTGGTGTTGCACCAAAGCGTGGTATCGTTGGCCGCGCCGCGTTGCCTTCATTGTCTTCATTAGGGCCTGGATAAGCAGGATCGTCATCAGAAGGATCGTCATTATTATCGGGGCGCTCAGGCTCAAACGTTGGAGGGCCTGGGGTACCGATTCCCGCGATGGGGTCATCTTCGTCAGTAATAGCTGTGCCTGGCTCAGGATACGGCACACCACCTTGGTCACCATTGACAGGTGTTCCCTGCTCGGGTGTACCTATGGTCATTGTTTCTGTAACGGTTGCCGCATCATCAACAGTTGCCGTTATGCGAGATGCTTCATCTATTTGCCCAAGGCCTGGCTGCTCATTCTCGCTCACCACTGGCCCCGAAGAAAAGAAAACCGCCAAAACAATAGCAACGACGAGAAATACGAGCGCAGATATCAAGATAAGCGTGTCGCGTGTAAGACGAATAGTAATAGTGCGATCTGATAGTTCATCTGGCTGCTGCTCGTTGGAATCCACAAACTCCTCCGTTATGGTGCAATGATATTAAAGAGTACCCATGGCATTTCACCATAAAGAACATGCGTATTACCATCAGCGTTATGCGTCGTGCTATCTTACCATAGGCATTCCCTCTCCGCAATGATGATTGTCTGAGAGAACACATTTCCAACATTAGAGAACGCTGAGTTGACTTGAATGCCTATATTCCCGATGGTATACTAGCAATGTTTACAAAAGATGAAAAGCGCATCCATACGATAAAATCATCACGTAGTTCACAATATAGACATCTTTTGTTGTTAAGGAAATTATTAACTGTGATACGCATACCAAAGTTAGTCACAATCACTATATTGCCTCGCCCAGCACCTGTTCAGGATACACTCGACACCCGAGCAAAAGTATTCTGGACAGCGGGAAATGCCCTTATGCTGCTTGGGATCATTATTCTTCTGTATGTTGGCGGGCTATACGCGACAGAGTCATATGGTCGTTATGCAGCACGGGGCGATACCGACGTTCCTGCACCAGCCGCAGTAACTATGCCGATAACAAGCGAGCCCGCACCATTTATCCCACCAGTACTCAACAATCAATCGCAGACAGCTTCCACCAGTGGGCAGATTGTGAGTGCAGCACCCGCTATAGAAACGATTCAACCATCCACCGTTTCACGTATCGCTATTTCCAGTATCGATGTTGATGCAAAAGTAGTCGAAGTTGGCTGGGATATTCAAGAACAAGATGGCGAAGAGTTTGCTGTTTGGCAGGTAGCTGAATATGCGGTAGGACATCATAAAGGAACGGCCAATCCTGGCGATGGAGAAAATATTGTGCTCGCTGGCCATGTTGGTGGATTTGGGAAAGTCTTCAAAGACTTGTACTATGTTGAACCCGGTGACAAAATCACTCTTTACAGCAATGGAGAGCAATATCTCTATATTGTTGATGACATCATTATTGTGGAAGAAGAAAGTGCGTCCGAAGAACAGCGAGCCGAGAACGCACGCCTCATCGATCCAACCGGACACGAAATGGTAACACTCGTCACATGCTGGCCAGCCACTGGTCCTGATCGTTTTTCAGAACGCATCATTGTACAAGCTACGCCATTTACTCCTACAGATACGTCTCAGTTCCCATCACAAAGTAACTGGACCGTTCGCTAAAACACCTCAACGACATGAGTATGACCTAGGATTATGTATAACCATTCTGTGACTTCCCAAACAAGAACGTTCGTGCTATAATCAACGTAACGCCTATGTTGATTACGGCACGGACAGTGTCAACACATAATAGTAATCTGACAAACGGAGAACACGAGTGAGTACTACTAAAGAACGAGCAAATTCACAGAACGAAGGAACCTTGTCTATGCCCATCTCCCCCGAAAAAGAAAAAGCCCTAGCTGCAGCGATGGGGCAGATTGACCGTAAGTATGGCAAAGGCTCTATCATGAAGATGGGCGATTCCGACTCACGGTTAAACATTGAGGTGGTGCCCACTGGTGCAATCGCCCTTGATATTGCACTAGGTGTCGGTGGTCTACCCCGTGGGCGTGTCGTTGAGATTTTCGGTCCTTACTCTAGTGGTAAAACCACACTTGCCCAACACATTATGGCTGAAGCCCAGAAGATGGGAGGTATTGCTGCATTTATTGATGCAGAACATGCCTTCGATCCAGTCTATGCCCGACGTTGTGGCGTCGACACCGAAAACCTGCTCCTTTCACAGCCGGATTTTGGTGAGCAAGCCCTTGAAATCTGTGAAACCCTAGTACGCTCAAATGCTATCGACGTCATCGTGATCGACTCGGTGGCCGCCCTTGTCCCACGTGCTGAGATAGAAGGCGATATGGGTGACTCACTCCCTGGCCTCCAGGCCCGACTCATGAGCCAAGCCCTCCGTAAACTCTCGGGCGCTATCAACAAATCGCGCACGGTGGTCATCTTCCTCAACCAGATTCGCATGAAGATTGGTGTCATGTTTGGCTCACCTGAGACAACCACTGGCGGTGAAGCCCTTAAATTCTACTCTTCCGTCCGGATGGACATTCGCCGCATCGAAACACTCAAATCTGGTCAGGAGACCATTGGTTCACGTTCTCGCGTCAAAGTAATCAAGAACAAAGTTGCTCCACCATTCCGCCAGGCCGAGTTCGATATTATGAACAATGAAGGTATCTCACGAGTAGGCAACCTTCTTGATGTCGCGGTCGAAATGGAAGTCATCCGCAAAAGTGGAGCCTGGTTCTACCTTGGAGAGGATCGGCTTGGACAAGGTCGTGAGAATGCCAAACAATTCTTACGCGAAAACCCGGAATTGGCTGACGAGATCGAGCGACTCATTCGTGCACAAAAGCTTGATCGAGACCCAGCAGAAGAAACAAAAGCTGACGACGACAAGAATGATGGGGAAGGGTTATTTGAAGAATAATCCTTTAACACTATACCACCACCTGAGCACAGAGAACACACCTATCGTGTTCTCTGTCTACTTATAATGTCATTGTTATCAACAAGGATAGTGATTGAGTTATGCCTGCTGGAACTATCACCTCCCTCCACGCACAAGTCAATGATTCGCAACGTGTTAATGTCTTTATTAATGGCGATTTCGCACTAGGCATTAGTTTAACAACTGTCTCACGTGAGAAATTGTATGTTGGCAAAGTACTCAGTGAAGCAGACTACCAACGGCTTGAGCAGACTGAAACAACCGAAAAAAGTCTTCAGGTGGGTCTACGTTTGCTATCAGCACGACCTCGCTCAACCGCAGAAATACGCGAACGGCTGAACCGCGAGGGATTTACCACAACGAGTATAGAACAAACTGTAGAGCGCCTCATTGAATTAGAATTACTTGATGATACGACCTTTACACGTCAATGGATCGAGAACAGACAAACTCTTCGTCCTCGAGGAGTCAATGCATTACGCAACGAATTGCGCCAGAAGGGTATCCAGCGCGATATCGTTGAAGCTGCGTTAGAGGACGATGAACTTATCGGTAACGAAACAGAACGAGCGATGACCCTTGCACGCAGCGTAGTACACAAATATCGCAACTCACCAAATCGTGCAACTTTTACCCGCCGTCTGGGAGGATACCTTCAGAGACGTGGTTTTCATTTCGATATCATCCATCCTGTGATTGACCAACTATGGCAGGATACACAACCACAAGAAAGTACAGAAGACAGTGACACGTAAGTTCCTATATAATAGCGACTGCACAAAAGACAGATACTACTATTAGTTTATACGATTTTGGAGCACTACAATGACAGATATTCAATATTTTGGTCACTCCTGCTTTCGACTACGTGGGCGAGATGGTGTCGTACTCACCGACCCATTTGATCGCTCAACGGGTCTCGATATTGGACGCCCTACCGCCAACATTGTTACTGTTAGTCACAAACATGCCGATCATGCGAATGTAGATGCAGTACGTCCGATGAAAGAAGATCTATTCACTCTTGATGGGCCAGGCGAGTACGAAATTGGCGGTATTCTCATTACAGGTGTCCGTTGTTATCACGACAAAGATGAAGGGCAAGAGCTTGGCAAAAATACTGTATATGTCATTAATATCGATGATGTCACGTTCTGCCACCTAGGCGACCTTGGACATGAATTAACCACAAAGCAAATCAACGAAATTGGTGCTGTCGATATACTCTTTATTCCAGTTGGCGGGAAAGAGACCATTGGTCCTGCTGAAGCTGCAAATGTTATTGGACAACTTGAACCACGTATTGTTATTCCAATGCACTATGCCCTTAACGAAAAACATCATAGCCACACAGAGCTCGAATCGCTCGACAAATTTATTCACGAATTAGGATTGAAAGATGTTAGCGCCGAGGCAAAGTTTAGTATATCTGTCTCGAATTTGCCTGCTGAAGGTGGCGAAACACGGGTTGTCGTGATGAAACCATCGGGTTAAATCAGCCCTTCCGCTGTCTGCGTTCGAGTAGCCAACGAGCACTCACGAGCAGAGTGCCCAAAAGGAAGCCGATCAGACCAACATCACCAACACGACCGAGTTTGGTATGAGGCACACTTGGGTGTAGCAAGGTTCCAAACTCTTTGGTCGGTTCAATATACACCTCACACCAGGGTGGCCGGCACCTTTGCACCATGCAGCGCAATAAAGGCACATTCAACATTGCACCAATAAGACAATATCTGCTGACAAGCCAACGCCATCGTTCAAATAGCAAGTCCGACGTGGGCGGTGAACGAAGCACTGTCCACGCAATAAGGAACCGCGCTACCATACCGCATACAAAAGCTACCCTTCTTTCTCCAATAAGCAGATAGACGGTAACCATTAACAAACTGGAGCTGCGCCAGTAGTCGATCAACAGCCTCCACTGCTCAGGTATTCCCCAAAAGACAGCGCGAAAAAGGAACACTAAGGGTGCCAACACTGTCAGTACAACGGCGAGTACAAAATCGATCCGTACCAGAATACGTCGCCACATAGATAGCTCTTTTGTTTATTTCATAGATTGTGCAACGATAATCGAATAAGTATTACTCAATGATAGAATCCGATTGCGCTCAATCTCAATATTAAAGAATGTTTTGCAATGTTGAGGTAACTGTACCAACCAATCCTCAAGCTGGCAACGTTCCCCCTCAGGCATATGCATGCGTGCAGTCCACTCCATAAAGTCATGATGCTTATAGGCAAGTGGTTCAATCTGAGTTACCTGCAATTCTGCACCTTCAATCCACTGCTGCCATTCCTTTGTTGTGTATGCACGGATATGACTTGGATCGCGCCACTGCTCAAAACGATTCATACACATATCCAGTTCTTGATCATCTGGCACCATATTATCATTAATAAGCAAGATACCCTGTGGTCGTAGTACACGTGCAACTTCCTTGACAAAGGGCTCAGGGTTGGCAAAATGATGAGCTGCAATACGTGTAGTCACACAATCGAAGCTATTGTCTTGAAAAGGCAGGTACGCAGCATCACCAGAGCAGAAATGCATATCCGTCACCTGTTGCTGGTATACAAACGAACGGGCAGCATCCAACATTTCAAACGTAATATCATAAGCAACCACCTGCGACACCTGGTGAGCAAATGCTCTTGCAGTATGGCCACCACCTGTTGCCACGTCTAAAACACACTCCATTCCAGGTAATTGTGCCAATTCTACCATTCGCAATAAATCACTTCCTTGTGCGTGCACTGTACTCGTCACATATTTGTGGGCCGACTGACCAAACTGGGTCTGCACTTGTTGTGTAGTAAGCTTTTGAGAATTGTTTATAGTTGTGTCCTCCATCGTATCTGCAACTCCTTATAGATTGAAAGATAATGTCTCTATATTGTTTCCTATGTGATAAGTATAGTTGCCATATGACTATAAATCAAAATGATAATTTCTTTTAGATCGATAGATTCTGTCTATTAAACCAAGAATATGTGTTATAATTATGTGCCTTAACAAATATCACTCAAGAAGCTCGTGTGAATTCCATGTCACATCCATTAGATCTGCATAAACTACGTATCTTTGCCACTATTGCTCAATTCCATAATTTCACTCGTGCAGCAGAAATGCTCCATATGACCCAACCAACTGTGTCACAACAGCTTGCTATGTTGGAAACACAACTGGGCACCCCACTGATCGAGCGCCAAACACGACGCCTACAATTGACTCCAGCAGGAAAAGCATTATTGCCATATGCAGAACAACTGCTTGCACTCGCAGATGAAGCAGCAGAGGCTACACGTGCTGCAGCAGGAATTGCCAACCGTACACTGCGGCTTGGGGTAGGACACATCCTTGCAACTTATTTACTACCAGACATCCTCAAAGACTATCGAGCCCGTCATCCCGAACATTTAGTGCGTATAACTGTTGGGAATACATCTGAGTTACTTGAATTAGTTGCTTCTGACGCAGTTGAGCTTGCCCTTATTGGTCTTCCAGCCGACCATGTGCGCATCCAAATCACGCCATTTCGACATGATCACCTCGTTATTATCGTGGCACCTGATGATATATGGAGTAGTCGGACAGAGGTATATGTTGAGGAACTTACCGAACGAACACTCCTCACACGTGAACCTGGCTCTGCACTCTATGCGACCATAGAGCAACTTTTAGGCCCAACTGCATTATCAAGTGACTCAGTTATACAGCTCGGTGAAACAGAGGCGATTAAACGGAGTGTGGAAGCTGGTCTGGGAGTTGCGCTCGTTCAATCCATTGCTGTAGATCGTGAAGTTACACTAGGAAGCTTGTGTGCATTGCAACTATGTGGTGGTGAAGCCCAGCGTACCTATGCCTTTGCCCAACGATATCGACGCGAGATCTCCCCCGCTGCCTCAGAATTAGTGTACCTACTTACTACACAGAAGTAAGATTCAGGACAGATATGTCATCCTAATCACATTTAACAAGCTATTATCTGTGCTATAATAGAGCTATTGTAGAGGTGCGATACAAGATTAAAAATGACATCGTGTGATCGTCGTAAAGTACCCCTTTTGTATTTGGCTTGGTATTTGATTTTGCTATTATTTAGAGTGATTTCATCACTACCATACACCAAAACCGGCAATTCTTGGTAAACATCCCTGTACAGGGGAAGGTATGAACACCTTCCCCTGTATGTTGTTGTAACGTGTAAAATTACTGTTTGATTACACTTACACTCATGTATAATAGCATCTGTATGCGATTTTAGTAGCTCTGGAAGGAAGTAAAGAGAAATCTGACACGAAACATCCTCAGAATTTGGTGCAAAATATCGTTAAGACTCTTAAAGCAATAAGGTATTTGGTTAGAAGCTAGGTGCATAGAGCTTGAATTGTGAACAGAGCAGACAACCACAGTGTCAGCATCCACATGGAGCGGGTCTGTTGGGCCAGCATTAGCCCAACGACCCGTTTTACATTAGTGATCAATGTAGTATTCAAACGGCGCACAAACCCTACTGAAAAGGAGCAACAACAGCAATGGCAAAGTACATTTTTGTTACAGGAGGTGTAGCATCATCGGTTGGAAAAGGTATCACCGTTGCCTCTATTGGACGCCTGCTCAAGAGCCGTGGCTTACGTGTTTCGATCCAGAAGCTTGACCCCTATATCAATGTTGATCCAGGAACAATGTCGCCCTATCAACATGGTGAAGTGTTTGTTACGGATGATGGTGCAGAGACCGATCTTGATTTAGGTCACTATGAACGATTTACCGACGAAAACCTATCGCGGTTAAGCAATGTCACTACTGGACAAATCTATTCATCAGTCATTCAGAAAGAACGACGCGGGGATTACCTCGGTGGTACCATTCAAGTTATCCCCCATATTACCAATGAAATTAAAGCCCGTATTGCTGCAGTTGCCCGGCACTCAAGTGCTGACGTCGTTATTGTTGAAATTGGCGGTACCGTTGGAGATATTGAAGGATTGCCATTTCTTGAAGCCATTCGTCAAATGCGGAAAGATGTCGGACGAGACAATGTACTGTATATTCACGTGACACTATTACCATATATTGCTGCAACAGGTGAAGTCAAAACGAAACCAACTCAGCATTCTGTTATGGAATTACGTCGAGTCGGCATTACTGCAGATGTTGTCGTGTGTCGATCTGATTATCCCGTATCAGACGAGATTCGGGAAAAAGTAGCACTCTTTGCAGATGTTGACGTTGCTGCCGCGATTCCACTTGAGACTGCCAATACTATCTATGAGGTTCCACTCATTCTCGAAGATGCCGGTTTGGGAAATTACCTCGTCGAAAGATTAGGCTTACCACCAACCCCACCAAAACTTGACGATTGGAAATCTCTCGTAACCCAGATCAAAGCACCCAAGCGCTGTCTACCTATTGCAATTGTCGGGAAGTATGTTGAGCTACACGATGCTTACATGAGTGTTGCAGAAGCACTCCACCACGCAGGACTACATCAAGCAATGGACATTGATATTCGCTGGGTTTCGTCTGAACATATCGAGCAAGATGGCGCAGAATATTGGTTGAATAATGTCTATGGAATTGTAGTACCTGGAGGATTTGGAGACCGTGGTATCGAGGGCAAAATTAGTGCAGCTAACTATGCACGTACCAACAATATTCCCTATTTAGGTTTATGTTTGGGAATGCAGTGTGCAACTATAGCCTTTGCTCGACATATTATGGAGGATAATAGAGAGGTAAACAGTTCTGAGTTTGCTCCACAAACACCACATCCGGTAATCGATTTTATGCCTGATCAACTCGATATTACCGACAAAGGTGGGACCATGAGACTTGGTATTTATCCATGTGTTGTTGAACCAGGCACCAAAGCAGCTGAGGCATATGATAGCACCATGGTTATGGAAAGACATCGTCATCGGTATGAGTTCAATAACAAATATCGCCAGTTGTTAGAGAACAGCGGATTTATTATCAGTGGTCATTCACCTGACGGTCGCCTCGTAGAAATCATTGAGTTGCGCGATCACGCTTGGTATGTAGGAACACAGTTCCATCCCGAATTCCTTTCACGTCCCAATCGACCACACCCACTGTTTCGAGAGTTTGTTGCAGCGGCCAGTCACACATACATCGAAGGCGATCAACGCTACCTCCCTTTGGATGAAGTCTCAACCCACAATGGACAAGAACATACTACAGAAATGAATGCTGACAAAGTGACTACACAAAATGGTCAAGGAAGTTCTTCTGAATTACACGTCATGGAGGTCAAGTAATCAAGCAGAAACTTACCATGTTGTTTCTACCATTGTTACTTCTCCAACATAAGTGTCCAACATACTTTACAGTTTACCAACAAAACACACCGCGTATGATAGTAACTAGTTCTGTCATACGCGGTGTATAGCATTCTCTTGTTCTCTTAACTTGTTGAGTTTACTCCAGATAATCCCGCAAGTGTTGCCCGACATCGGGTGCACGCAGGCGACGTAAAGCTTCTGCTTCGATCTGACGAGCCCGCTCACGTGTCATCCCTAGGACTCGACCAACCTCCTCCAATGTACGCCGCTGACCATCCAATAAACCATAACGAAGATCGATGATGCGGCGCTCACGCTCACTCAAATGATCGAGTGCATCAGCCAAATCACGGCGCAGCAACTGTCGCGAGGCAAAATCTGATGGTGTGGTTTGCACATCATCCTGCAAGAAGTCACCAAGCGTGTGTTCACCATCCTCACCAACTGGTGTTTCAAGTGATACCGGACGGCGTGATGCCTCCAGGACACGTTCTACACGTTCAATTGTTTGACCGAGTGCCACGGCAATTTCTTCAGCGGTTGGTTGGCGCTCTAGAACCTGTGAAAGACGTTCTGAAGCACGCTTAACCTGACCGACAGACTCACTCATATGAACTGGCAAACGAATCGTACGTCCTTGTTCAGCAATAGAACGGGTGACCGCTTGACGTATCCACCAGGTTGCATAGGTTGAAAAACGATTGCCTTTATGATAATCGAATTTTTCAACTGCCCGCATCAAACCAATATTACCTTCTTGTATAAGATCTAACAATGACAATCCGCGCCCAACATATTTCTTTGCAATACTTACTACTAAACGTAAATTTGCCTGAATGAGATGGCGACGTGCATCATCACCATCCTGTATATCCCTCAATAATGCAAATCGAAGCTGCGGACTTACACTTTCTGCCGCTTCTAATCTACCTATTGCAGCTTTTGATCGCTCAATACGTTCAGCCAATTCTATTTCTTCTGCAGCGCTCAACAGCGACACACGACCAATTTCCTGCAAGTAATGTTGGACAGAGTCCATAGATGGTTCTTGATTGGTCGCCTCTTCTACAACATCATTAGCAAATTCTTCAATGTCCCGTATAGCTTCAACAGTTGGCTCTTCAACTTCGTCTCGACGCTGATCCAAATCCCAAATGTTTCGTTGCTTTATCATTTGACTCATACGCCTTCCCTCCATAGAAACGTAGCGCGGTTTTCCCCGAGAAAAACCGCGCCCTCGCTTGTATACAATTACAACTAATAATGATTATTTGAGTTCCATAAAAATAGCAATAACCGGAGGGTTCGGTATATGCCAAGAACTCTACGTGAAAATACCTATACTAAAGTATACACATACCCTAATACCATGTCAATGCTTCTTATGGTTTTCTAATGATGAGGATACTACGAGGTATCGCCACGCTATGTAAATATACGCACAGCGCGGCATTTCGGATGCAACCCAAGACCTAAATCCGTATAAATCACAACGATAGAAACTGAGTGATTTAACTACACATAAGGCAAAAAACGTCTTTACTTTTGGTCGGGGCGGAGGGATTTGAACCCACGACACCAGCGTCCCAAACGCTGTGCGCTACCAGACTGCGCCACGCCCCGACGACGTATTAAAAGTATAGCTGAGAGTAGTAGAATTGTCAAACAGAATATGAACTGATACATTTATGTATAGAGTTTACACTGCTTTACAAACATATCTACGTATCTCAGCTAACACCTATAACATCACATATTATGGGCCACTTGTAACAATACCAGGACCAACCCAGAGTCCATCGATCTGTGCAGTGCGTCCATCAGAAGGATGGTGAATGACAACGCTGTAGTTGCCGGGATCTAGCTCCACAGTTCCATACCAGCCATCAACTGAAGCAGTTATATCACGCACCCACACGCCATCACGAAGCAACGAAATCTTAGCATCACCAATAATTTGTCCATCAATGCTTGCCATACCCTGCAGATGTCCCCTTGTCGGATTAGCGATCCAGGGCCACACAGGCGCCTGTGCTGGCTGGGCAAAAACTGTTGAGCGCAACATATCCATATAATTACGCCGCCACTCAAAATTACTGTTCGCAAATGGCTGGTTGTAGCTGTATAACGCTGCGCCAGATAATCGACGACCTTCAGCGTCAGTAGCCAAGGCCCGCTGGATCTGGGCAATACCTTCTTCGGGGGTGTTTAACCACGCCCCAGTTCCCGGTACAATAGCACGCTGGCCAGTGTGCGCACGATCCCAGGCAAGCCAGCCATCGTACCAATTACGCGTCCGTTCACTTCCTTCGGTAAAGTAGTGCATGGGAACCGCAAAATCAATGATGCCCTCTTCTAACCACGCACGCCAATCTTGAAAAACCTGTGCATAGGCAGCGGAGTTGGGCCAATCATCTGGTGTGTAGCTTCCAATACCACCCCAGGTAATCGTCGCAGCACTCACTTGAACAGTAGGATCAATCGCTTTGACACGAATGTACAACCGTCGAACGAGTTCGGTCATGCGGTCACGGCGCCATTGACTCCAAGCAAAATCGCTCGGTACAGGACGATAATCGGGGGGCAAACCATATGCATTACGAAAACGATCCAGACTAACCTGGTTGTACCCGTAAGACATACCACTGTAACGTATAAAGTCGTAGTGAATGCCATCAAGTGTTGGATAATTGAGCAGCAGATTCTGGACCACATTTTCCATGTAATGGATGGCTGATGGATGGCCAAAATCGAGATCACCAACTTGTCGACCATTGTATGTTGCGGTTGTCCAGCGCTCTGGGTCGCTCACACCTGGACCATGTGAGGTACATACATGGTCAGGATGCCCCCACAGCGGATCAGTGGTACGACACGCAACAGACACAACGAGCCAAGCATGGACGGTTACACCCTGTGCATGTGCTCGCTCAAGGAGATACGCCAACGGATCAAATACTTCTGGTGGAGCAAGTTGTGGAAGTGCTGAACGTGGCTCAAAACTTTGGTTGTACCAGGCATCGCCGTGTCGGCGCATTTGCACAATAACGGTGTTGGCATTAGCACGCACAACATTGTTAATCAATTCATCAACCTCTGCGGGATTGAGAAAGCCTGGATTTGATGAATCGACCCAGAACGCACGCATCTCCTGAATCGGGCCTTCTTGAGCCTTGGCGGTCGGGAGACTTGATGCTGCAACACAGACTAGTAAGAGTACAGTCAGTAGTATGCGCTGACAATATTTAGCGCTTTGCATAGTCACACATCCTTCCTAATACACTATCCCTCAGCCATATTTGTGTATTATGATTTCTTACTTGCGGGCGGCATTATACCAGTGAAGTAGATATGTCCATGCAAAAATGACAGGAACCTGAAAAAATTCTTATTTTGACATCATGTCGTAGAATCGCCATTTCCATCATCTGGACTACATAAAGAAACATTTTTCATCAAGATCGTCATCTGGAAAGACATGGCAATTCCGAACAGCGATCATGTTTGCAAGACTTGATGGTAGGTAACAAGCACCACCATTTTACGCCTTGAGATCGGCTGTTATTAAGTTGACGAAATGGCAGCAGGATGCTATACTACGCGTTAATCCCGCCCTTATGGTGGGTCTTTGTGTTGTATATAATGATACAAAAGGAGTGCTGCGATTAGAGACCAGCAACGCATTAATAATCGTATTCGGGCCCGCGAAGTGCGCCTGATTGACGAGAATGGGCAACAACTGGGTATTGTTCCCATTCGCGAAGCACTGCAAATGTCCGACGACCGTGGGTTGGATCTGGTGGAAGTCGCCCCTAATGCGAATCCGCCGGTTTGCCGTGTTATGGATTATGGAAAATTTCGCTACGAACAGACCAAGAAAGAACGTGAAGCGCGTAAACATCAAAAGCAAGTTGAACTTAAGCAGATTCGCCTTGAACCCAAAACTGATACTCATGATCTTGATGTGAAAGCAAAAAAGGCGCGACGCTTTTTGATGGAAGGAAATAAGGTAAAGTTTAACTTACGTTTTCGTGGTCGTGAAATCTTCCATCCAGAAATTGGTCGCGAAATGCTAGAGCAAATGGCTGAGACACTTCGTGACATTGCTATGGTTGAGCAGCGTCCCACGATGGAAGGACGTCAGCTTTCTTTGTTGCTGGCTCCGAGCACTAAAGCAAAAACGCAACAGCGCTCACAATCACGTCAGAAACAGCAGGCATCTGGTAGCGAACCAAAACAACAAGCATCTGGGAGCGAACAGAAGCAACCAGCATCTGGCAATGAACCAAAACAACCAACGTCCAGTGATGAGGCAAAGCAACCAGCATCTGGTAGCGAACAGAAGCAGCAGGTGCCTGCTGCCGACACGAAAGAGACACAACCTAAGACGAGTGAGACGGAACCAAAAGCAAGCGAGACACCAACAGACAAAGAGGATTAAATTCCATGCCGAAGATGAAAACCCATAAGGGGTCTGCCAAACGATTTAAGATCACAGGAACTGGAAAGATCATGCGCGCTCAGGGGCGCCGTGGCCACTTCCGCCGCCGCAAAGCCACCCGCCTCTTGCAGCAACTTGATCGATCCAAACCAGTCCACAAAAGCAACAAACGTAGCGTTGTGGTTGGGTTGCCATACGGGAGCCCTCGATAAGCTCGTAATTTCTTTTTCTACTATTCATAAAAACTACTGTTAAGAGGATACTATGGCTCGTGTGAAGCGTGGCGTGATGTCGCGAAAGCGCCACAATAAACTATTAAAAGAAGCAAAAGGATATCGTGGAAGTCGTAGTCGTCGCATTCGAGTGGCGCGTCAAACCGTACTGAAAGCTCTTTCATACGCCTACCGCGACCGCAAGAACCGCAAGCGCGATTTCCGCCGTCTCTGGATCGTACGCATCAATGCTGCTGCCCGTGAGCATGGTTTGTCGTACAGCCGCCTCATCAGTGGAATGAAGCGTGCTGGTATCGACATCGACCGCAAGATCCTGGCCGATATGGCCGTCCGCGATCCTGATGGGTTCCGTGGTGTTGTGAACCAGGTGCAACAAGCCGCCTGATAGCACTGCTCATAATGGGTCAATCAACCGTTATTTCCAGCACTGCTAATGCACACGTCAAGAAGATACGCTCGCTGGCTACTGATCGTAAAGAACGTCGCCGCGAGCGTTTGTTTGTGCTTGAAGGTGCACGTCTGGTTGCCGATGCACTCGATAGCGGTGCGACGTTTTCACTCATTCTGTATGCCCCTGAGCAGCTACAATCCACTGAAGCAGGAGAACACCTCCTCACACGCTTGTCGTCCATCAGTTCAGCTCTGACGGCCACACCACAAGTGATCACAGCGGCCACAGAGACAGTGCATCCACAAGGCATTGTCGCATTAGCCCACTGGCCGGAAGTTGCGCCAGAGAAGCCGGGGATTGTCCTCATCCTTGATCGAGTCCAGGACCCCGGAAACGTTGGCACGCTGCTACGGAGTGCCGAGGCAGTTGGTGTTGCGGAAGTGCTGTGCGTGCGTGGCACCGTCGATATGTACAGTCCCAAAGTAGTGCGTGCCGCGATGGGGGCTCACTTTCACCTTGCTCTTGAACAGGATGTGACGTGGGACACATTGGCAGATCGGCTGATGATGGTTGACCATATCTATGCGGCTGATGCCGACGCCACCATGCCCTACTACGCGGCTGACTGGCGCCAACCCAGCGCGTTGATCATCGGGAACGAAGCGCAGGGCCTTGGCGAGGATGCGAGGGCCTATGCCACCAAACTGATCAGCATCCCGATGCGTGGGAGTGCCGAATCACTCAACGCTGCGGTAGCCGGAAGCATTGTGCTCTTTGAGGCGTTGCGCCAACGCTCCCTTGGTAGAAGTTGAACTACGACTGTCGGAGTAATCACATACAACAAACGTCGGTTGCACGATGTGCGGTACCTATGGTATTGTACTCGTGTACAGACAAGCACATTGTCGCTATGATAAACATATTTTGTGACCATAGAAACGGCACATTGCATAAACAATACAGGCTGTGACGAAGCGAGTACGTGGGTCAAAGCGTTCAGAGAACAGTGGTCGCTGGCTGCAAGCCACTGTCGGGGAAGCCCACCGAAGTTCCCTTCTGAGCCGAGCAGTGAACGGCAAAACGACATGCTCAGTAGTTGTTTCCGGTCGCCTTCCGATATCAAGGCTGAGAGGGTGCAATTGTACAGCATACAGTTGCGCTAAAACAGGGTGGTACCACGAGCCACGCATCGTCCCTGACGAGTGCGTGGTTTTTTATTGTTTACGCAGAGGGAGTTTATGTCAGTCACTGAAGAACTACAAGAACTACAAGAACGAGCAACGACAGCACTCGAGGCAGCACAGGATCAGGCAAGTCTGGCTGAGTGGAAAAGCGCTTTCCTGGGCAAAAAAGGAGAGCTTACGCTGCTTAGTCGTGGGCTGGGCAAACTTCCAGCAGAAGAGCGACCAGAAGCCGGACAGCGCTTCAACACCGTCCGCAAGGCACTCGAAGAACAGTTTGAACAGGCCGAGACACGGGCCAAACATGCATCGTTGATGGATGAGCTTGAGTCTGACCAGATCGATGTGTCATTGCCGGGTCGTCAGCCAAATGTGGGGCGCCTCCATCCAATCACCGAGGTTCTACGCAAGGTTGAAGATGCATTCAGTACCATGGGCTTTCAGGTCTGGGAGAGTCCTGAGGTCGAAACGGATGATTACAACTTTGGATTGCTGAACTTTCTCCCTGATCATCCTGCGCGTGATATGCAGGACACCTTCTATGTTGAGTCACCCGTTGACTCCTCAGAGAAACTGTTGTTACGCACCCACACATCGGGTGGGCAAATCCACGCCATGCGCCAACATGCTCCGCATCCGGTGCGGGTCCTGTTGCCCGGCAAGTGCTATCGTAATGAGCAGGTCACCGCACGCTCAGAGATGCAGTTCTCACAGTTCGAGTTCCTGGCGGTCGGTCGCAATATCACCATGGCCGATCTCAAAGGCACACTGGCCAATCTCGCCGTCCATTTGTTTGGCCCCGGCACTAAGGTACGTGTGCGCGCAAGCTACTTCCCCTTCACCGAGCCAAGTGCAGAGATGGACGTGAGCTGCTTCCTGTGTAAAAACGATGGTTGTCGGGTCTGCAAATATACCAACTGGCTGGAGATCGGTGGCTGTGGCATGGTGCACCCGAATGTGCTGCGTAATGGTGGCTACGATCCAAACGAGTTCAGTGGCTTTGCCGGGGGTTTCGGCCCTGAGCGCATTGCCATGCTGATGTATGGCATCGACGATCTGCGGTGGTTCTTGAGTGGCGACGAACGGTTGCTTGAACAATTTGGATAATCGCCCGTGAGACGACTCGTTCGCTATCTGCCAATTTGCAGCATCATTATTGCTTTTCTCAGTCTGGCGACAGTGTATAGCGCGATCATTCCGCTTGGTGAGGGACCAGATGAGCCTGGGCATGCCGCCTATGTGTTTTTTCTGGCACGCGAGGGGCGTCTACCCGTCCAGAGTGCTGATGCAGAAACAAGTGATGTAAAAGGAGAAGGGCATCAGCCACCGCTGGCTTATTTGATCGCTACACCGTTTGTGCTATGGCTGCCGCAGGAGGAACGCACATTCGATTTTCCGGGGAATGTGCGCTTTACATGGGCTGGTGGTGATGAACTCAACGCAGTGGCGCACGGGAGTCGCGAGTACTGGCCATGGCAGGGCGAGGTTTTGGCGTGGCACATGGTGCGGTTGGTGTCGGTGGCGCTGGGAGCCATAACCGTCCTGTGTACCTACCTGGCGGCCCGTGCGCTCGAACTTCGGTTGGCGGCGTTGCGAGGTCAGTCACGCGCAGATGTGGACAGCATTCGTAGTCGCTTTTCCGTCGTCGCATTGTTGGCGGCAATGCTGGTGGCCTTCAATCCACAGTTCATCTTTACCTCGGCACTGGTCACGAACGACGGCTTGTTGATCACGTTGAGCGCGGTGTTGTTGTGGCTGATTGTGCGGGAGGCGTGGCCGAATAGTCGTAATCACATCATTGCATACACAGCGCTGATTGGGGTCGTGCTAGGGCTGGCCATGCTGACCAAGCAGAGCGCCCTACTGCTCGTGCCGGTGGTGCTGTTGAGTGTCTGGGTGCGAACACGTGGACTCCAATGGGCCATTCTCAGCGCAGCAGTGATGCTGCTCGTCGCGGGGTGGTGGTACCTTCGCAACTGGCAA
>JBCDFA010000008.1:0-59307 GCA_039178835.1 Chloroflexota bacterium
GCTGCGCGCTCGACATGGGTGATTGATTGCGGTCCACTTAGCTTAAATTCGACTTTGCTAGGTTCGCTGTCACCAGCAAATGTTGCTCCAATGTGGAGTATTCCACTTACTTGGTCTCCTGAGTTAACTCCAGTTACAGTCATTGCACCGAGGGTACATACGCCTGGCGGTTGATCTCAGTAAGTAGTTCCTCCAATGTGTTTTGCTGCAAGTAAACGAGGACCATACTTATTACCATTAGGACCATACTGGTTGGTATGGAAGGCTGGTAATACTAGTGGCACTTGCTCATCTGAAGACTTGAAGAACAAGTCAATTTGTGTTGCACAAAGTGGCAATTCCACCTGGAGAAGCGTCTCTCCTGGACCTGCAATTATCCCGTCGTTAAAGATGGGCGGAGATTCAGGCATGGAGTCGTACAGCACTTGATTGGACAGAATTTCATCAAACTTCTGATATGAGGCCATGCCTACTTCATATTCACATTCTTGTGAACTATTGATGACAGTGCCAATTGCTATTCCTTGTTCATAATCGACCCTGATTGATCCTGTCAAGTCTCTTGCAGCATCAGGGATACAAATTGGTGAAGGGGTATTTGTTGCAGTTGGCACCTCTGTAGGCGTGTTCGTGGGTGGTATAGGGGTATTCGTCGGTGTGTTTGTCGGTGGTACGGGGGTGCTCGTCGGCACCTCGGTTGATGCTAAAGTTGGCTCCTCAGTTGGCAATGGAGTATTCGTTGGTGTGGGTGGAATATCACCGCATCCTTCAAATGGCTCATGGTTCGATTGACCAATTCCCTCTAGAGAAGCACCAATTAGAGTACCGTAGATAACACCATGAGGGAAATTGATGTCGGCCTGTGGAGCAAGCACGCTTCCCTCAATACCAATACCTTGTAATGTAAGATCTGTTGTCTCATAAAAATTATATAACACGTTGCGACGATTGATACCCTCTAAAAAGATACCAAAATTCTTCATTTGGTTGACTGTACCATCGATATTTATTACTACAGTCGAACCTGCTGGAGCATTAATACGCAACGTATTCGTATTGGAAAGATCTGTTCCAGAGACAGTAAAGACATTCAAGTCTGGATCTGTTCCTGTCAGAGTTACCTGGGCTGTTGGACCACCCCAGTATTGTACTTGAGTTGTTCCGTTTGCAGATATTTGGCTAAGTGTTGCAGAGCGATCAAGCAGGTCATTTTCCGCCGCAGCGAAATCGATAGGAGTTCCCTGACTTAGTGTTCCATCGATAGTGGTACTTCCGCTGACATCTGCGTTCCCACCATATATGGCATTCCCGTAATATACTCGTCCGCTGGTGTAGGTTAGGTTGCCACCAACCACAAGAACATCTTGGTCAGTCCATATGCTTGGATCGAGTTTATCAGCTACACTGTATCCACCTAGAGAAACATCACCAGCGGCGGCCATTCGCCCTTCAGTATCAGAGCTACTCTGTGTAACATCTCCTAACATAAATACGTTGAAATCAGCGGCTGGTCCTAGTGATGCAACACACACTGATGGTTCAGGCGTATTTGTTGTGGTTGTAGGAACCGTTGTTGGTGTGTTTGTTGCTGTCGGTGGTTCAGGTGTATTGGTTGGTTGAACCACAGCCTGATTTTTTACTGTATGAGTGCAATTTTTGATAAATCCGTCACGACCATTTTCACAGTAACCATCACCAGCAGTAAAAATGCCAACTCCAGATTTGGCTTCCCATCCTGTGGGTAGTCCGGTTTCATTGACTATGTATTCCTCTCCAATAGGCACCCAAAGTCCTTTATTATCAAGGGCTGGTGGCCGTTGGTTTGAATATTCACATGCTAGCTCTGAAGAGCCATTTGGATAAGAACATGTTGCTGTGCCTAGTTCACTTCTTGCAGTGATTGAATAGTCAGATGGTAGATCTACAGGTGGGGCGTCTAAAAGTTTACCCTCATCGTCGTACCAAGTTTTTTCAAAAAAGACGTGATAGGAGCATGGAGTTCCATTGCTAGATGCAGTTGCTGTTCGTCCATTCAATGACCACACCAGTGGACTTCCATCAAAATCAACACTAAATGCGGCTTCAGGCCAATACGATGTGCGTCCTGGTTGGAAAGTTGTTGGTTGTCCACGATTCTGAGGACTGGGGGAAAATGAATTATCTGCTCCTACAGGAATATCAACCGCTGCATTGTTTTCGTTTTTGTATCCAAAAAATGCGGTATAACTCCCATTTCCATTATTAACGATACATTCAGTGATTGGATGCACTGACTCGGGTGGAATTGGAGTGGGTGAAGCGGTTGGTGCTTGAGTTGGTGTAGGAGTGTCAATTGGTTCTGCACAGACCGTCAGTTTATAATCTACTGACTGTGCGCCACTGCCCTCTAGGAGATGTGCAGTAACTATATCTACCTTCCCAGAAGGTACGATGGCTTGTGTGACCCAGGGTCCTACAGAAAACCAATCATCAACATTACCTTTATCTAGATACTCACCAATCACCTCATCATTAACAGCTACGTTAAATTCCTCGTACATCTGCCCTTGACCACAATTTCTTCCACCAGGACAGCCTCTTTCAGGGTGTCCTTCCTTAACATGGCCAAGCACAGTGATTTGTGAATCAAAAGGAACATTAAACTGGTAGTTATGCGTCTTAGGTGACCTATCCCTTCGCAACATATCAGCGAGAGTACCTAGCTGCTCGGTGTTAGCAGGGCAAGCAGGAAATTCTGGCTCTTCGTATGGTTCAGGCGTTGATGGTACAGGAGTAGGTGTTGAAGTATCTTCTTCACAGAAAACAATAGTAGAAATGGCTCCACTACCTCTTAGGAAGAAGTGCAACTCTCCAACATTCGTCTCATCAATCCGGGCATTTTGATAGCTATTGTCACCTAGTGGTTGAAAGTTAACTCGCTTGATTAACCCACCATCTGGATCAAATACTTTAACATAGTTGTCTGTTTCTTGACCATCCATATCTAGCATCATCACAGATGCCACGTTATACGGGTAATCAAATTCGAAATGAATGTCGCCGCCTTTTGCGGAATCATTTGGATCTCTGACGGGGTTACCACCACTGAGGTTGTCAGCTAAAATTAGCACATTCCCCTGGGGTTCCTCATTCGCTCCCGGTTTTCCTACTTCTCCGTCTGTTCCTACTCCAGGCCCGCCAAAAGTTTCATTGGGTGTTCCTAAATCCCAATCACCACCGGTCGGTTCGCTGGTATCAAAGGTAATAACCTGATTTGGACGGCCATTACGCCCTTTGCCATGAATATGGATTCCCCAATCACTCCACTGTTCATCGATCCACGTTCCTGAGCTCAATGAGTTGCCTTCAGTGTCAAACTCAAAGTCGATTGGTCCTGCGGGACATACTTCTGTTACAGTGGTGGTGGCTTTCTTCGTGGTTATATTACTTGACGATTCTGTTTCGAGAGAGTGTGAATTAGGTGTTTCGTTTGATAAATGTACCCGTGCATTTGCGGGCAAACTGTTGCCAACGAGTAATGAAAACATCAATAACCAGGAACATAGTCTGGCTATCTGCGAAACTATTTGCATACTTCGACCTCTTTACTTTTGATAGTATGACGATGTGTAGCTGTAGAGCAGCTATACAGGCTAGGTTGCTCAAGCACAGAGGTAATGTGTTGAGGTAGGACAGTCTTTGTCCTGACGGTTGATATAGTAGTACCAAGAGCACATGGGGAAAAGCATAAAGACGATAATGATTTAGACAAATACGATTAAGACGGGTGTACATTGATTGCAGTGACTAGATACTCTACATAGGCTTGGATTGATGTCTAATGTAATATCCTTTCTGTTGTGTATATTTTGTTGAAAAAATTATTTATTCATATTTGCAATGTACTATAACTAAGACAGGTGATAGGATAGTTCTTTAGTACTTTCTTAGCACCAGTACATACAACATATTAATACAGTAGGTAATGGTGGCTTATTGATAAATGTATATAGTGTAGACTAATTTACAGGATACGTATCACAAACAAGGAACCAGCCATGCACTCACTTTCTTCCCTGCTGGGACGTTTGCCTGTTCTAGTTAGGATCTGTCTTGTTTTAGTTCTCCTCATATTGGGACTATACACAATTGCTTCACTATCTTCACCCTATCGACCCCAAACCTCTATGGCAGTTGATACAAATACGGATACACAAGAAGAGACAGTGGACGTCCCTGTTGCGACACCCAAAATCACCCATGCTTCAAAAGGCCACTATGTAGATCTTGCCAAAGAAACGCTCACTTCACGACGACGTACAGAAGGTGAACTACCTGAGGGTGAATGGAGATCAATTACTGTTGATGCTGATAGCGACACTTCTTTGGTCATTGTGCTACCACTTGCTCAGAAGTCTACACATGAGGAATTTGTTCGAGTCGCCAAACAAGAGATAGTAGACGTCATCAACACGCTATTTGTTGATGAACCATCATTAGCACGTGTTGGTGTTGTTGGGACATTTCCAGGAGAAGAAGGTAATGAAGTTCCAGCCATTTCCATCATCGTAGACCGTTCAGCAAGCTCAGAATGGGGGAATTTGGGAGTAGCTGAGGTAGAAGCAATTGCACAAAGTATAGAAGTTAAACCACAATTTCGTAGCCCTTAAAATTACTTACAAATACAACCCTACGTACTATAAGAGAAGCATCATAGCGCTTCTCTTCGTTTATTGTAAATTGATATACCGTGCAAGAATATCGGCACGAAACCTTGATATCATATATAATACATACAGTATTCACATATGGAACTGTCACTATTAATATGCCAGAACTTCCAGAAGTCGAACATGTAGCTCGTAGTTTACAAGAGCAAATTGTTGGTTCATCTATCGTTGCTGTCACTCATCTTGATTGGGAACGAATGGTTGAAACTCCTTCCGTGGATCAGTTTTGTGAACTATTGCAAGGCCGCAAAATTCAGAGTGCTGGACGACGTGCAAAATGGTTACTTGTAACTCTGGATGCAGGATGGACATTAGCATTTCATCTAAGAATGTCAGGTTACATTACTATTCAAGATACGACAGCAACACCTGATAAATACGTCCATCTTGTTATTCAGTTTACTGATGGGCGACAGTTTTTCTTCCATGACACACGTAAATTTGGACGAACTCGACTGCTTGATCCAGTAGGTTTAAGAGAACTTGATCAAGCACATGGTATTGAGCCATTGTCTGAGGAATTTTCATCAGATGAACTACGTTCTTTACTTCGTAATCGTCAGACACGTGTTAAACCATTGCTACTTGATCAGACCGTTATTGCCGGTATCGGTAATATTTATGCAGATGAAGCACTCTGGCATGCCCAGATACATCCACTACGTATAAGTAGTGATCTTAGTGATGATGAAGTAGATTGTCTACATAAGAGTATCCGTAAAGCGTTACAAACAGGTTTGAATAATGGTGGAAGCACGCTGCGAAACTATCGCAATAGCTATGGAGAACAGGGAACAAACCAGGAACATTTTCACGTTTATGCACGTATCACCCATCCCTGTCCACGATGTGGCCATAGCATTGAACGAATTACGGTAGGACAACGAGGAACGCATATCTGTTCTCAATGCCAATCACTCAAACCTCAAAATGAGCGTTCTGTAGCTATGTAATTGTAACAGCTAATCTAGTTTGACCCAACTTCTGTGATAAATAGAGCGACTAAACCACATAATCCTACCAAGAGAAAAGCTGTGGGTATAAGCACTACAGTGAGTGCCTTGGTTATTGATAGATTCATTCCAGATTGAATACTAAGGAAAGTTAGATGTATATTGTATAACCATAATATAAAGGATAATGGCCCGAATATGCATACTAATGGTCCAATTGCTGCTGAACTTAATAAAGCTGAAAGAACAGATATAGGTACCCAAAATAGCGAAACATCATATGCGAGTTCACCAAATGTGCCATTACCTCCAACAAGTAAACCAAGTGTGTAAATAATCACAAGAAAGATGAAAAATACAATCAAAGTAGATATAAGATTGGAAAACACAGATGTAAGGGGGTTATCTGGAAGGACAAGTGCTGCCAACCATACAGGGATTGTCCCTAACTGATCTTCAAAGTTAGCTAATTGTTGTTCAAGAGAAGGTCGTTGTAACAGTGAGCCTACAAGTCCTAAAAGAGACGTAATAACAGAACCTGTCAGCACATAGATAGTAGCCCACCCAAGATTATCCTGTTCATACTCCTCAAAAGCTGCCACAGACGGATTAAGTAATACAGATTGACTGGCCCGAAACATCTGCTCTAACATAGAGCCAACCTTCTTTCTTAGAGATGTCAGTAGTTTGGCTGTATACTAAAATACCATAAAAATGGATGTGGCTACGCAACCCACTCAGTTTTGAGAAGATAAACATATAGATGGCGTGAACATAAATGCTCAATATGTAGGATTATTGTTCTCTTAGAAGGTGTCGAGGTATTGACGAGCAATAGAAAAAGTCATGACACTAATCACGTGGTTCCAAAGCCATCAGGTTCGAAGCATTGCTTGGTTGATGGAAACTTGTCTGCCCAATCCGTTTCCCGGCAAGAGTAAGTTCTGGTCCTTCTGCTTTAATCAATTCAATAAATTGATCTACCATATCACTATCCCAGTGCGTACCACGTCCAGCCAGAAGAATATGAAAAGCCTTTTCTAAAGGCATACCCTTCCGATAAGCACGATCAGATGTCATTGCGTCGTACGAGTCCGCAATGGCAAGAATCCGAATTTCTTCACACAATTGTGAACCATCGACACCTGAAGGATATCCCTTTCCGTCGATACGTTCGTGATGATACTCAATCATGTTGGTGATATTGTGTAAAGCTTTGATGCCTCGAAGTATATCAGCCCCAATCCGTGGATGTTGCTCCATCATAAGTCGTTCGTCTTCAGTAAGAAAGCCTGGCTTGAGTAGGATATCATCTCGTATTCCTATTTTACCAATATCATGAAGGAGTGCACCGTAACGTAGATTTTCTATTCGTTCAGGGGCAAGATTCCTGATTTCAGCCATACGCACAGCATAACGCATAACTTGTTCCGAATGACCACGGGTGTAGGGATCTCGTGCATCGATTGCCGCTGACAAGGCGCGAACTGTTTGTAGATGTTGATCCTTTAGCTGCTGATAAAGTCGACTGTTATCGAGAGATGCCGCTATTTGCGATGCACAAATGGCCAACATTTTACGTTCATCTTCAGTAAAACCTGGTTGATCTCTATCACGGGTCAAGTGGATCATGCCAACTGGACGATCATTGGTCCGCAACACAATGGCTATAAGATGACTTAGGGCCGCTGTATTGTTTTCCATGCCAAATAATGCAAGATGAGCTTGCTCAATATGCTCATTGGTACACCTATCAATTGCAATGCGATGCCCAAATGGAGGACTCATAGCAACGCCATAGCTAGCAAGTACTTCCATTTGATTGTCTTCTTGATGCAAAAGGGAAATCGAGAGCATTTGAGGCGCAAAGCGGCGCTGAAGAAGTTGTCCTATTTCACGAACAGCGGTTAATGTATCAAGTGTACTTGTAAAGGTTTGACTAATCTCAAAGAGCGCAACAATTTCAGAAAGCCTTTGTTTCTCTTGTCGGATCTGTCGCCACTCTACAGCTCGGCGAACGGAATGTTCCAATTCATCAAGACTTAAGGGTTTACTAAGATAGTCAAATGCCCCCAGTCTCAATGCCTCACGAGCAGTATCAACAGTACCATAGGCAGTAAAGAAAATAACGTCTGTATCTGTGTCACGTTGTCGTAGTTCTTGTATAAGACTAATACCACCCATCTCTGGCATTTGAAGATCTGTAAGAACGAGATCAAATTGTGCTTTATGGAGTTTTTCGATAGCAACACGACCGTTTTCTGCACTCGACACTTGATACCCATTGATGCGCAAAGTACGAATACAAAAATCACGAACAGCCGTATCGTCTTCTACTACTAAAATATGTGCTGGGGTTGTCTTTATGATGTTATCGCTATGTTTTATATTCATAGCAAACATACCTTATTAATAAGATACATAGCGTGTCTAACAAAAAATTGCAGAAGGGAATATCATATAAATATGCGTACCATTTAAAACAGCAAAACTGTTATCAGGATGAGGAGAAATGTTATTCTTGAAGTATAGTAAACAGCTACACTCGATCATTGCTGAGTATTATACCTCAATTATTGGAAGTTAACTACTGATGTTTGTGTTAGCGCGCTGCTGAAAATATGCTTGAACGCGACGTTCAAGATCTTCAAACTCAAAAGGTTTTGCTAAGTAATCATTAGCACCTAAACGTAGAGCTTGCTTTTCAGTGTCTGGAGTACCAAAGGCTGTTATCATAATAACATGGATGTGTTCATAATCCCGCCGAATTGCCTGAATTAACTCCAAACCGTCCATACGAGGCATATTCATATCTGTAATGACTACATCACAATGGTGTTGAGCAAGTTGTTCTAGCGCTACAACACCATCTTCGGCCTCTAATATAGAAAAACCGCCATTGAGGAGGAGAAACTTATACAGACGGCGTGTTGCAGCATCGTCTTCAACGATAAGGACATTTGCTGTTTGGCCATTCAAATTCAAAGTGTTATTCGAGGAAGACATTATGAACCTCCATACACCAAATAATCACATATACAATCGAATCTGTTACACGCGATCAAGTTGTGCAAGCTGATCCTGCAAAATAGTTGCTGATTGCTGGAATGCAGCTACCTCATCAGGACTGATCGTCAAACTAAGAACTTCCTCAGCGCCATCTTTCCCAACAATGGTCGGTAAACTTAGGGCAATATCCTTGACACTGTACTGTCCTTGCATCACGCTACTAACCGTAAGAACTGTATGCTGATCTCGCAAAATAGCTTCCACTATGGTTAGCAGACCAAGGCCAATAGCATAGTATGTGGCTCTTTTCCGTTTGATAATTTCATACGCTGCGTTTCGCGTCTGCTCAAGGATGTCAGCCATCTTTTCTTGATCATATCCTCGACCACCAGGCCCAACAAATTCATGCAATCTTACACCGGCAACGTTGGCGAGACTCCACAGAGCAAGCTCACTATCACCATGTTCTCCCACAATATAAGCATGGACACTGCGAGAATCAACACCATAATAATCACCTAACAAATAGCGAAAGCGAGCGGTATCGAGAATGGTACCGGAGCCAATGATTTGTCCTGGTCGTACATTCACACATGTAGCAGCTATATAAGTTAGTATGTCGACAGGATTTGTAGCCATTACCACAACTGCATTGGGGGCGTGGTGTACAATCTGAGGAACAATCGAACGCATGATATCAGCGTTGCGTTGTAGAAGATTAAGCCGTGTTTCACCTGGCTTTTGATTCACCCCTGCCGCAATCACAACTACAGATGATCCTGCTAGATCTGCATACGTGCCTGAGGTGATTTGCATTGGGCGCACAAATGATAAACCATGATTGAGGTCCATTGCCTCACCCTCTGCTCGAGCAGCATCCACATCAACCAAAACAAGATCCGTTGCAACCCCACGCTGCATCAGCGCATATGCGAACGAGGTACCAACCATACCCGTACCAACAAGACCAACTTTGTTTATGAATTCAGCTTTTATTCCCGTCATATTGCCATCGCTTTGATATATTCTGTGATGAATAATTACATATTACCATACAATAAGACATATTCAAGAATTCTGATGAATATGAGCCAATTGTCATAAATGATTCGCCTTTACAATAGGCGTCTAATGGATGTAGGCATATCGCTAGTGCATCAAATTTGTAGCTAAATAACGTTTAATCAAATATATGCGCGTATCAAAATAGTGTCTGATAAAGAGGTTTTTGATATGCATTACACTGCCATATACTTTACATTAGTAGCTAATTCTTCGTTACTATTCAAACTACTGCCATTAGTTGACCCAAGATGTGATTTGTCATTTAGATAATCGTAGCGTCGAAGATACGCTTTACCAAGCGAAACATTTCCCATTTTCATATACATGGCACCCAAATAATAAAGTGCGAGAGTATGCCTTGGATTATGCAGCAAGATGTTTTCAAACAACGGAATTGCACGTGCAGTTTCCTGTAATTCTTTGTAGCACAAGCCTAGCATAAAGGTCGTTGATGTATCATCTTGCCAGTACTGTAGAACATGGTCAAATGCTTCAGCGGCTAAACTATGTTGATTGTTTTGGAAATAAAGAATGCCTAAATCATAGCGTAGCGAATGCATGTCAGGCGCTAAGTCTACTGCTTTCTCCCAAACCGTGATTGCGCGAAGATGAAATCCATGTGCTGTATAGAGATAGCCTAAGAGATAGTATGCCTGTACATTGTCTGGTAGCAATTGAACACTTCGTTCAAACGCTCGTATTGCAACAGGTATTTTATCCATCTCATATAATAATTTACCCATATGTAAGAAGATGTGGCCATTTTTAGGAAATAACACAGCACAGTCAAATAACAGCTTATAAGCTTCTCGTCTTTTCTTCTGTAATTTAAGAATAGTACTCATACGGATTCGTGTATCAAGGTAATGTGTGTTTTGGGGAGGTATACAGGCATATTCTGCATACGCAAGATAAAAGTGGTGTTTTCTTGCAAGAAGATTGCCAAGCAAATAGCGTGCTGTGTGTTCATGAGGATGCAATTGTAATAAGCTACGATATAGGTGTTCAGCTTCTTCTTGATAATTGTGGGCCTTTAAGTCATCACAGAGATGATAATACCATTGGATTTGCTTGCCTTTTGGTACAGATACAATGGTATTTTGTTGTTCTCTTGGCAAGACGAACGTTGGCTCAGTTTGGATGGCCTGGGTAAAATACTTTTGGGCTAACCCATGCCCACCTTGGCTTTGATGTATATCTCCCATGTAATACAGCGGTTCGGCTGCATCAGGACGAATGCGTGATGCATGTTGATAGTGAATGTATGCACGTCGTGTCTTCCCAAGGTTTTGATAACAACGGCCAACTGAAAACTGAGCCTCATAAAAGTTTGCATTATGTTGCAAGGTTTCCTGAAAAGCTGCAATGGCGCGATGGATTTTTCTTTGTGCTGCCAATGCTACCCCTACATTGTAGTGTGCCTCTATCAAATGCGGGTATATATGAATTGCCTCCATATATTCATGGAGAGATGCATCCCATTTGTCCTGTAGCGCAAGAGCATTACCGATGTAAAGATAAATCATAGCTCGCTCACGAGCATAGATCCGATCTTGCTCTTCTCCCTCAACATAAGCAGCAATCAATGCTGCTCGAAAGTGTTCAATAGCATCGCTGTATGCTGCCCGCGAATATGCTCGTATACCTTCACTGAAAGCAGCCCCAAGACGCGTTCCTGTCCTGAAGCGTTCACCCTCAGAAAAGATATCGAGATCAAGGGGCATGAATTGCAACATATCTTGATCTGACATAGCCTATGATGTCCCTGATGCAGTAAGCTTGATAGTTTTATTATATAAACCACGTCTAGTCCTCCAATAATACTACAAAAATAGGTACTTCTTGTATTTATTTGTGCTTTAGAACTATTGGTATTGCTAGCTGTATTCATAAAAATGTTCCTAATATCCTCTAACAATAGTTCCAAGAGGAATTACATGCTTTACAAAAGCTGTATGCCAGAGTACAATGGCTGACCGATATACCAACTCTCTTGATTGCAATTGCTGGCCATGATGACGGATAGATAATGTGAGTAGTGCGATGAAATTGATCGTTCAGATACCTGTGTACAATGAGGGCGATACGATTGAAGAGGTTATCACGCATGTTCCACGACATATTCCTGGTATAAGTTGTGTTGAAGTGCTCATTATTGATGATGGCTGTACAGATGACACCATTGAACGTGCACGGCTGAGTGGTGCCAATCATATTGTTCATCATACAAGCCGTAAAGGCCTAGCAATGGCATATCAAACTGGAATTGATGCAGCATTACGACTTGGTGCTGATATTATCGTCAATACAGATGGCGATCATCAATACCCAGGTAGCACGATACCTCAATTGATTGAGCCGATAGTGAACCGAAAAGCGGACATCGTGATTGGTGATCGCCAGGTCAGCGAGATTGAGCATTTTTCTCCTTTTAAGAAACTATTACAATATATTGGCAGTAGCGTCGTACGATGGGCTTCGGGAACGAATATCCCTGATACAGTGAGTGGCTTTCGTGCTCTTTCACGAGAGGCGGCACTTCGTATGTTTGTAACCAGCGATTTCTCGTATACAGTTGAAAGTGTCATACAGGCTGGCAAAAAAAGACTGACGTTACAAACGGTTCCGGTTATCACAAATCCTGCGAGACGGGCATCACGCTTACACCAGGGAAACTGGAATTTTGTCAAAAAACAAGCCTCAATTATTGCAAAAACATATGCTACCTATGAACCACTGAAGGCCTTTTCCTACCTGGCAATGCCATTTATTATTATTGGTTTCTTGTTGCTTGTTCGGGCAACTTACATTTATATCGGGCGCAACCTAGGTATTGTGACAGGAAGTAATGAGCAGTCGCTTATTGGTGGTGGATTTATGCTGTTGGTTGGCGTGTTGATACTGATGTTAGGGGTTTTAGCGGATCGAGTTGGTGGTGCACGTCGGGTACAAGAGGAAGCTTTATATCGGATTCGCAAACAGGAGTTATTCCAAGAATCACAGCAACAGCGTATGCTTGACAGATTACAACAGTTAACTAATGAGTTGCAGGAATATCACAAAGTAGTAAATATTGATCTACATCACGCACAATCACATCTTACATCTTTACATGAGATACGAAATGGGCTGATCAATCAGCTTGGTAATACCACATCTGTTGACGAAACGTGGCAGCACAGTATGCTTGATAAGTTATCTGCTATTGAGCGTGAATTACAGACACAAAGCCAGGAGCGGTTGCGAACCAACCAGACCTGGCAAAATAATATCACCAACAAGCTTGAATACCTCGAACGGGCACTCTTAGATGAGATTGCATTGCATCAAAATGAACGCTCTCAATAACATCTACAATCATTCTTTTATCCAAAGAAGATAGATTTGCGATCCGCTGTCTTCTCCTTCAATGTTGCTTGAATAATTGTACGCACCCGCTCAGAAAGTTCGGCAACCAGCAAAGGATTGTCCGCTGCTTTTGTGCCATATATCTCTGTCTCAATAGGTTCATGAAACACAATTGTCCATTTTGATGGTAGAGGGATCGTGCCTAGCAGACCCAGCCATGGAAAAAAGGGCGTAATTGGAAAGTACGGAAAGCCAATCAGTCGGGCGATTGGTTTCGCATTGGCCAACATTGGATAGATTTCCTCTGCACCAATAACAGCTACTGGAATGATTGGTGAGCCTGTACGCAATGCCATTTGTATAAAGCCACCTCGTCCAAAGCGTGCTAGTTGATAACGATCTTTGAATAATTTGCCAACCCCCTTCAGGCCCTCTGGAAAAACACATACAAGCTCATCTTCATTGAGCAACCTGATAGCATTCTCTGGTAGACCTTGTACTTGACCGAGAGTTGCAAGGGTTGGTGCAACAATTGGCAACGTTGAGAACCAACTCAAATGGAGACTACGTACGACACGTGGTTGTCGGTGCTCTTCCATAATAGCAGTTGCAATCATTGCCCCATCCCAGGGCAATGTGCCAGAATGGTTGGAGACCATTAAAGCACGACTACTCTCGGGAACGTAATCAAGTCCTTCGGTAGAAACACGCCACCATGAATTGTAGAGAAAAGCCATAAAAGGGCGTACGGCTTCAATTATCTCCATATCCATTCCGAAAGGATCGGTTGTATAATCGCCGCTCAAATGCCGTTCGATAAGTCCCCGCGTCTCCTCAAGTTGATATTGCAACACCATTCCCATACCACGCCAAAAGTCTGGGTCGAGATAATCACCAGTTAGATTTTCGCGTGCCATAGTGAGAACTTGTTCAGCAGCAGGCGGGGTTGCCCTCTCCAAGTTTTGGCGAATGAGTTTGAGGAGATCGGCTGCAAGGTCGCGTGATTCAGTTTGTGTTGTAGGAACACTTCGAATTTCGACTTCGAGGTCTTCTATAACTGCTGCTGCTGATCGTGTCTCTGCGTTTTGTGGACCAGTACGTGTTCCATTTTCAGAGTTCTGTGTAGCCTGATCAGGAGAATCTGATGTACTTGGTGTTACACTAGTATCGTGAGAATTCTCAACCTGATCTGCATTGTTCGTGGTAGGTTGTTCAGCTACAGACATGTCACTATCATGTTCAGTATCTTCGGAATGGTTCTGCATGAGCGTATACCTCACCAATAATCTATATTAGCCCGAAGTGGTCAATGGTTTCTCTTTATATGCTTGCTCTGTGGTAGTACCAACTGAGGCAAGTTCGCGCAGAGCTGTATACGAGTCATATTGAGGTGTAAAGTTCAAAACTGATCGTGCTTTACTCGTATCTACAGTGCATGGATAGCGTAAGAACAATGGGTCAAATGGCAATGTTCCCACAGCAAATGAGATAGTTCCCCCTAAAACCCGTGCTGCATCAAATGCAGGGCTCAAAAGTGGTATTGGTTGCTGGCCAGTCATACGGATGGCATGTGCAAGGGTTACTGGCATATCTGCTGCAATATGTATGACTCCGCAATCTTCTGGTGTAAGTGCAGCTAAGGCGAATGCGATGGCTGCATCATCATGGTGCAATACTTGAATAATAGGATCAAAACCAAACATAACCCGTGGATTGGGCTGATTGAGGTATCGCATCAATGGGGAAGAAACCCCCTGTCCTACGAGGCCAGCACAACGTAATGTGATAATTGAGATATCAGGATGCTTTGTAGAAAAGTCAGCCACAAAACGCGCAATCTCTACATAGTCTTTGAATGGGCTCAACCGACCAGTGATTTGTAATGGGGCTGCTTCATTAAGAAACATCGGTTGATCAAATGTGGCACCGTAGACAAAGGTACTATCGCGCAGCACAACCCGCCGTACTTTTGCCGTAACGCAGGCTCCTAACAACTCAATAGTTGTCATGACATTCCCGCTTACTGCTACCTCACGTCCAACTAAGGCCTGTTCTTCGCCAAGCTGAGCCAGATGGATAACTGTTTGGGCGCCTGTTTCTTGAAGCAAGTCGAGAATACGGGTGCCTCGTAGTTCTAGCGAGCGAAACTCTATATCTAATGGTATAGTTGGGGGCTCACGATCAACACCAATAATGCGAACATCTGCCTGTGCTTGAAGCACACCAGCAACAAGTTGGGCCAACCTACTCCGTATACCGGTAATTACAATGGTTGACATAGATTTCTCCTGAAGCGAAGCACATATAACGAAGGCATACGCTTCACACTATTGTACCAGATGATGCTATTTGTTCGTACAGTTGATATTGTGAGTATACTACACTGAAGCAGGAGGTTCAAATTTTCTCGACAACATGTTCATTAAGCCACTCTTCTAATCGATTTTTATCAAAATCAGAGCGATCAATTGATTGAATAATCCAGAGTAATTCTGAACTACTAACGTTGTCGTGGAGCGTGATATTGTTGATGTCAAGAAAACGCAGCATCGCCATCAAGGCGGTGCTTTGGTTGCCACTGAGAAAGGGTCGCCCCTTTAACAAAAAAAAAGTTAGTGCGGCTGCTTTGCTGATTACATCAGGGTAGAGTTCAGAACCAAACATAACCTGGCGTGGTGCATCTAACGCACTCACAAGTCGATCCTGACTGGCAATACCAAGACGCCCACCATAGCGGGTTATAACATATGCATGCAGATCAAGCACTTCATCTTTTGTCAGATACTGTATCATGCAAACTGCTACGAGCCACTTATATTCCGGTCAGTTCACGAAAGGCCTGATCATACTGATCTGCAACACCTCGTGACCACTCGCGTAATTGTGGGCTGCTCGGTCGACGTAGTAACACTTCACCATCAGTAAAAATAAGCTCGATCAATTCGGCATCATCAAGCTGAGCAGCCCGTAGCCAGCCCTTCACGACCTCAGGCAGGTTGTCTTGCTCTAGAGTAAAAGAACGTGGCATGAGTACCTCATGGAATGTCTATGGTCATTACTTCTCGTATTATTAATCGCGTTGTCGTAAATGCGGGAAGAGTATTACTTCCCGAATAGTTTCTTGATTAGTAAACAGCATCACAACACGGTCAACCCCAATACCTAAACCGCCAGTAGGAGGCATGCCATACATCAAAGCATTGATAAAATCAAGGTCCATTTGTTGTGCTTCATCATCTCCGGCACTAAATGCCCGTTTTTGCTCCAGAAAACGCTGTTCTTGGTCCAGTGGATCATTCAATTCCGTAAAAGCATTCCCAATTTCCATTCCTGCAATAAGAGGTTGAAATCGCTCTGTCAGAAACGGCTGATCTCCGCGTCGCTTTGCTAGCGGTGAAAGAGGCACAGGATGATCGATCATGAAAGTCGGTTGAATCATTCTTGGCCGAACAAATGTGGTATATAACTCATCAACTTGTTTGGCCCAACTGGGTTTCAGTTCAACGCGTAAATGGGCAGCCCGAATAGCTTCTTGAAGTGGGTCCAATTCGGTTGTTTGCAATATATCAATACCAGTATGCTCAAGGATTGCTTCAGGCATAGATACACGCTGCCAAGTGTCCGAAAAATCAATCGAATGCTTGAGGTATTGAATAGTCATCGTCCCAGATAAGTCTTGCACAATTGCACGCATCATATCTTCGACTAGTTGCATCATATCGTGATAATCCGCATAGGCCTGATAACACTCCATCATTGTAAACTCTGGATTATGCGTGCGATCAACACCCTCATTCCGGAACATCTTGCCGATTTCATAGACTTTCTCAAACCCGCCAACAATAAGTCGTTTGAGATACAATTCGGGGGCGATACGCAAATACAGGTCTTGATGAAGCTGATTATGATGTGTCACAAAGGGTCGTGCCGATGCTCCTCCGTAGATTGGTTGGAGGAGTGGTGTTTCAACACCCATAAAGCCCTGGTCTTCCAGGAAGCGTTGCATAGCACGAATAATTCGGCCACGTGTGCGAAAGACTTCGCGCACCTCCTCATTTACAATGAGGTCTACATAGCGCTCTCGTAGACGCGCTTCGACATCTGTTAACCCGTGAAACTTTTCAGGTGGTGAGTTGAGTGATTTGGTAAGTAATGCCATTTGTTGCACAAATAGCGATTTTTCACCTGTTTTTGTGGTGCGGAGGGTGCCAGAAGCCTGGATGACATCAAATGTATCGATATCATCACGAAACCTATTGAACCATTCATCACCAACATCGCCACGACTGATCCAAAGTTGCATTTTAGCGGTACCATCGTCAATGTGAGCAAAACTTAACTTTCCCATGACACGACGACCACCCAGAATGCGGCCAGCTATTGTAATGTCTTCCTGGTCCTCAGTTAGCTGATCAAAGTTCTCCAAGACAGATTGAATTGTGTGCGTCCGTTCCGTGCGTGGTGGGAACGGTTCGATCCCACCATCACGAAGACGCTCAAGCTTTGCCAGACGTTGGCGTTGAAGTTCAGTAAATTCCATATATTTTATTACCAAACACAAACCTGAACATGCACGGTCATAGGCCGGCAAGAAACCGAGTAATGTTCATACATGGACAGGCTACTGAATTTTAAGAACAGTGAGCTTTAGCACACCAGATGGGGTTTCGGCAACGACTTTCTGGCGTGCACGTTTACCAAGCAATGCAGCACCAATCGGTGACTCATTGGAGATTCGGCCATCACGTGGGCTTGCCTCGGCACTCCCAACAATAGACCACGTCTCCTCATCGTCTTCGCCTTCAATACGTACGGTTACTTTTGAGCCAACACGTACTTCGCTACCACCGCCATTCTCTTCGTCTATCATTTCTGCACGGGAGAGTAGGCTCTTGATTTCACGAATACGGCCTTCGAGATGTGCCTGAGAATTTTTGGCATCCTCATACTCGCCACTCTCAGAAATGTCTCCAAGTTCTTTCGCTGCATTAATACGTTCAGCGACCTGACGGCGACCATCGGTTGTCAGCTCCTGCAACTCTGCTTCGAGTTTCGCGCGACCTTCGCGCGTTAGATATGCAGGTTTGTCGGTCATAGCACTTTGCCCTATCTAACCTTGCACTTAATACGGATAACATAGCTATCACGAGATAGAGAGGATCATTTTCTAGAAGATCTCGCAATAAAATTGAAAAAAGAACTGAGAGACATCTCTCAGCCCTGCTGGAACTAAGTTCACTGGCGCTCAACGTATCTAGTTTAACACCGTCAGCGCTCTAGTATTATACGTTATTGGAGACATTTTGTAAAGATATTTATGTCTACATACCCGATCTATTGTCACTTTGAGGAAGAAATAATATACGATGATTCTTGTTTTTCCTCTTCAGATGAAGGTATACTCATCTATCAGATCCATAGACAAGTAGCACTTTAAGAGAGAACCAGTAATGAATATCCTTTTACATTTTGGAGAGTTGTTTTCATATTTATATACATTTCTATACGATACACTAGTTCCATGTTTTGTCATCAATCATGAGAACAGCTATAATTGATTATGCGATAGTGTAAGGGTACTGAGGACACTATGAAAATATTGGCAATATTGACCTATTATTATCCACACTGGACAGGACTAACTGTTCATGCTGTAAAAGTTGCTGAAGGACTTGCGTCCCGTGGACATCAAGTCACAGTGTTAACTTCGCGCCATAGTCCTGAGCTACCGCGCGATGAGATGATCAACGGTGTGCGTGTCATTCGGCTACAACCCGTGGCACAACTGAGTCGTGGCAAAGTTACACCAGCCTTCCCCTACGCTGCTGGTTTGCTTATAGCACAACACGATGTGGTGCAGATACATACGCCTCTCCCAGAAGCACCATTGGTTGCCCTACTGTGTCGTTCCCTGAATCGGCCATTGCTTATGACCCACCATGGTGATGTGGTGATGCCTGCGGGAGCTGTAAACCAGTTTATCCAAAACACAGCTTTTTCGGTACTGCGTTCTACCGCCAAGCTTGCCAACGCCATCACATCGTACAGTCAGGATTATGCCGACCACTCTCGTTTATTGAGGCCGTTTCAAAACAAGCTTCACTATGTTTATCCACCCGTCGAAATACCATTGCCTGACCCGGAAGAAACACAAGCGTGGAAAACGGGACTGGGTCTGGATGATCGTATCTTAATAGGTTTCGCTGGTCGTTGGGTTGAAGAAAAAGGCTTTGACTACCTCCTCCAGTCTTTGCCACTTATTCGCAAGGTGTACCCTCAGGCACATCTGGTGTATGCTGGCGAACAACATGTGGTATATGATCACTTCTATGAGCAATGTCTGCCCTTAGTTGAGGCACAGCGGGAGCATATTACCTTTCTGGGCCTACTTACGGACCCCCAACAAATTGCTAACTTCTATCACATGTGTGATTTGTTCACCCTTCCGAGTCGTACTGATATGATGGCACTGGTGCAGGTAGAATCCATGTTGTGTGGAACACCAGTAGTGGCTAGCGATATCCCTGGTGCGCGTGTTGTTGTGCGTGAAACAGGTTTTGGGAAATTAACACTACCCCATAATCCTGAGTCACTTGCCCAGGCGATTGTTGATGTTTTGAACAATCGTGAGCAGTATCAACCAGACATAGCAAAAGTACGGTCTCTATTTAATACACAACAGACGATGGAAAAATACGAAGGGCTGATGGAAAAACTAATCAACGTACAACAAACCGCACCTCAACAACCACTAGAGCACAATGACAATGTTCAACACGATTGGAAAACACTAGGAACAGGGTTTTTTAGATTCGTACCGCGCAGCTTGTCAAGGAATGGCACTGTACAGGCACCTATGAATCTATCAGAGGCTGATCAGGCGAAACTTGAGCAGTTGTTGCAGAATGAAGCAGATATGGCTTTCCGTCGACGTGCAGTCACCCTCATTAATTATCTTGACCTCCAGGATGGTGATACTGTGCTCGATTGTGGATGTGGGATGGGCGTCTATCTAATGATGATGAATCGCCTTCGCAATATCAAGCTCTATGGTGTAGACGGTGATGTGTCTCGTTTAGAATGGGCAGAACAAGAACATGTTCAGGCCCACCTATCGAGTGTTGATATTCATCGCTTGCCATTTCCTGATGCGACATTCGACAAAATATTGATGAGCGAGGTTTTGGAGCATCTGGCTGATGATCGAGCCGCACTGCGCGAAATCTATCGTGTGCTAAAACCTGGTGGCACTCTTGCACTGAGCGTTCCCCATGCGAACTATCCATTCTGGTGGGACCCCATTAACAAAACGCTTGAGTTCCTAGATATGAATCCCATTCGTTCTGCTGGGCCAATTGCAGGTTTATGGAGTAACCATTGGCGACTGTATCTCCCAGAAGAGTTACGCGATGTGATGGCTTGTAATGGATTTAGGATCGACTCAATCGAAGAACAAACGCATTACTCCTTCCCCTTTATTCATTTCATTGTCTACAGTATTGGAAAACCGCTGATTGAATATAACCTACTACCTAAGAGTTTGCGTGACTCAGCGGATCGATTTAGAGGGGAGCATAACAATGGAAGTATGATCAACCCGATCAATGTAGGGGTCAAACTCTTTCGTCAATTTGACGGGCCGAACGAGCATCTTCGGGGAAATGAGAATACATTTGTCAATGTGGTTGCTAAAGCTACGAAACCGCTTTGAGAGGATGATAAAAGAGGGCAGCCGAAGAACAGGCAGGCCCTCTTGGCTTTTATGATGCAGGGTTCAACTTAATCGCATCAAACCATACAACACGCATTGTATCACCAGCTATATCACGCAACTCAATATATCCCTCAACACCCTGACCAAAGGGGAATTGTCCGAGAAATACCCACTCACCAACTGCTGCAGCCTGGTCAATAACGACTTCTGTTGTCCCATCACGATGCTGAACGAGATAACGTGAACTTTTGGTCACAGGTTTGTCAGTAGCGCAATCTGGCACAAACGCATAAACGTCATACACCCCATCAATTGTAGGTGATACGTCCCAGTGGCCAACATTTTCGCTTAACGTCGCATCTGTCGTTGTGTAGGTCCAGAGTGCTTGATCTGCGTGGCCACAACCATTCGTGGTGTACCAAGTCACTGCGGCTTGTTCGCGAAACAACTCATCTTGGTTGTCTACCAACAATTCCATTGGAATTGCTCCAGGTTCAGTAGGCGGCACACCTTCACTTGTGTCTGGTATTGTTGCCCCTGGCTCATCTGATGAGGGATGTGTTTCAGCCTCGCTGGGATCTGATGTCGCAGGCTCTTCAATTGGCACAGGTTCTGATGGAGCTTCTGGTGCTGGTTCTATTGGTGCTGTGTCCTCTGGAGCTTCTGTACTCGGTTCTGTTTCTTCTGGGACAGGTGCTGGTGTTGCAGGTTCTACTGGTGCTGGTGGTTCCTGAGGGGTTTGCATTGGATCACTGCCTAACCACAGGAAGGTAATATCGATGACGGCTTGATCCCCGTGGATGCCCAGATCATCCCACCACACACCGTCTCCAACATCAACAGCGGTAGGAAAGCGTACTCGTCCCTTCTCAGCCATGCCATTGTTGTAACCATCATAGTAGGCTGCGTGATCTTGTGGCCATCCACGTGGGAGATCATTGAACTTTTCGCGTTGCTCATCCCAGTAGTTATCGTGAATGTTCCAAGGGCCAACATCGTAGACAGGTATGACACTACTTTTGCCATTATAGGTGATACGCACCATATATTCGCTGCCACCCTTGCTTGAGAGCGAGCGAATTGATGGGAGTGAGACAAAACGATCACGTGGTTGAATAATGTGACCATTGGCAGTACGACCACCAACCAGCCCCATACGAGTAGCATGTACCTGATACGTTGGAGCAACTGGTGGTGCAACTTCGCTAAACGCTGTGTAGGTAGATGTATCATAGCGAGGAGCCAATCGTACTGAACGTATGATCGGATCTTGTCCATTACTCAGCAATGTTACTCGATACTGTACAAAGCGAACAGGGCGATCAAATGTAATGGTATCACCTTGCGCTACGTCCACTTCCCACGCAGTCCAATCTGTTCCCTCCTTGCTCCCGCGCACGTCAACGTACGCAACACTATCCTGTGGAACCGTTGCGGTGTAATCAACTCGAACAGCCAGTATCGGCGAAGGAAATTGCTCAGCTTCTGATATGACATAACCAAAACGAGTGAACAGACCATAGATACGTGGTGCCGGCAGGGCATCTGTGGAAAGTGTGATTGAGGAGTCATTCGCGATATAGGCGTGTTCTTGTTGTCCATCTAGAATGGTTATGTATGGTGATAACGTTGTATCTGCGTCGACTGTGTCTGGATGGAAAAAGAGGCTTGTCAGGACCAGACTACACACAAGACACAGGATACATATCAAACGGGCGAAGTACTTCATAAGTTCCTTACAAAAATGTACAAATTCATAATAAGTTCATATTCGACAAACGGCGCGCATTATATCACAAAATTTTCAGGCATTTATCAGAAAGATAAAGCTATAAAAACGACATACGCTCATAAAAAGAATCATCGATGAAAACATTGGCAACAACAGCCTACCAATGTGTCAGTCAAAGGACCCTTAAAGAAGTGCATCACAATCAATACGAATAACACTTAGAGAAAACGGAAAGAGAAGGTATGTATTCAATTCGTGGTATGTTATCTACCAGATCCAAACAGTTTAAAATAATGTTATGGCATAAGAAAAGATTATTAATTGCATACTCACAATATAGACTATCAATCAATATACAGGAGAATTTTTAGCGGAGATTACCACGAATCTCACGCTCACCTTGAAGGAACCACTGTGAGGCATTACGGAGGCGATCTTCACGACCAAAGAGCAGTTGAGGAACTGCAAGTTCTGTTGAGGTATCAGGTGTTTGTGTAAAGCTTAAACCACCAAGGTCTGTCGGAACAGTATACGTGTATCGTTGTTGATACAGGGTGATACTTGGCACAAGTTCAACCCACCGCTCCTGAAATGCTGTGTACCAAGACAAACGTGCAGGTATCTGTCCGTCGCGTCGACCATTGAGGAGCGCTTCATCGATCTGCTCATCCTCTAAACCAGCGTAGTTAAATCCGGTTGCAGCATTACTCGAATGCCATTGGGCAAACGTGACGTCGGGATCTGGGCCCAGGCGCTGCCATCCGTGCAGTGCCATCTCAAAATCACGTTCCTGGAGACGTTGTTCTAATGTCGCAGAGTCAAGTTGCTCTATTTCAACCCTGATACCAAGTTCTCCCCATTGTCGACTGATTTCTTGTGCAACAGCTACTCTTTCAGGAACACCATCAGTAATCAGAAGAAATTCCAGAGCATTCTCGCCTCGCACACGTACACCATTCGTGTCTAGAGCATACCCTGATGCGTCCAGAGCATCTGCTGCCGCCGTTTGGCTGGCTGCGTACCAAGACAACTCTGCGTCCGCAACCCACCATCCTGGCAGTATTGGTGTGTCGATCCGCGAAACTCGACTATCAAGGGTTTGCTCAATCAGGACATCCTTATCTAGACCTGTCGCCAATGCCTGACGTAGTTGTTCATCAGCAAGCAAATCATTACGTAGATTGAAAGTGAGGATGGTGTAGGTATCGAGTAAAATCTCAGGACGGATGCTACCGGGTGGTGGGGCTACCCGATACTGCTCATTTGTAGTCAGAAATCCCAGACTATTGATCTCTCCACGTACTAATGCTGCAGTAGCCTCCTGATAGCTACTGAAAAAGCGAAATTCCACCGAGTCAAGAAACGGGCGATCTTCATAATATGCTGGATTGGCTTCTAGTAAAACGTGTTCGCTGGTAATTTCGCTAATCTGGTATGGACCTGTTCCAATCGGCTCACGATTGAATGTAGTAGTAGACCATTCTTGTGTTTGCATATCGCCGAGAATATGTGATGGGACAATTGGAAATGTTGCCAGATTTAGGAATGGGGCCGCTGGGCTTGTTAGTGTGATACGAATTGTGTGGTCGTCAACTTTATCGATCAGGACATTCCGCCACAGTTCTGCAGTTGCAGGATTTCCTGCAAAGGCCGGACTCTGGACAGAGCGCATCGTAAAGATAACATCATCTGCTGTAAAAGGAGTTCCATCATGCCAAACAACATCCTGTCGCAGCGAAAATGTGTAGACGGTGCCATCTTCGCTTATTTCAGGCAAGGATTGTGCCAAAGCAGGCTCAGCAAAGCCACTTGGGCCGGTACGCATTAAGCCATCGAAAAGCAATGCCTGAAGATCTGCACTTGTCTGATCTTGAGCAGGATTACTCACGAGAGGGTTCAGACTCTGTGGAGGTGCAAGCAACCCTTCAATGTAAACACCACCACTCAGCGGTCTCGCTATTGCAGCCGTAGTAAGCGCAAGATAACTGATCAGCCCAAGCACAAGGATTGAGCTAATACTTGCAATAAGGATTTGCCAACGAATGCGTCGTGCCATAGATTAGGTCTAGATCAAGAATCCCAACAGCAATCCCAATGGTGCTGTCGGGAAGATCGGCAGACTACTGATGAGCGCCAGAATTAGGAACAGAATCGTCAGCGCGATTGTTGCTTGGTGCAAGGTTTTCTCTACACCGCGTTTTGTGCGATAAATAGAACTAGCATCACGGTTTTGCAATCCCGCAGAGCGCCCCTGCAAAATGACTAAACCAATAATGACAAAACCTATGATAAGCAGAGAGACATAGAGTGCAATCTCCACAGAGCCTCCTTAACAAAATCGAAATACACACATATCTTGTTTCAGACGCGGCATTATAGCATTCTGTCTACAATGCTGCAAGATATATGTTTGAAACAAGCAGCACATATTGTACCACGATCTGTGTTCCTTATACCCATCCCATTGCTTTCCATTCTGCGAGGGCAGATCGCAACTGCAGTCCCAAACGTGGTACAATGCGGCTAAGAGTCTCACCCAATGTTAATAAACGAATCTGTCCAACCTGTTGTCCACCCCAGGCCAAGAGCGCTGCACGAGAGTAGACCAGATAATCGTGAATCCATTGACGAACTCCATCTGGCCCCAGTACTTGCCATGCAATGAGCACGATACGAGGATAGCGCCAGAACACTCCTAACAACATCTGGTGATAATCACTCCAGACCATTTGATCACGGAAGAAGCGTCGTGCAAAGTCTTCACCCAGATCGTTCAATACGCCAAGAAAGATATTCTGAAGGAGATTTACATCGTACAGCGCACCCCACGGTTGCATAAAACGGCTAAATACCCAGTTCAATGAAACATTAACCTGATACGCATTTACCATACGCAATGACTCAGGCTCAAGGAGATCTTGGCGAATTGTTTCATTGAGGAGCGAGGTTGTGCGTTCTAGATTGCGAACGTGTGAACCAAATCCGCAAAAGGTCAGCGGTGATTGTTGTGCTGCTGAGTCCCCGACGGGCAACACGCCACGCAACAAAGGTGCCTCCTGCCGATTGACACTATGCCGCCCAGGGATGTAGCCATACACAGGTTTGATATGTTGAAAGTCTGGTCCAGGCAACTTGTAGGTCGGTAAAAGAGCAAAATAATCCTCAAAGAGATCCAACAGACTGGGCGACTCTCGTACATATGATGCCTTTGGATGAATGCCATTCTGACCATTTGTACTCACAGTGTGTTTTGCTCTGGTCTGATGTGTGTTTAAGGCATCATAGTAAAACAGATACACGGTCAACTCATCGTCACGACCAGGGAAACCTTCCCACATGTATTGCTGGCCACGCTGGGCATCGGCAACCGATAGGAGAATATCGCCAATCCGTGGATTATGCTCATTCGGGGCATCCCCTTCCTGCAAGCCACTCACGACGGTCCCTACCGTTGGACACACCCCCGCAAACGGCTGGCCAGCAAACCGTCGTAACGCAAGAGGTGAGATACTTCCCATTCCATCAAGCAACAAACGTCCCCGATATGTCTCAACATTACCCTGGTCATTGCCTACCTCGACAGCTACGTGAACGGGACCCGAAGCAGTAACCTGTATCTGCCGAAAGATGCGATGATCAAGGATGACACCACCAGCAGCTTCTAACTTTTGGCGTGCTAACCGCAGTAAGGCTCCCGCATCGAGTGCAACATCAAGAACATACTGCATCCACAATTCAGTAGGAGCTGTCTGTGTCCCGGCGTGAAACCGTACAACTCCGGTGTCATACTCATTCATCACAATAGGTCGCAGTTCTTCCCATGTGCAGAAGCCAACCGACACCAGGGCGGCGAGTTCTTTACGTGAGATGTTCCACTCACGGTGGGCACACCCAACCTCGCCACGGTCAAACAACAGCACCCGATGCCCATAATGCTGGGCCATAATGACTGCATGGAGCAAGCCCAGACCACCGCCGGCGTAAATCAAATCATAGTCGCCCGCATACTTTTGATGAGGCAACGCACCAATTTCATAGACACGGTCCAGCACTTCGGACGGCATCACGCTGGTTCCGTTGGATGTCGCTGTGCGGATATTGCTCCAGGTCTGGTCGAGCCGCCCCACACGCTCCAGATGATCGACCGCATTCATTCGGTTGAATGCCGCAAATGTGTGCGGATACTGCTGCGCGATTTCATCCAGCATCGATGGCTTACCTGACGGGAACAAGGCGAGAGATGCCGCAGCCGCTTCCTGACATACTTTTTCAAAATCCTGTTTGAGCTTGCCCCGTTGCGTAATCGATTGCCACGTGGTTGGTACACTCAGAGCAATCGTAATATCAGCGTGGGTCGTGATCCCGGTGTCATTCAATGCAATCGTAATGGTGAGGCGCGTAGAGGGTGTTGCAGCGCCGACAGCCGCGATAACGATCTGTGTCTCATCCCCTACATAGTGGACTTGATACAACTCGTGGTTATATTCCCAGTATTCGCCAAGTTTCTCCGCTTGTGGAAGTATTTTGCTCCAGTTAGCCACATCCGTCAAACGTTGCTGTACCTGACTGGAGGCAGCACTATATTCCATTGCCGTTTTGAAGACAAAATTCATGATCATCCTAACTAGAGGGTTTCACACATATTGCACAAAAATCATTCATGTACGTGTACGGACGTAATGTGTGATCGGTTGGGAGAAAAAGAGAGAATTGTATCAAAGAGAAGAACGTCTGATGCGAAACCTGTATTATTCACGAGAACGCATCAGCGCACGTCCCTGGTCGGTCAGGGCGATACGAATGGGCCCACGGTAGCCACTGCAGCTGACTGGCACACCACGCTGGGTGATTCGTAGCAATCCACGCTCACACAGTGCAGCGCAGACAGTGCGCATCCATGTCATGCGTTCTGGTGTTGGCTCATCTGGCCAGAGTTTGCGACTCACTGCCCCTGGGCAAGCAGTGGACTCAGGGCGCAGTGTCGAGAGCGCCTCCATAATGCGTTGCTCATCTGGACTTGGCTCAACCATACACAATGCTATCACGTGATACTTACGAGCGCTCACTGACACTTGCAGTCGCCAATTCATAGAGTGTCTCGCCGAGTGTCTCTATGTTATGTCGTACCGTGTCCTGTTTATTCCAGAGTGCACGTTTGGATCCGACCTGCTCACTGAAATCACGCACAATCGGTTGGACCCCCAATTTATCGATCATGGCGATCTCTTCGTCTTCGGGACATAACAGGAAGAGGCCTTCTTCTTCATACTGTCGCAGTGATTCTGGGTCTGGTGAGCTTCGATTGATCAATACTGTGTCTAGAATTCCAGGGCCAAGTGTCTGCGTGATCCACTTGATATGATCATATGCCCTGAAGCCATCGGTCTGGCCGGGTTGCGTCGTGGTATTGCAGATATAGACTACGTGACCTTTGGACATGTGAATAGCCTCTGAAATGCCGGGGAAAATCAAATTGGCTAGAATGCTCGTGAAGAGGCTCCCAGGACCCAGCACAATAACATCTGCCTCACGAATGGCTTCGAGCGCTGGGGCGTACGCTGGGGCGATGTCACGTAGGAACACCCGCTCAATGGGTGGCTTGTCCAGACCACGCACCTCTAACTCCCCCTCAACGATGGTGCCATCGGCCAGTTCTGCACAGAGGTGCGTACTCTCGGTTGCAACTGGCAACACACGCACGTTCGTTCCCGCCATTTGGGCCACATACTCAACGGCGCTGGCAAAATCCCCAAGCACTTCTGATAGCACCGCAATCAAGAGATTTCCAAAAGCCATCCCTTCCAACTGGCGCACCCCTGAGCCACTCAGGCGGTGTTGCAGCAGACGGGCAATCAGCTCGTCGTGCGAGAATGATGCTATCGTGGCGCGCAGATCTCCTGGTGCCGGGATATCGCTAATGGCGCGGGCCAAGCCTGTTGAGCGACCTGTATCGGTCACCGCAATGACAGCTGTGAGATGGTCGGTAAACGATTGAGCAGCAGCAAGCACCTGTGAGGCACCGCCACCACCACCAACAGCAACAACACGAATTGGGTTAGACATAAGCAATTCCCATTACAACTACATAATACCTATATCGAGAGAACCTAACTGACACGTTGGACTGTTTCGACATCCTGAATAGCTATTGTTTCAGCTTCTGACAATGCCTTTTCAGCTTCGGGTAGCACCACTGGTTTGGTCGTCGTTACTGGATGGTCCATATCGATGCGACTACCACGCGTCATGGCAAAGACATCACGTAACACGCGTTCCTGTTCATCAGAGAGCGTTACCTTGCGTCGGCCCATTACCTTCCGCGCCACATCGATCATACGGTCAATACGATATTCGCGAAACAATTCGCCGCCCCAGGTAAATGGAGGAATGGTTTTGGGAGCAAAATGAACACCAAAGATGTTTGAGCCAGTGCCGATGACCGCACCGCCGTTCAGATGTACACCGATCCCGAGTTTGACATGATCGGCCAGAAAGCACCCAAGCTTGAGCTGCCCACTATCGACTTGGCCAAGGCCATCGATGACGACGCGGATGGTGCCATAGGTGTTTTTGAGATCGCTGTTCGTGGTCATAGCACCTATGTTGACCCATTCACCAAGATAGGAGTGTCCCAAGAAGCCGTCATGATGTTTGTTGCTATAACCCTGGATAACACTTGCCTCAACTTCGCCACCGATGCGACACACCGGACCAATCGACGTTTCTCCGCGAATGCGTGCACTCGCAATCAACGACTTGTCGCCAATACTCGTTGGTCCCTGAATAAAAGAGAAGGGCTCGATTGATGCTGCCCCAATCACGATGGGCCCATCACGTGCGTCCAGTACCAACGGCCCGTTGAGTTTTGCTGCCGGGTGAATATAGACCTGATTTGGGTTATGGATAACCACGTGGGGGTCGATACTAGGGTGATCTTTTAGAGAATGTATCCCATGAGCCGCAACAAAGAGCGACACATCACGGGCAATCTGCTCACCATTCAGAGTAATAATATCCCATGGGAAAGTAAGTAATTCGGTATCAATTTCTACAACACGCGTAAAGCGCTGGAGTTCTGTCAGTGCCAGTTGACTCTGTTGATTCAATATATAGAGGAATACGGCACTCGCCAGCGCAGGAGAGAGTTTGGCACCCAACAGAACTTTCTCTCGTGCATCACTGCTGCTATGACTTATATAGATGGTATCGGTTGGAGCCACCTGCAAGTCTGGCAGCCAATCCAGATGACATGCACGCCCATTGACGAACAACAATGGATCACTGTTCGCAAAGAGGCCCAGTGGCCAGCGACCAGCCCCATATGCGGCGGCAAGATGCGGACGGCAAATCCCTGACGGAGCAGTGCCTGCGATAAGCTGGACCCGCTCACGTAGTGAGTAGATTCCACACCGTAGATCCCATACTGGTCGTGAATGAACCAACGGCAAGAATGTACGATACCCCTCATCTTCAAATAAAATAACTGTTTCCGAATGAACCATTGTCTGTTACCTGTATTCCAGCTATATCCACCACTTACAACTAAGAACGTCTGAGAATACCCATAATTGCGGATGTCAGCTTCTCGGGATCATGGCGTAGTACACGAACAGCCCGCACTGCCCCAGGTTGTTCGAGGGAGGCAGTACTTTGAATAACCGAAGAAGCGAGATCGGCCTCGATCACAATCGAACCTTCAATGACCACATCGTGTGTTACCCGGCGATCCGTTGCACTTACGATAGTCTCCTCATATTCCTCGGGATTCAAATAAACCGGCATTTGGTTGGATGCCTCGTACAGTTGACGAATTTCTGGTTCAATACGCTGGGCATTCACTAACACATAATCGGGGGCAAATCCACCAAAACGAACAATCTGGCGTACATGATCGGCCACACTAAAGCCGGTTGTCAACCCGGGTTCTGTCATTAAATTGCAAATATAGATAGTTTTTGCTTTGCTCTGTGTAATAGCCTCACGCACCTCGGTGATAAGCAAATTGGGGATGATGCTCTCGAATAGACTTCCTGGTCCAAGAATAATGAGATCCGCGTCGTGCAGCGAGTCAATCGTTTGGCGAGTTACGGCCACCTCAGACATGTGCCCTTTGCTATCAATCAAATGTACATTTGTGGCGTGGTGGGCAGCCAAGCGTTCATCGTGTGGCACATGCTTAATATTGTGATGTGTTTTGTCATTAAGCTGGACATCAACCTGTACTCGTTCTGGTGTTGGAACGACATAGACGACATTTTCAAAGTTAAATAAACTTGCTGCACGATAATAATACTCAACCGGATCTTGTAAGGGAGTTACGCACATAAGCCGTTGTGCATATCGGCCAAGATTAGCCAGAATTAGAATACCTGCCCCACCAGAGAGCGCAGTGATGCGTGGTGATGTGGCAGCTTGGCGGTAGCCCACAACCAGTTCATCCTCTCCTGATGATGAGGCATTGAGTGGAATGACGACTACGCCGCTCAATTGCCACATACCAATGAGTAAGACGCCGCCTCCGGCAAGCACCAGAATCAGACCACGAAGCCAGCGTATCTCCACAAATTGCAGAGTCAAAAAGTAGAATATGGGTGGGAGTGGTACCTCACGATATGCCGCAATGAGAAAATATGCTGCACCAACGGAGAGCAACACAATGCCAACAAAGGCCAATGCTAGCGGACGGGCTAGATACGCTAACGAAGATAAACGATTAAGAACACGTCCCATAAATGAGTAAATACCGCTCTGTAACTGCGTGTATCTTTATAAATAGATCAACGATGTTGTGCTCAGGATTTCCGTATCATAACACAACTATGCGTTCCCTATTTTCTCACGCAGTTCGTCAAGCAACGTATGAAGCTTACCTCCTGAGCGTGCGGTCATCTCAATGAGTAACATGGCGGCAAGAATTGCATCAGGTGAATCGCTGTAGCGGCCAAGTGTTAACTCACCAGAAGAGGTCACTCCTGCTAGAAGCTTATTTCGGTCATTATTGAGCAAATCGATAATTCGTTGTGATGGGTCTGCTAGAGTTTCGACAGTGATACCTAAATTTTGTGCCCACTCACTAACATCAATCGGTGTGTCAGCAAATTGAGGAAGAACCACCACACCTTTCTGTCGATATTGGCGTACCAGATATTGAGCGAGGAGCAGTGTGACTTCAAGCAGCGATTTGCGTTCGCCATTGGTGTCAACAACACCAATGGCCCGACCATCCGCAGACAAAGCAATCCCCATGTGTGAATCACTATCGCGCACGAGTTTTCGTAAACGATTCAGTTCAGCATCAGCAGGGTGTGGTATTTGTCGACTGAAAAGAGGATCCATTTCACGATTAATTTCAATAGCCTTGGTTTGTCCAGAATCGCCAATGAGCGTTGGGATAGCTCCGCTGGTACTCCCACTCATGGGGTCAATAAAGACGGTTAAGGTCGACCTTCTGATAAGATCGACATCAATAATAGAGTGAACCACATCAAAGTACGGTGTGCGTAAATCTGCTTGATTATCAGGCAGATCGTTCGCAGGAGGAAATGGAAGCAGCGATTCAGGCTGATTTAGGGCCTGTTGTTCAGGGAGGAGTGGCTCATCAATAGGTGGAGCAAGCACCGTAATACCATTGTACCAATGCGGCTGATTACCTGCCGAAATCACAATGGCACAATCAGCCAAACGCTGCTCAACCAACGCAAGTTCGACAAAAGGTACTGGTACCGGGGTAGCACAAAAGTGTACTTCTACCCCACTTGTATGCAACACTTCATGGATGTAGTGGGCAAACTGTCTCCCCATGAAACGGGTATCATACGCAACTAAACAACTCCAGTGATGGGCATTCAACACCCCAACAAGATGATGAATGCGCTGTTGTATCCTATCAAGCGTGAAGTTGGCTGAATAGATACCTTCCCAGTAATGCCGATGTAAACGTGGACGTTGACTCATAGGCTCTTTATTACGTGTTCGCAATCGTGGCGAAATATGCTATGCACTAGTATATTCAATTTAGTGATCACTCTCTTTATACCATAATCTCATGTACCGAATCACACTAGACTGTTATCCATTCTGAAATTCGGCAACCTTCTCCATCATCAGATCACGGATTTCGGCAGCACGGGTCATGGTACGAGCTTCAAAACGGGTTGTAATAGCAGGTTCAGTGTTGGATGCGCGAACCAAACCCCAGCCATCGCCGAATTCTACGCGTACCCCATCAATATCAATAACGGTGTGCGTTTGCGAAAACTGTTCGCGCAAGTAGTCAACGACTCGAAATTTTTTCTCTTCGTCAAAAGGTATGCGCCCTTCGGAGAGTGCTGGTAACGCTGGATACGGTTGTAGTACCTGCTCAAGGGTCTGCCCTATTTGAGCCAGTGCAGAGAGCAGATAGCATCCAGCAAAGATACCATCATCGTGTGTGTGATAAGGTAGATTGGTCAACACATGGCCACTGAGTTCACCAGCAAGCGGTGCATCAACTTCGCGCATTTTGGCTGATTGACTGGGATACCCTGTTTTCGACATGACGGGTGTACCGCCAAATGAACGAATTGCCTCAGGCAGAATACTGCTACACTTCACATCAAAGACAATCGATGCGGGACCATGTGCTAGGACATGGTGTGCTAATACAATGAGATAGCGATCTGCGAATACGATGTTTCCTGCATTGTCGACCACTCCTAACCGATCCGCATCACCATCCAAACCAATGCCAAGGGCGGCACCTGTTGAATGTACCATAGCGATAAGATCGTGGAGATTGGCTTCTTTCAGAGGGTCTGGATGATGATTGGGAAAGCGGCCATCTGGTTCAATATAGAGTGGAACCACTTCGCATCCGATAGCCTCAAGGGTTCTCTTCCCAATTGGACCTCCGGCACCATTACCTGCATCAAGGACGACTTTTACTGGCTGTGGCAACCTACAATGTTTTACCGCATCATCAACATAGGCATCGCTGATGTCCTGTTGCTCATAGGTTCCTTGACCTGTTACAAAATCGTTGGCATTGGCTAACTGGCCAATCTCCTGAATGGTCAGACTATCAAGTGGTTCTCCTCCATACACCTCGTGTGATTGACGTAATTTCAAGCCATTGAAGTTAGGGGGATTGTGGCTTGCTGAAACAATCGCACCACCATCGGCCTGTAAGTAAGCCAGTGCAAAATACATTACAGGTGTTGGTACCATCCCCAGATCAATTACATCGCAACCAGTACTACGCAGCCCCTCGATTAGCGCAGCGGCATATGCTGGTGACGTTAGACGTGCATCACGCCCGACTACAATTTTACGACCTTCCCGGCGACGAAAATATGTCCCAGATGCCTGACCTAAACGATGGTAGACAGATTCTGAAAGATCTGTATCAACAACACCGCGTATATCGTAGGCTCGAAATATGCTAGGATTGATCAAATGGTGCATGCTATCCTCACGGAATAATTTCCCACATAGAATGCTGTCATATTAATGCAATATTATGATGCCTAATATTGCTAAGTATAAGTATTATTGTACGATCCATAGGGATGGTAGCCCAAAGGAGGTGTTCCGTCAAGGAAATTGTTGTATCGCCTTACTAAATGGCAGATATCTGTGACGACTCTGTCGCCAGCTAACCCACTCTGGCCTATAATGATGAATTGGAACTCGGGGCGTGAGAAGCAGAGGGGCTTATTGTTGTAGGTTGGCGAACGGGAACTCGAGGCATAAGATTTTGGGGCACATTCTGTTTTAAGAAGCGAATTAGAATATCATTAAACAACTCGGATTCATCAAGAAAGGGAAAGTGACGGCTTTCTGGCATAACAACAACCTGTGCTGCAAGAACTTTCTCAAAAAGATCGGCTTGATTTGGATGAACAATTTCATCTCGCCCACCATGGACAATAAGTGACGGAACGATAAGGCGAGATAATTCTGGGCGGAGATCTGTGCGCCACATAGAACCAACAGCGCGACGCAGCGTTGTTGAGCTAGACTTCACACTATCATCAAGTATTTCATGAACGGCGGGATCGTTGGTCTCGCCCAGAAATACGCGAAACATATATCGACGGAGCCAGTTTACTCGGGCAAAAGCATCTGCGAGAACAGGTCGGTCGGTGAGTTTGAGTAACCACGACAAAGAATCGCCAACGATGGGAGCACCAACTGCTGCTACACGACCAATACGTTTGGGATGATTGATGGCCGTCTTAAGCGCAACCATACCACCCATGGAGTGTCCGATAAGCGTTACTCTATCGATCCCCATTTCATCAAGAAAGCGAATAACCTGATCAGAGTAGTTTTGAATGCTAGCTTGTGTCTGCTGTCGACGAGACTCACCAAAGCCCCAGAAGTCAAACGAGTAGGCTCGAAAATGCTCTGCGACATGCTCTATAGTGGGATACCAGTAGCGCCAACTCCCCAGCCAACCATGCAAAAATAGAACCGGTTGACCCTGGCCAAAAACTTCGTAATGTACTACTTGCCGATCAACGACCATGATGCTCATGAGTGGCACCTACTTGTCTTGTTTACGATGATTTAGGGTATAACGTGGAGCTTAGTTGACTCCGTGTTACTATAACATAATTATACATTTATACAGGTTCACGACATTACAAATCTGTGACATCCACCAAATTAAACGTTACGTTCTAAACAGATTTGCACTAGTATACCGTATAAAATATGCAAATGATACGATCTTGAGATTATTTTGAGTCTCTAGTCGAGTGAAGATGTCTCAGGTTGTTAAACACGTCGCCGATCTATCAATCATACTTTTTTATCCTGCTATTTATTAGGAGGATGTTGCTTCTATGCGATCCAAATGTCGGTCATGTAATGATCGACGTAAGCGCCACTGCAGTTTTTCGATATCTTGGGAAATATCGCGTAAGTTCCCCATTTCCTGCTCAAGTTCAGTGAGTAAGGTTTGTGCTTGTATTCCAGCTAACCCTTGAGCACGATCTTCCGAGAGGAGATGAACCCGCTCTTGTACTGTTGACAGGAGACTCAACAAATATGCCCACGACTCATTGTCTTGCGCGTTTTGTTTGTTGTGGTGTTTACGTTGATGTTCAAACCAGTCATGTAACTGAGTTTGGAGTTCACCTACACGATATTCTAGTACTTGCAATTCACGATTGGAATGAGTGGATAACTCTGGACTACTATACCCGATTTTTGCCACTTTTTCGATTTGCTCTCGAAGCTGGGTCAGTGAATTTCCCAGTTGGGTTTGGCGCAATGTGACAGCTTCCTGTTCATTCAACAGATCAAGAAGCATTTCACGCAGTTGTGTGGTTTCATCGGCAACACGATTAGCCTGTTGTTGTAATAGGTGCGGCACAAACCATAACAGTAATGCGAGTAATGCTAGAACAGTAATACCGAGTGCTACAAATAACGATGTCATACTGACCTCCTGTGTTGATTATATGAAAAAGAAATGGGTTGGGTCAATAAAATAGAGGGGGGGGATATGACAGCTCGATTACACCTTCATAAATACAGATAGTATTTTGACAACTTGTTCTGTGAATCCTATAATGCTGGGCGTAGTCATTCCCTGAATTTATACTCTGTAATGCAAAATGTACGACAGTGAAGCAATATACTGTGTTGTTATTCAAAGGAGATATAGTCTTGTTAGGATCTTTTCTAAAACACGCGTTCAGGAATATACTTGTCATTGGTGTGATTGTGTTTCTCCTCGCTGCGTGCGGACAAACCGGAGAAACATTGGTGCCTTCTATTGTTGCTGACGCAGGTACGTATGATGGTACAGAAGTTACGATTGATGGTACCTATATTGGCCGTGGTGGGCAATCAGTCTTGGCTTTTGGAGTAAGTACATTGGATAATGGGCTTGATGCTCAACCTATTGGTGACCAAATCTGGTTGGAAAACTTTCCAGAAGAGGAAGTACGTGATTTTCTTCATCAGCCAGGTGACTCTGTGTACGGGGCAGTACGAGTAACCGGACAATTTGATGCAGATGGAGCATTTGGTCCAGATGACCAATACCAATATCAACTTGATGTAATAGCTGTTGATCCTATTGCACAGGTCCGGCGCACGGAAACGTTTGTCTCAGATGAAGCACTGGGTGATGACAAAACAACCTTTGCTACGCTAACAAGCGATCCGGCCCAATACAATGGTCAATCAGTGACAACTCGTGGTTACTATTTTTGGAATGGGCTCATCTTTGTACTCTCTGAAGGTATCTCAACCGAGGATAGTGGAAGAAATCCTCAACCGATTGGTGCCAAGGTTTGGATGGAAGGTTTTCCACCTGATGTAGCCGGAGATTTGAATGTAGGACCGAACAATACTTATGTGTGGGGGTTGGTGGAAGTAACCGGAGATTTCCAGAGTGAGGGAAACTTTGGACACGAGGGGGCCTATACAGAGTTTCTACAGGTTACCAGTGCCCAAGCAATCGAGCAATAACCCACAAAGTAGGCTATACTGGTATTCAAAAACTGCAGTACTAGCAAAATGCAGCGAACTGAGGATACAGTGTACTATTTTATAGACCCAATGACAGAAACCGATATTGAGCGTGTCCAAGAAATCGAACGACAAAGTTTTTCGACACACTGGTCTGCGAACACATATCGGAATGAACTGCGGAATCCCTCCAACAATCGTTATATTGTTGGAAGGGCTAGTCCTGTTCCGCCGCCGCCGCGAGATGAACGTCATATTGATACATCGGGGCGGGGGTTTTTCTCCAGTGTCCTCTCTATGTTGCTAGGGGACTCGTCTGAGACACCTGAGGTACGTTATCTCATAGTGGGTTATGGTGGTTTATGGACCTGTGTAGATGAAGCCCACATCACGACTATTGCCGTTGATCCAACCTACCGGGGTCGTGGTATCGGTGAATTACTACTGAACGGACTTATTGATCAAGCCCTTTTGACAAAGGCAGATATATTGACATTAGAGGTACGTGTAAGTAATTTGGTTGCTCAACAACTCTATCTCAAATACGGCTTTCATCCCTTTGGGAAACGTACCCGCTACTATACTGACAATGGTGAAGATGCCCTTATAATGTCGACCGACAGTATTCAATCAGAGAGTTATCAGGAACAGTTGAGTCAGCTTCGCAGTTTGTTGTTTGAACGATTGCGACAGGAAGCTGCTGATACACCTGTCAAATCAGCTACCGACATCCCTTCTTCTTCCTTCCCTCGCCGTTACTAGCTAACCATGTTGGATATGCAACACAGGCATTGTGGAAACGGCCACAATGCCTGTGTTAAGTAGACTTATACTTCCATCACCATCGGCAATACCATTGGACGACGTTTTGTTTGTGAGTAGAGGTACTCGCTCACAATATCTTTGATCTTGCGTCCGACAAATGTGACATTCATTTCAGTTTGGCCATTACCGTCATGGTTTTTGAAGGCCTCACGAACAACTTCTTTAGTTGAGTCGATAAGTTCATCAGATTGGCGCATGTATACAAAGCCACGCGAGACAATATCTGGCCCTGCAACAATCGTACCATTTGCTCGATCAATGCTGACGACCACCATCAAGATACCATCACGCGACAGCATCTGTCGGTCACGGACGACCACATTTCCTACGTCACCGACGGTTGTACCATCAACATAGACATACCCAACCTGGGCTTTGCCAGTGACCTTGCCATAATTTCGGCTGAACTCCATAATTGCGCCATTCTCAGGCAGGATAATATGCTCCTCATCAGTCAATTGCTGCATGCTATGTATCAATCGGCGATACAATACCATATGGCGATAATCGCCATGGAATGGAACGATAAACTCAGGTTTGAGCATCGAAACGACCATCTTTAATTCTTCCTGGGCAGCGTGACCCGAAACATGGACACCGACATTATTGCCGTAGATGACATCGGCACCTAGGCGGAAGAGATTGTTGATGACACGACTTACGGAAATCTCGTTGCCTGGAATAGGTGTTGCCGAAACAACAACCGTGTCTCCCTCTTTAATCTTCACATGGGGATAATCACGGTTGGCCATGCGAGCAAGTGCTGAGAGTGGTTCGCCCTGACTACCAGTGCAAATAACAGCAATCTGATCGTCTGGATAATTACCTGCTTCATTTGGACGTATAAGTGTCTGTTGATCGATGCGAAGATACCCCAGATCACGGGCGATACGGCTGTTATTCTCCATACTACGACCAACCAGTACAACTTTGCGACCATACGCCTCAGCCGAGTCAATTGCTTGTTGTACGCGTCCGATATTTGATGCAAATGAAGCAATAACAATACGGCCTGGTGCTGTTGCAAAGATATTATCAAAAGCTTCACCAACAGCCTGTTCACTTGGCGTGTATCCCTTGGATTCAACACGAACACAATCAGTGATCAACACTAACGGTGATTGAAGACCTATTTCTGTTAATTTGGTGATATCTGTGGGTCGCCCATCAACTGGAGTATGATCAAACTTCCAGTCAGTCAGATACACAGCAAGACCTGCCGGTGTAGTAATTGCGAATCCTACAGTGTCTGGAATAGAGTGAGCAACATGGAATGGCTCTACCTTAAAAGAACCAATCGTAAAAGTGTCTCCAGCCTCAAATCGATTGAGTGTAGCCTGGTCAAGCAAGCGACGTTCTTTAAGTTTTGCGGAAACCAAACCAATTGTGAGTGGTGTTCCGTAAATTGGTGGAAACCCAAGATCGGCAAGCAGATAGGGAGTAGCGCCAATATGATCCTCGTGGCCGTGTGTCAACAAGATCGCTTTGATTTTGTGTTGTTGTTCACGGAGATAGGTAATATCTGGTAACACGAGGTCTATGCCGAGCATGTCATCCTCGGGGAACATCACACCACAGTCAAGCAGCACGATTTCCTCGCCATACTCAAGCACCCACATATTGCGCCCAACCTCGCCTGCCCCTCCTAGAGGAATTACGCGCAATCTGTTTTTTGCCATACATTATTTTGAAGTCGGGAACCCGTCAAGATGACCTTAACCCTGTACTTCACTCCTTTCTGTAAACTATATTGTTTCTGTCTGGGGCTGTCGATGGTGTTGTGTTTGTCCATCGACATTGTCTATTACAAAAAGCTGTCGTGCTGAAGGACAACTTTTATAACCACATAGGTGTTACATATATAAGTATAGCATGGCTTATGCAACACAACCAACAAATAAAGCGGTCGATAGACCGCCTCATAAAAGTAGTAGCGCTATGTTTGCTACGTATCAGGTGTAGTTATACGTGATTGTATTTCTGAGAGCAACTCATCACGTTGTTCAAGCCCGGCATAAATTGGCAACCGTTTACGACCATATGCTTGGCTGTGCAGAAAGCGTAGAATAGGATTGCGAATTTGGTGTGTATAATCTTCAGCCAATAGCAACTCATCTACTGGCTCATTGGAGTCATTGTCTTGGCGATGAATACGGGTAATGCCAGTCCAGGGATAGGTTACTGCTACACCTAACGATTTGAAGAGTAATCCTTCTTCAGTCAAGGTATATGTGGCAGACCATTCTTCAAGCACATTCCAGATAACCAGCGGTGTAGCAACGATTAACACGAGCATCAGCAACGCTGGTACCAATTGACTGATCGAAAGACCTTCGTTAACGCTTGCCTGAAGCGTTGACCAAAATGCCACCGGATTATAGCTTACACCCAATGTACTGCGAAACGTCCATAGAGCAAAAGCCCAAATAATCAAGGCACTAATGAGTAGAACGAGGGCAGTGCGGCGCCCCAAAGGAGAAAGTCGATAATTTTTCATAACATACTATATGGCATCACATTATGTATTAAAAGAGCGATAACTGTTGTGGTTCTTGATCATCATTATCAGAGTCAGGAGTCGTTTCGGTCTCCTGTCGTTCTGCCTCTGCCAAGATCTCTGGTAATCGATGAAAGTCAGCCTCAATAAGCGGACGATTCTCAGGCCGGTGTAAAGCCGCTGCAGGATGGAGCATTGGAACAATGAGACGACCTTCTATACGACGGGGCTGCCCATGAATGCGTGTGATTTTCCCGCCTGGGAACCAACGGTTCATCGAGAAGCGCCCAAGCGTCACAATGACTTTGGGATCAATTACTGCTATTTGTTGATCAAGATAAGGTTTACAGGCTGCAATTTCTTCGGGTGTAGGATCACGATTGTTTGGTGGGCGATACTTTACAATGTTGGTAATAAACACATCGCTACGTTTAAGTTCTGCCAGACTGAGTAACTCATCAAGAAACTGTCCAGCAGCACCAACAAAGGGGCGTCCCTGTCGATCTTCGTGAAACCCCGGTGCCTCACCAATAAACATTATTTTTGCATCAGCAGGTCCCTCACCTGGAACCGCATTCGTGGCACTCCGAAAGAGGTCTGAATGCAAGCCCTGCTGAACGTCTTCGGCAATGTGCGCCAACGCTTCCTCGGCTGCGGTCACCCTTCGACTTCCTTTCAACTTTTCTTTTTGAAACAATTGTCCATATTATACCACACGCCTGCGGAACGTTACGAGTATGGACGAGGATATTCTTGTTCTAGAACCTTGTCAGTAGTGGGAGTATCAATATCTGATGACGAAGATTTATCTGATATGTGTGGTGAAGGAAGGACATGATCATCAGTTGTTTCAAGTCCCGTCCAGTTATGGTCAAGTTCACGGGCAAATACATCAGATGAATGAGTCTGTTGGGCAGCTGATGAAACGGCCACACCATTTTGTGATGAAGAGGGTTTCTTCATCTCTTGTGGGTTTAATCTGCTTACAGTACCAGATCGTTTGCGAAGCACGATAAAAATGATTTGCAATAGAGACAACAGAATGGCTACTACACCTAACAATATCCAGGGATTGTATCCAGTATTAACGGTAAACAATCTTACTATCACCACTCCCAGGCCGATAGTAATACCCAGTATGATGTTTTCAATCAAGTTTCGGTGCATATGCGAATACTTTCTTTAGTCTTGCTCTTCAGCCTTTACTTCGCGCCCCTGATCAAGGGTGTACACACCTTGGTCCTGATGTGGTTGCTTACCTGCTTCTTTCACAACCACAAAGAATTTCAACAAAAAAGCAAAACCGCCCAAAAAAGCAAAGAGACCAACAAGACCGAAAACTGCAAGAAGAATCAATAGAACAATTACTGCTGACATATCATATCCTTACCTGTGCGTCCACCATATAACAGCTACATGTTGCCGTTGGTTACGGGGCCATAAGTGTCCATGCTCATCACGATCTAAATATTTTGCAATAGCCTGGAGAAGAATGGTATCTGATACCTGCTCTCTCGATACACGTAATCGCCAGCGAAGGTCGGTGAGCGCCTCTTGTTCGTGCTCAAAGCGAAAGCGACTTGTGCGTGGAATAACCGTAAGATTAGCCAATATCTCAAGCTGATGAAGAACGTTAAAACATTCTATAGCGCCGGGTAACGGTAGACGTGGCTCTCCATGAATTTGTTCCCAAAAGGGACTAATGAACGATGCCGGATGTTGAAACCCTAATACTATGAAACAGGCATGGCGTGTTTTTGCCTGCATCTGACGAATAAATGGCTCGATTTCCCTTACACTATATAATACGTTTATGGCAATGGAAATGTCACATGGAGAAACGTCAATATTCGGCCAAAGGCCATCAAGCACCGTTACATTGTCGATCTGTGCGGCTTTTATGTGCTCGGTCAACTGTTCACGCATTGATGTTGAGGGTTCGACTGCATAGACATAAGCAACAGTTTCTGCGAGAAATGCCTCGTAGCGGCCAGTTCCGGCACCAACGTCGAGTACTGTATCAGTAGCACGCAGGTGTGGAGTCAAAAAACGCATGAAGGAGTCTGGCTGCGTGATACGTTGTGCTGCTTTGGCAAAACGTGTTGACTGGCCAGCCCAACAGTCGTGTGAAGCCGACTGTGCTGAAATGATGCGTTCGGCCTGTTCACGTTCTCGATCATACATGGTTTGCCACACTGCAACCCAATCCTGATGATGAAATGTGTGTGGTGCTTGTTTCACTTTTTTGTTCCGTATATTCACATGGAGCCGATTGTATTGATTGTTTTCATACTATCAGGTAAGACTATTGTTCGTCAATCGTTGGAAGGGACAAAAAACCGACACTATCTAGATAAACGATCCTCACTTCCATATTTCGTATAAAAATAAGGTTGTGAATAGTTTTGAATACACCTTTTACTATGTCAGATATGAACAGAATGTGGTATGCTATCGAGAGCCGAACACAACCTACACATCATAATATGAAGGATGGGATGAAACCTGATGCAACTGAAACGAGCAACTGCAATTGCACCGGCCAATATCGCGTTCATCAAGTATTGGGGTGTCCGTGATACAACACGAACACTCCCCTACAATGGCTCAATATCGATGAATTTAGATGCGTGCCTGACGACAACAACTGTGACATTTGATGAAACCCTGACACAGGACGAAATCACATTGACGTTTTACCAGCAGGCCCCGCATCGAGCAACAGGGAAGGCTCGTGAACGGATCGTTGTCCATCTCGACCGATTGCGTGCTTTAGCTGGCACAGATTGCTATGCACAGGTTGTCTCGAGCAATAATTTTCCATCCGATGCAGGTATTGCCTCTTCGGCAGCAGGTTTTGCGGCTCTAACACAAGCAGGTTTTGCGGCGCTTGGGCTAGAATTAGATGAACGCCAACTTTCGCTCCTTGCCCGCCGCAGTGGTTCTGGATCAGCCTGTCGTTCAATTCCTTCTGGATACGTTGAATGGTATCTTCCCTCCATCGAATTTGATCTTGTGCAATGGGACCAAACATCATATGCAGAAAGCATTGCACAGCCGGAACACTGGGATCTGGCTGATGTTGTGGCAGTCGTTGATACAAATGCCAAAAAAATTGGTAGTGCTGAAAACCACCGTTTAGCAACCTCTAGTCCGTATTTTGCAACCCGACTCTCTGAAATACCAGATCGATTAGTTGCAGTGCGAGAAGCGATTGTCGAGCGGGATTTCACAAAACTTGGTGAAGTAATGGAAGCAGATGCTGTATCTATGCACGCCGTCTGTATGACCTCGCATCCACCATCATTCTATTGGAATGGCGGAACGATGAATGTGATACACGCAGTTCGAAGTTGGCGTAATGAAGGACTCGAAGCATATTTCACGATTGATGCCGGTCCCAACGTCCATGTTATTTGTGAAACTGCCAATAAAGAGGTTGTTGCACAACAGTTGCAACAACTACCAGGAGTGGAGTTTACGATTACTAATGTTGTTGGGAAAGGAGCACGTCTGGAGCACACGACTCCAGACGTAGAATGAACAAATTCCATCATCAATATATAGAGGTGGTGTTATTACTGCCAGCCCATGAATGTGCCATCTGCATCACGCAAGACCCGCCGCACCTCGGCAACTGCATCACGACTGATCGGGCCATAAATGTGTGGGAACACTGTAGCAAGCGCATCATCTGACTGTTCCCATTTCACCGATGCCATCACGCGTGATGGATCAATCACCAATAGCACAAAATCACTTGATGATTGACGATAGAAGGTATTCGCCACCTGCAGCATCAAATCGTCTCCGGCTGTACAGTGAATAAAGCCATCTGCAGCATATTCGGCTGGCACATATGCCTGATCTTCTGGCCAGTTTGCCCAGCGATTGCCCGGTGCTAAATGATAGATAAACTTAGTTGATTGTGTCATGACAACTGATTACTTCTGTCCAAAAGTCTGGTTTAGAAACGCATCGTATACTGCAAAAAACTGCTCTGGCTGCTCAAAATAGGGTAGTGCACCTGATGCAAAAGGGTGTACCGTCCAGTTGGGTCTTTTGGAAACCAGATCGATATTACTGAAATCGCTAAAATCGCCACGTGTACCATGTGGTACCCACACGGGCATAGTTAGTGATTCGTATACACGATGGATATCAGTACTAAACAGCAAGCCAGAAACAAAAGCAAATGGAGCATATTGTGCATTTGGTTGATGAGATGTCAGGTAATCATATTCCCAAAGCCCTTGGTCCACGGCTTCCTTCGACCCAAATGTTTTCGTCAGAAAATAATGGGCACTTACCCGCGTATTGAGCAAATCAAAAAAAGGACGCCCCCACAAGGGGAAAGCAAAGATACGACGAATGATATCGTTGCCATAGGTGCTTTCGGGCGGTCCGTAGAGATTCTGACCTTTACGAAAGCCCGTTGGTGTTACCAAAGCAACCGTGCGAAATTGCTCAGGCTGTTCGCTTGCGGCACGGGCCAGAAATTCCGATCCCAGTGAGACTGCTAAAGCATCGACAGGCTGTGTATATCCATCACGATAAATTTCATCAAGCATATCCATGATCGCGTCGGTGTACAGTCGTGGGGTATATGTACGATCCGAACGCTCAGAGAAACCAAAACCTGGTAGATCCACAGCATAAACCCGTCGATGTTGACGATAATGCTCGAACAATGGTCGTACTTCGTATGCCGAGGCCGCCGCGTTAATGCTATGAATGAGCAAGAGAGGTTCCCCTTCTCCTGCAACATAGTAACTCAACCCTCCGGCACGCCCTCTGATGTCTCGACGCTCTCCAGAAACAGCGTGTGGAAGCAACAAATCACGCCGTATAAATAATGTGCTATAACCAATCCATCCCAAGGCTGCAACAAATGGCAAACCGATTAACTTACGCCACACATGCCCTCCCTGTTTATTTCAGATGTTGATGTCATTCCTGTAAGCAACACCAACGTAGGTCACTTTCCATACAGAACATACACAAACACTCGTGTGGTATTTCTGTTTCTACCCTTTTAATTCGGGTATATTCTACCTCATTTATCGAGAAGTTCAATCTGCCGTTCAACGCTCAGACCTCGCTTGTGAAGCAACTCTCGTCCTACATCACGGATGCGTAGCTGATCGTTTGGGCCAGCTTCGAGAATACCGTACACAAAATATTGTATAGTGTGGCCCTGTGCTGTCGCTATTGTAGGGGAAAGCACTGGCCCAAAGAAGCGCTCACCTCCTGCATCTGCCCATACCTTTGTAAAAGCACTATCCACCTGTGCATTTTGTTGTTGCAGGTTATCTGCTTCCAACAGTAATTGTCCAACAGGAAGGCGTTCAACACCGCTCTCAGCTTGTTTCAATACACCAAATTCAAAATACTGGACAACCCCATCCTCGGTTTCAAGCGCATCACTTATTGGATAGCCCAACCAATCTTGTCCACCAGAGTCTTGCCACGCGCTCAGAAATGGTTCCTCGACCAGGTATCCCGTTTCCCACACCATCTCAGCCGCACCCGATAATCCTGGCTGGGTGATATCTAAAAGTAGTGCGTATGGTCCGATTGGAATTCGACGATACTCACCCAACGCCTGAGTAAGCACATCACGCTGCTCAGTCAACCAAGGATCAACGATTACAACATAACGTACTCCAAGGTCCGGTTGAAGCGAGGCCAACCCACCCGGCACAATCACACCAGGATCGAGGCGCCACCCCTTTCTCTGGCCATAATACAGGATCTCCGAGACGGCTGGCGCGATTACACCTACACGTTCTCCTTCTGGAAGCGCCAGATTAACTCGTTGGCCAAGCGTCTGATAAAAATCAGCGGTTTGGTAGAATGGAGCAATCCGCACAAAGCTCATCGCAGCAAAAACTGTTAAGCCGACAATCGGAATAAGTTTTCCCAACTTTGGTTGAATGAATCCCTTTGAAATGTGACCAATGCGGTTCTCAAACAGACGTTGCCCCCGATAGAGACCAATACCCATAAACCACGCAAGAGGTCCAGCCAGCGGCAAAATATAGTAGTCTTGTTCAACTACGCCAGCCGCACCAGCGAACACAAACAGCACACAACCCAACAGCCATGCATGCGGCAACAAGCGTACAGACAGCTGGTGCTCTTCTTTATCAGTTTGTGTAGTTGCTGATTGCTGGAATTGTTTTGCAATAGGCGTTATACCCAGGAGAAAGAATGGTATACCAATCAATGTAATTAGATTTTCAATGCTCCAGCGGAATAGCAGAATGTAAAACTGCGGATCAATCAGTAATCGCAATTCAAACAGCTTTTCGCCAATGCCAAAAGACAACCGAGGATCTAATGGCAAGGTCTGAGCGTGTCTCATCCAGAGTAGCGATGGCACGATAAAAACACATCCATACATCAGCAGAAAAGGCCATAAGCGGCGCTGTGTTCGCACATTCCACACAAGGTATGCCAACGGCACAATCAGGATAGCTAAGTTGGGTGTTTTGGCCAGTGGAGCAAGGGCCCCACACAATAGTGCAATCCCGAAACGTGCAATGGTCGGTTGTTGGAGCCAGTGAGCGAAACTCCACAATGCGAGTATTGCGGTCAACAACATGAGCGAGTCCGGCATTACGGTACGACCAAAATAGATGGCAAACGGCATTAGTGCCAGCACTAATGCCGCATAGAGCGCTGGATAGAGTACATCTGTGCATTTGCGAATCAGCATATACAATGCAACTGCTGCCATGCCACTGGCAAACAGGGTGATAACACGACCCAACCAGTCAAACTCCCCAAAGACTCCATACAGTAGGGCCAAACTAAAAGAATACAATGGGAATTCGCTCTCGACAAATCCGGGAGTTGTGCCTCCCCAATCAACTTGTGGATACATCCATTGATAGCCATTGAGCATAAAATTTCGGGCAATGGCTGCAGTATCAGCTTGTCGCCACGAATGATAGTCGAGCAATGGCGCAGTGAGTTCATAAGTCCGAATCAGGCACGCAAAAGCAAAAATGGCAGCAGGCAACCAGTACCGGGAGAACGATGATTTTGTGATCATGTATGTTGTGTTTTCCTTCACCAGGAGCGAGTAAAACAAATACGATTAATTGTAGTAAAAGTATTTTTCACAATTTTCGAAAAATACTTGCAAAACTTCAAAGGTATGATATAATTCCAATATCTCCTTCTCCTCTCTTCTCTTGTTTGGGGGGGTCTGGCAAGCCAGGCCCCCTCAGGCATTTTGGCGTTTTTTTCTCTCTCTCTAATTCGCACAATTTCGCCGAAGAACTGTGTAGACAAAATCGTAATATGTGGTATAATTCCAATATCTCCTTCTCCTCTCTTCTCTTGTTTGGGGGGGTCTGGCAAGCCAGGCCCCCTCAGGCATTTTGGCGTTTTTTATTCCGCCATTTGCATCATGCTCTATTCCTGTGAGACAATCGTATAGACAATACCATAAGCGAGGTCAACAATGCCCCTATTTGGTTCTTCTTCTAAACAATCGATTGCTCTTACATCACATACAAAGCTCAAACCGGCAGGCTCGTGGAGTGGCTCTGCTGAGATAGCACCGCCACCAAGCGCAACACTTGGTACCGATGAACCGGACACTAGTATACCAGCACCAATGCAATTGTTTACACCAGCAGAGGAACCTATCATACTCGATATTCAGACCACCTCCGGCGCAGTTCTCGGTGGGGATGCACAGGCCGAACTAGAGTTTCAACCAACCGAGGACGCAGCTTTTGCATTGATCCAAACGATCCAGACGCCGCATGGCAATATTTACGATTGCACTCTGCCGAGGGCAACCCCGCCTCCTGCAGCTACATTGACCCCTGGGCCAACCGACATGTCGCTTCGTTTTCCCATTCACCCGATGGTCGTTGGGCGTAACCAGCCAGCCGGTGGAACACTTGGTGTAGAGGAGATGGTTGGTGGTTTTGTTGGCGACATTGTATTCAAACGTGTGTTGCAAGTTGTCAAGAGTCCATTTGACAAGGTGCTACTAGAAACGATTCGACGCTTTGAAGATGAGCCACGTGTCTTGGCTTTTCGCGACTCATTTCAGCCCCTCGAAGGATTTGAGTCGTGGCGTGCGCTTCTGCCACCAGGTGAAGAGCGCCGTGTGCTTCTATTCATTCACGGTTTTAGTAGCTCAACCGAAGGAAGTAGTGGAGCAGCATTTCTTCCTCAACTTGGTGCAGGATACGACGCAGTCCTTAGCTACGATCATCCTACAGCCAGTCGTGATCCCCTTGAGAATGCCCGTGATTTTATAGCAATGATCCCCGAGGATCTGCGCCTGTCGGTTGATATTGTAGCGCACAGCCGTGGTGGCTTGGTGGCACGTAGCCTGATAGAACTTCTTGATCCGCTTGATCAGTTTGTGCCCCAGAAACTCATTACCCATGGTTCGCCACATAATGGCACACAACTCGCCGAACAGCAACGTTGGGATCGCCTCATCTCAATTGGTATGACTGCTGCCGAATGGTTGACTCTGGCGGCAGGGGCCGCTGTCTGGATTCCTATGACACTTGAATATATCCTCAAAGCTGCATCACAAGGCATCTTCGCACTGCCTGGTATTGCTGCCATGGCACCCAATAGCGATTTTCTGCAAAAACTCAATGCTGTTGCTGATCCGGCGACGCTGGCTGGAAAGTTGCAGAGCCGTGTGCGATACTCTGCGGTAACATCTGCTTTTAGCGTTTTTGGTGTTGCTGAACCAGGTTTCCGGGAGGCCTTCAAAGCTTTCGCGGCACAGGCCTTTATCGATGCACCAAACGATCTGGTTGTGCCAACCGCAAGTATGAACGCGGTTGACATCCCAAACAGTGTTGTGCCACCAGATCGGCAACTGCGGAGCGCCGTGAGTCACTTCAGCTACTTTGATGATGAAGAAGTGATTGCGTTCCTGCGAGAACAGTTGGCATAGCAGAGACCTGCAGGACAGTGACACTTATTTAGGATGTGCCCATGTCATGTTAACGAATAAGTGGAAGATAGACGGTGTTGCCGACTTTTTCGTACGCACCTATATCGATCCCTTCTCCTTGTGGGCGCCTCATACCAACAATATCGTCTCGTGGTGCGAGAATTGTGGTTCCTGCATCAATCCCATCGCTCTTGTCCCGAAGCCGAAAATTGTGACTTGTTACATCAATGAACTGTGGGTCGATATTAAGCAAATTGTTGCGTTGTTCGCTCTCGAATTCCGTTCCACCATAGACCAGATTGTAGTCAAACACAATCTCATCAGCACTCAGAACTGTATTGACTGGACGATCAGCACGTGCCGACAAAATGTTGTTGTACACTTGCACATCACTGGCATTGATCGTTGCAATCTCACCATCTTCGACCTCAGGATGGGTGGAATTTTGATAGCTAGTGTTATTGACAATATCAACATAATCGCTGCTAAAAATGTTGATACCTCGACCACCATTCGCATATAACACATTGTTGGCAATGAGTGTACGTCCTGTATATGGCCCAAAAGGTAGATTACTTTGCGTATTTCGCAGATCGTTGATAATAATGCCATTCCCATCAGTCACTTGGGTGAAGGCTGAACAGGCACAGGGTAGAACGTTTTTGCTTCCATAGATGACATTGCGACGAATAATCATACGATAGTCGTCATTTTGTGGCTCAGAGTCCCAGTTTTGATACATCGAGATATTACTGTCACCATAAGGCGAGTACCATCCATTATCAGATATTACATTGTCTTCAATCGTAATACGGTCAGCATGAAAAGTATACATGCCTGAACCACCAAACTCTGATATCATCGTATTCCGAATCACAATATGGTGTGGATAATCATCACTATTTTGTGGTTTGGTGATGCCAATACCGTTGCCGGAGAAGGCTGGCTGCGGGTCCATAGCATCCGGTCTACCATCGTTGTCAGTATCTCGCAACTGACTCTGGGCCTGCGCTTCGGTCACGTTCGCGTTGTTGCCGCGTAACAGCAACCCGTCCACAACAATATAAGCAGCACCATTGATATTGATAGCGTGCCAGTTATCTGTTGATCGTAATTCGGGTGTGTGGCCTGGATATGCCTTGTAGGTGATCCACGCATCAGTGGTACCTGAACGAGCAATAGTCACGATATTCGTGTTTAGTTGCTCATTACGATAGACGCCATTCATTATGAGTACAGTATCTCCTGGCTCTGTCAGATTGGCGGCTTGCTGTAATGTGCGGAAGGGTGTCATCTCGCTCAGACCATCATTGTTGTCATCACCTTCGCCTGATACGTAGTAGGTTGTTCCAGTAGAACCTCGTTGTGGGGCGGCTGTCGCATCAGCCTGCTGTAGCCCAGTAGCTAGCAACAAAATCACCAGTAGCGCCCGTACTAGCACCTGTTGATGGAGCGTGCGCTGTAGTGGCGGGTAAAAACGGGATTGCATAAATGCCTCCTGGCCAGAGTTGCTAGGTGATTCCTAATTACTGTATGAAAGGAAGGTAGACCACTCTTGGTGTAGTATCTTCCGACATGTTGGTTACATAGCTATAGATTGGTGCTTCTGCATCTCCCCAATCACTCGCCCAGAGAACCTTGCTTCCATCCTGATTTGGTACTGCCATAGGATTATTCTCGGGATTGTCCTGCATTGTGTGATGTGTATGTGCAAAGCGGTTCACCATACCGCTTCCGTCGAGTTTGACCGCGAAGGTTTCTCCAAAGTAGGCTTTCTCTGGAGCGTCGTTCCCAAAATGGCTAATATACGCCCAGCCAGGCCGATTGATATTGCGACAGGAAACATAGAAATCCTGTCCAATCTGTTCAGACGAAAGCAGTTCAGTTTTCTCTGTTGTTTCAAGTTGTATGGAGATTAAGTCAGCGTTTACATCATCACTGATGATCATCGCTTCGTTGCTCGCTGTATCAATACAGATATCATAAGGCATTGCACCGTTGTTGTGAATCGTATGCAGATATGTCAGATCGCGATCAAGCACATGAATGCCACGCGGAAATGTAGCTCCATCTTGGTTGTATGCCAACACGATATATTCGCCAGACTGTGACAACCCAGCATTGTTGATCGCTGCATCGACTCCAACCTGATCAGTTCCCACATCGAGTCTTGAAATAATGGCTTCATCTTGTAAATCATACACAAGTAATGCTGTTTGAGCCTCAGTAAAACCAAAAACGACCAGATAGCGATCATCCATACTAAGTGTCGTCTGCCCTCCTCCCAGACTAATCGTAGCAAATTCGTCAAAAGTATGCATAATTTCGTATGACCAATCCATTTGTATATCAAACCTCACCAACTGATTAGTATCAGAAAGCGTGCCAATCATACTATGTGGATCGGTATGCAACCACATAGCATCTGAGGGTTGATAGATCCAGCGCAAAAATGCATACGTCTGACCATCAAGCAGTACCGCCGGGTTGGTATGACCTAACATAAGTAGGGAACCATCTGCGTTCCAGGGTTGATTTGTCGCATGCGTATGACGCAAGGCCATTGCATTTGAGCCAAAACCCACCTGATCAGAAATACGGATGACTTGTGTGCCAAATACAGAGTCAATCATTGGCTGGAGATAAGCGGGCCGTTCAACATTCTGAGGAATGGGTACAGAAGTCAGTTGTGTATTATCAGGATAGATGGGTGTCTCGTTTGTAGAGGGAGATGATGAAAAGGCTTTTCCATGTAGTGCAATGAAACTAAGACCAACAATCGTACATATGTACCAGAAACACGATCTGTGCAAAGCAGCAAACATGTTTTATGATCCCTCTCAGTACTTGTGGAAAAGGATTACATTTTTGCTTCAGTTGTGTAGCTAGAATGTGAGCGTAGAATAACAGAAACAAGCTTCTGTGCCTATCCTCAAATGCTCAGAATATGTGCTGCTACAAAACCATCAGACGATGACAATGATAAGAGAATAACAAGAGGTCTATCCAAAGTTAAAATAGCGTATGCTCTGGCACATGTGCCAGCTTCTTTTGCCGGTGTGCCAGAGCATGTTGCCTGTATGGAGGTGGAATTGCCTCCATACAGGCCAGGTTAATGGCGATTATGTACAAAACGTACATCTATCATCACTGCACGACATTGACTTGTATCGTTTGCTCATGGCCCTGTTTCCCAAAACCTCGATCTTCAGCAAATGGTGTCACGGTCAATTCATAGGTACCTGGTGTGGTCAGCCAGGAAACAGCATTGCAGATACGGGTGCTATCTGTTGCACGATCCCCTTTCAAACAATAGGGGCTGTGGCTTTCTGTTTGAGCGATCTGGCCATCCACAGCAAACTCGATACTCTCTGTGGATTGTTCATCTATTGTCGCTTGGAGACTCAGGTCGGCAGGCAAGGTATTCAAATCCAGTGTCATTTCACCATCTGACATACTGTAGTCATCGATAGCTTGTCCACTCATAGCATCGACTAGTGTGAGCTTTTGAACAAGCGGCAAATAGACCGGTGAAGGATTACTCGTGTTAGGCTGGTTCAGTTTGATGACCCGCACAAAACGAACTGCTATATCATCCTGCCCGCCATTGTAGATGCGAAAATCCATGCCATCGGTTTGCCCATTCTTGAAGGCAGCATCTGGCACTTCAAATGTCACCGTTTTCCACTGCTTGTCATTTGCGTTTGTGTGCGGATTGGTCGCTTTATATTTCTTCCCGCCAGCGGCGTCATACTCAATCCACCAATCTCCTTCGAAATTGTCGAGATAGGTGACTTTGATCTGAATAGTGTTACTGCCACCCTTGATGAAGCGATCTTCCACATCGAAATACATGTAATCACTACCATTTGTATGATCAGTCCGCAACGCCTCGTAACTGCCCCCATTGATTTCGGGAAAACCATCTGAGTCTGCCGGTGGGTCAATACGATGTGTTGCAACAGTACGTCCATTGGGTTCTACGTCGCGCTGCATCACCCAGCGTTCATAGTTGCGAATATTTTCAATACCATCACCACCCATCTCAGGCATAACAGCATACTGTCGCAATGCGACCCACGCATCAGGTGAGTCGGTGACGGTCTTCCCCATGGTCTTGCGGGTATACTCAAATATCTCTGGTGCGACGCTATAGTCACCCCAAAATACCCAGTTCATCCGTAGACGCAACATGTTAAGGTTGGCCATCTTGTTAAAGTAGTAATTGTCTAGCCGATCTCCATTCCATAGGTAATAGTAGTCCTCATTCTCGGTGCCAAAGAAACGATCTGGTGTGGCAATCAGTGGATGATCTTCGTCTATTACGCTATATCGATGATCACCAATTGTTTCGAGATTGGTTCCCCAGTCGGGTCGTGAAGCGTAAAAATTAAAAACTTCGGTCCATCCATCGCGGACACCCAGCCCTTGCTCAAGGACATATTTAGATAGCACATTTCCACCATCTGGGGTGTTGATAGCATCGTTCCAGGCATTGTAACTGGCCTCATCACCAGTCCACTCGATCCACTCCTCTTCGCCGGTGCCAGTGTATACAAGCTTCCCGGCTTGCCCATCAAATGCATCAATAGAGGCATCCACAGAACGTTTGAACCAGGCAATATACTCTTCAGGTGTAGTACCTTGTTCGACCATCTCAGGCACCCATTTGACAGTCCATTCGCCCCAACGCCAAGCTGTATTCATGTAGGCAAACTTGATTTGGGGATGTGAACCAAAGCGTTGTTTGAAGTCTTGTAACAGCTTGGTATATTCAGCCTCAAAACGGGGGTCCCAGATTTCGTAGAAGTCGCCAGGACTATGTGTCGTGCTATCGCCATAGTTATACCCGACGATGTCGTCATAGCCACCATCTGGCCAGCGATACCGATGCACACGCAGATCAGGATATTTCTCCTTCAACCACCCAGGGACATGTAACACATCAGATGCAAAGAACCGTAGCCAGACCGGATCTCCACTCTCTAGAGCTTCTTCCAATCGCCACCAGTCGTAGACTCCTTCCTCCGGGTTGACTTCTTTCCAAACGATCTTGACATCTTCAACATCAAGAAGATCATCAGGCCCGTTGTAGCCACCATACACACCGCTGTAGTCGCTTGGTTCGACCCACTCGGGAAGCCACCAATCGTCTTCCTGCGGGGATTGCGGACTCGGCGCTGGTTCAGCTTGTGCTGCGTCTGACATAAGAACAAGTGCGCCAAGTATACATACAATGAGCACCAAAGCTAGTGCTCGTATGTAAAAAGAGCGTTGTAATAAGATGGACGTGCGTTGCATAGAACATTCTCCTTAAGTAAAACAGATATAGTAATAAGGTAAATAAAGCGATTTAATCGTTTCCGGCGACCACAGAGAAAGTCATACTGAGAGGCGTACCGGACAGCCCTTCTGGAGCGGACAATTCAAATGGAGTGGCAGTGAGGGTATAGGTACCAGGAGCAGCTTGCCACGCGTAGTATCCCTGCCCACCATCATAGTCGCCCTGAATCGTGTAGGGGACAGCATTTTCAACGTGGAACACTGTCTCGTCATTCAATCCGAAACGTACACTCCCTACCATTGCAGGCGTGGTCTCCGCACGAATACTGATGTTGCTAGTTCCTAGTAGACTTAAATCAACAACATCATTGTCACTCAGGACGCGAATATCCGCGCCTGTATCGGCATTGACCAATACAAAACTGGTCACCTGTTGTTCTTCTGGGTTCTCCACAGGTGCGGAGGTTGAGTCAGCTAATGCCGGTTGACCATCGATGAGGATCTTTGCGTTAAGTGCCAGATTCCCGTAAAGTTGTGTGTTCTGACCGACCTGATGTTCCTCTAATCGTTGCTGGAGGTCTGGATGGAAGCGACCAAGTTTTACAAATCCATCGTTGAACCAGCCACTCCCCTGACCACTACCATCGACTGTATCAGCATATTGGTTCTCGTTTGGCCAGACGACCCCATCAAGTAATGTGACCAGACCTTGTATATCTAAATTGGTCCACTCAATGTTATTCTCGTAGGATTCGATCATATACCCAACAACCGCATTCCCATGGGCAACATCCTGTCCGGGACCTTCAAACTGTCCCCACTCATCGCTCCACCAAAGAGCACATGGATTGAGCGGATTGGGTTGAAGTTGGGGGCGTAAACCGGATGGATAGTTTGGCAGATTGTGATTGATGTTGTCAACAATCTCTTGACTGCGACTCTGCTGAGTAGAGTCGGTTGTTAATACAGCCATGTCCATTGCGATACGCGCCCAGTGTGATGCCATGTGGGTATTTTGTCGATAGATATATTGTTCAGGACCACGGTCATACCATTTATCAAAAATGTTGGTTTCCGTGAAAGCTAAGATATTGTCATAGCGAGCGCGAATATCAGGATCGTCATACAATTCGTCGTTAGCTTGGATAACCCGCAATAAGTACGTGACATAACGCCACATATAGCTCTCGAATAAGGGATATTCTTCGCCATCGTTGCCTTTGCCTGGATGTGAATAATTAGGCCAGGTAAGGTAAGCGTCCTGAAAACTGCTGCCTGGTAATGATGACGAAGGCTTGGCAGCATCGATCACATTTTCCACATAATACAATGCACGGTTAAGATATTCTTGCTTGCCAGTCGCTTGTAGCATCGCAACATTTGCGTCAATAGAGTAACCAAGATTGTAGAGCTTCCAGCTATCTCCCGATTGACTGGCTGGGCCTGCGGTATCTAGCTCATACTGCCAGACATCCAGAAACCGTTCTTCCCAGTAGGTTACGCTCTGCAACTCACTGACTGGTACATCAGGTATCACTGAACATTGAGACATATTTTGTGCGTTTGCTCCAGTGTTAGGCATAGCAGCATTGTTTACCGAAGTTGATGCAGCACGGGTCTGAGCCGTGTACCTCGAAGGGATGTTAACGATGATGAGTGCAGCAAGTGCGGTGATCAGAAGTCCCAGATAGGATAGACGAGAATGTAAGTGCATAGATACCTCCATTCATTGAGTAAATCTGTCTATGATATTAACTTTTTTATGCAAATTGTCGATATAAATAAATTTAAAATTAACTTACTGTCATTGCCTAACGGTTCTTCTTGTATATGTTTTGATCTAAAGCATAATATCGAATAAGATAAGATCATAAATGTGATAGTTTTGTATTCTCATGTGCCTTAAAGCACACAGGAATATAGCGGATGGTGCTACACTCCTGTGCTTAATACTGACTTGTGTATAATCAAGGTTGGGGTGGATACAGATACTTAGAGCCAATAATATCTTGGGGTTGTTCTGGACCTTCCCACAGCAATTGGATGGTCGCTTGACCACTCTGCTCATAATACTCAAGCTGGAGGTCATAGCGTTTCCCTGCTTCCAGAGAGATCGTTCCTTGGTTCTCAGTTACCGCATGGTTGCGCCAGTCGTCGATCAAGAGTTTGCCATCGACCCATAGCCGTACACCATCATCTGAGCGAGTCATAAAGGTGTAGGTGCCGCTCTGTGTTGCTTCGACCTGTCCAGTCCACCGTACTGAAAAGTTGTCATCGGGCAATTCGTTGCTGGGCGCACCTGTGCCCCACTGCCAATCCACTTTGGGGTCAATACCTGTTACTAAAGGCTCACCATTTAATGTAGTGTTATTGAATAATTCGTACTGTAGGCCTTGGGAGAAGGCCTTCTCCCGAACACTTAATTCACCAAGATCGAAGCTGTTGTCACGTATATCCAGCTTCTTTATAACTGTATTATTTTGACTAACACGTAAGCTTTCATGTTCAGGAAGAGCAAAGCGATTATCAACAATTGAAATAGTAGTATAGGTATGGTTCATAATCCGCAGAGTGCCGTTATGTTGATTATCTTGGAATAGAATTGGGGAAATAATTTCTGGATCTAACCATATATCTCCAGCAAAAAGAATATCACCTTGCAAAAAATCATTCCCCTTTATGTCAAACCGATCAGTCTCTCCTCCGACAATTTGCTCAGTGAAACTCAGCGCAAGTGCCTCACCACCTTTATCATCTTGATAGATGACGTTGTCAAGAATTCTTACATTATAAGCTCCTTGAGTTCTTATCTTTCGGTAAGGTTGTTTAGATTGGAAAAATTCATTTTCTTTGATAGTAATGTCCGAAGTGGGTATGTATTGCCACTTTATTCCTAATCCACCACGTTGTATGCCAATAGCATGCATTTCACCTATATCGTACTGTTCAGTTGGTATCATATCGTATATCTTGTTTCCTTGAGCTGTGGAACTTCTGACTCCTTTATCAAAGTCAATTGCAACACCGTGATTCTCTTTGAATACATTCTCTATTACTTCAATCTTTTCGACTTGATGGCCTGCTAATTCAATAGCATTATATGCACCACCAGAAATAGTATTTCCTTGAATTAACACATCCTGAATTGACACAGATGTAGAAATAGATTCGTCCCAAGGAACTGCCATTACACGTATCGGAAACTGAATCCAGTATTTGAACTGATCCAATTCTTTATTACTGTAGGGTGGATTTTTATTAGGCTGGTAATTGGGGTTATGTACCTTATCTTTATAGTCTGGTATTTCAATTACATTGTTAATGATGCGTGTACCAGTGTTCCCATATGAGTCATTTTGAATGTCCGCAAAGACCATAATTGAACTGTTAAAGAAGTAATTAGAATCAATAGTAATGTTCTTTGTATCTACAAGGCGTATGGCTACATCGTGATCCTCAAATCGTAACCCACGAAAGGTAATGTCACTATACACTCGTTTTTGTAAAGCTCCTAGGCTAAAGGGCCGACAACCTGGCCCTTCTGGACGTGGCGTTGCACACTTTAGAACTGCACCTGTCTCACCTTCGAAAGTCATTCCATCGTATGCATCAAATAGAGCTCCCCCTTCTTTACTCGTACCCACAACATAGGTACCTTTAGGAAAATATACAGTACCATTCTGCCCAGCGGCTTCAATGGCAACCTTGATGGCTTCTGTTGAGTCACTTTCTCCACTTGGGTCGGCACCATAATCAGTAATATATACAAATTCTTTAGTTGTTGTTGCGGCTGCTGCGTAATCTAAGTGACCAATGTGAACACTGCCGACGATAAACGATATTAGTAATACGGTAAACACACCAGCATATAATGATCGTGTGTGTTGATTGCTTAGAAATCTTCTTAAGCTACTGCTGTAGTTATCCGTTTGCTTCCTGAACATAGATATCAGTTTCCCTTGTATCTCAATGCCGTGGTATAAAAAAGGTTATTGAAAGTATATCGTTGCAGTAACTACACGTCTAGGCATGATTGCTCAGTACATGGTCAAACACTTTTGGTTTTGTATCCTATCTTATTAGCTGTTCTAAAGGTCAATGCATACCCAAGTGTTTGACAAAATGTGCCAGTTGTGTTGCCGCTGCAAACACGATGATGATTGTCTCTTTCATCTTGGTTGTGTTACTATATCAACAGGATGAACGCCACAAAGATAACAATGGAACATTATGAGTGATAAGCAATATTGGATACTGAAAACCGAGCCTGATGTATACGCTTTTACCGACTTGCAGGAGGATGGGGTGACGATGTGGGATGGTGTAGCCAATAACGCAGCACTCAAAAACATCCGCACCATGAAGCCGGGTGATCTGGCAATGATTTATCACACAGGGAATGAGCGTCGTATTGTTGGTCTTGCCGAAGTCGTAAGCGAACCCTACCCAGACCCCGATGAAGATGATCCAAAATTGGTTGTGGTCGATATCAAAGTGCTGGAACCACTGGCCAATCTTGTATCACTGGCGGCCATCAAAGCAGATCCATCTTTTGCGGATTTTGCCTTGGTACGCCAGAGTCGTCTTTCTGTAGTATCAGTTCCATCAGATTTGTGGGATACACTGTTACGGATGGGTGGAGCACCAACATAATAGAGGGCCAAGTAGCCATTGAGAGGTTGTTATGGATGATGATTTTACTTTTGATTGGGTTGTTTTAGCACCTATTGATGATGTAACAACGGTTGTTGAGCAAACA